>NZEI01000114.1 GCA_002690405.1 Gammaproteobacteria bacterium
CTGCTGAAGAAGAGCAGCGTAAGGAAGAAGAACATCGGCTCGAGCAGGAACGGCTTGCCGCGGCGCAGAAGGCCGAAGCAGAAGCAGAAGCTAAGAAGGCGGGCGAAGCTCCGGTCTCCGCGGCTGATATTCAGGCGAAGGAGCAGTCGGAGCAGCGCGGTGGTAAGCGTGGTCGCGGGCGTGAGCGTGGTGCCGGTGGCGGGGCTGGTCGCGGAGATAACCGTCGCCGCGAACTGAGTTTAAAGTCAGAGCGTCGAACTAAGCGTCGCCAGCCGCAACGCGATACGCCGCTAAAGGTCGATCAGCAGGGTGGCGAATTTAAGCCAACCGAATTTATTTCGCGGGAAGTTGAAGTCGGTGAAATGATCACCGTCGGAGAGCTTGCCCAGGGTATGGCAGTTAAAGCCGGTGAAGTGATCAAAACCCTTATGGGGCTTGGGGTCATGGCCACCATCAACCAAACGGTTGATGCTGATACGGCAACATTGGTGATCGAGGAGATGGGTCACCGCATAAAAATTGTTAGCGAAGATGTGCTCGAAGAGCAGCTTGAAGCCTCCTTGGTGATTGAAGGAGAAACCGAGCAGCGCGCGCCTGTGGTTACGGTCATGGGTCATGTGGATCATGGAAAAACATCCCTGTTAGATCACATACGCAATACTCGGGTGACCAGTGGCGAAGCCGGGGGCATAACCCAGCACATCGGAGCCTACAGTGTTCCAACGGACAACGGCGATGTAACGTTTATCGATACTCCCGGCCACGCAGCCTTTACCTCGATGCGCGCTCGAGGCGCCAAGATAACGGATATCGTGGTCTTGGTAGTCGCAGCTGATGACGGCGTAATGCCGCAAACGGAAGAGGCTATCCAGCACGCCAAGGCGGCTGAGGTGCCGATTATCGTTGCGATTAACAAAATTGATTTAGAGGGCGCTGACCCTGATAGGGTTACCAACGAACTGGCAGCTAAAGACGTGGTGCCGGAAGAGTGGGGCGGTGAAACACAATTCGTCAAAGTATCTGCGATGACGGGTGAAGGTATCGATGCACTATTAGAAGCGATCACTCTGCAGGCCGAACTGCTAGAAATTGGCGCCATCATTGAGGCGCCCGCTCAGGGCGTGGTTATCGAATCACAACTTGACCGGGGACGCGGACCGGTAGCCACCGTGCTTATTCAGAATGGAACGTTGCGCCAAGGTGACATCGTCATCGCCGGTGAATTTCACGGTCGCGTGCGGGCCATGCTCGATGACAAGGGCGCAGCTACCAAGGTGGCAGAACCAGCGCAACCGGTGGAAGTATTAGGCTTGAACGGCACCCCAGGTGCAGGCGATGAGTTCGCAGTGGTCACTGACGAGCGCTCTGCGCGCGAGTTGGCTGAGTTCCGCCGCGATAAGACCCAAGAGCGACTGCAGGCGATGCAGCAGGCAGCCAAGCTCGAAAATATGTTCGTCAACATGGCTGAGGGTGAGAAACGCATCCTTAAAGTTGTTGTCAAAGCCGATGTGCGCGGCAGCCTCGAAGCCATTGTGCAAGCCATGGCCGATATCGGCAATGACGAGGTATCGGTGCAGGTGCTGGGTTCAGGTGTTGGCGGGATTTCTGAATCGGATGCGACTATGGCGGTCACCTATGGTGCAGCGGTCTTTGGTTTTAATGTTCGTGCCGACAAGCGNGCCAAGACCCTGTTGGAACGCGAGGGCGTTGATTTACGCTACTACAGCGTGATCTATGAGCTCATGGATGACATTAAGAGTGTCTTGACCGGTATGCTGGCGCCGGAAGTGCGCGAAGAAATTGTCGGTATCGCTGAGGTACGTGACGTCTTCAAGTCGCCCCGATATGGCCAAATTGCCGGCTGTATGGTGGTTGAGGGCGTTGTCTACCGTAACAAGCCGATCCGGGTGTTACGCGATAATGTGGTGATCTATGAGGGCGAATTGGAGTCGTTGCGACGATTTAAAGACGATGTAAACGACGTGCGCAATGGTACCGAGTGCGGTATCGGCGTGCGTAATTACAANGATGTGCGCCCCGGCGATTCCATTGAAGTCTTCGATACCAAGGAAATTGCACGCGAGCTGTAGCTCGCGCTGGCAGCGTAGCATGCAGAGTTTCTTGGAATTGAGCGAGATCCGCTGACATGTCTCGCGAATTGCGCGTAGCTGATTTTGTTCGTGACGAAATCGCGAAAATTTTGCAGACGCAAATGCGTGATCCGCGGGTTGGTGCTTTTGTTAGCGTCAGTGATGTTANGGTCAGTAAAGATTTGTCCTACGCGGAAATTTATATTTCCTCATTGGATGTAGATTCAGACGCTAAAAAACAAGAGTTATTAGAAGTGCTGAATAATGCGGCTGGCTTTTTTCGTTCGGAGTTGGCTAAGCAACATAAAATGCGAACGACGCCGCGGCCGCGCTTTCACTANGATGAATTGTTGGAGTCAGGTCCGCGTTTAGAAAAATTGATTGCAGATGCTGTGGCTGAAGATACGACGCGGCAGGATCAAAATGGGTAGAACTCGACGGGGCAGAAAGGTCAGCGGCGTACTNGTGCTNAACAAGGCTGCGGGTATGACATCCAATGATGCTGTGCAGCAAGCNAAGCGAATCTACGGTGCGCAAAAAGTAGGACATACCGGCAGTTTAGATCCGTTGGCTACCGGTGTGTTGCCCCTGTGCTTTGGAGAGGCGACTAAGTTTTCACAATATTTGTTGGAGTCGGACAAAAAGTACCGGACCCGGATTAGGCTAGGTGTGACTACGGATACTGGTGATGCCGATGGTGCGGTGATTAGCGAGGCGAGCACAGCGGGTATCGGGGCTGCCGAGGTGGAACAGGCCCTTGGAGCGTTTCGCGGCGCGATCAAGCAGTTGCCACCAATGTACTCGGCGCTGAAGCATAATGGGCAGCCTTTGTATAAGCTTGCGCGCCAGGGCATAGAAGTTGAAAGAAAAGTCCGCGACGTGACGGTATTTCAACTTGAAATGACAGACTTTGATGCCGACGAATTTGAGCTGGAGCTGCATTGCAGTAAAGGCACCTATGTTCGCAGCATTGCGGAAGACCTGGGCAATGTATTGGGGTGTGGTGCGCATGTTAAGAGCCTTCATCGGCGTGCGGCTGGACCCTATTGTGAACAAGAGATGGTCGATCTGGAGACCTTGCGCCAGATTGAAGACCAGCAAGGCTTGGATGCCTTGTTGCAACCAATGGCCAGTGCGGTAGCGCAGTGGCCAGCGGTAAAAATGGTTGAATCCACGGCGCACTTTGTTCGCCAGGGTCAACCGGTGCAGGTAGCGCACGCCCCGGTGAACGGATGGGTGCAGCTGTTGGAAATAGCCGAGAATGCGCCAGAACGCTTCCTCGGTGTTGGAGAAATTTTAGCCGACGGACGAGTCGCGCCCCGAAGATTAGTGGTGCACGACTAGGTCGTTAGCTGAAGCGAGGCGTTGGTACTGTAAATATGCGCGGTTCCATCGCCAATTAACTAGCGTATTAAGGAGACTAAAATGGCGTTAAGTGCCAAGAGCAAAGCAGAAATCGTAAAGGAATATCAACTTGAGGACGGAGACACAGGCTCTCCAGAAGTACAGGTTGCTCTATTGACCCACAACATCAACACCTTGCAGGGACATTTCAAGGAGCACCACAAGGATCACCACTCTCGACGTGGTCTGATCAGGATGGTTAATCAGCGTCGAAAGCTGTTGGATTATTTGAAAAACAAAGACGTTGCTCGATACGGCGATTTGATCAAGCGTTTAGGTCTACGCCGTTAATCTTATATTGAGCTAATACAAAATTGACCGCGCATAGGGCGCGGCCTGACTCGGAGAATACAATTTGAANCCCATAACCAAACAATTTCAGTTTGGCGATCAGCAGGTTTCTATCGAAACCAATAAGATTGCTAAACAAGCGACCGGTTCAGTGGTCGTTAGCATCGGCGATACGGTGGTACTCACCACCGTAGTCGGAGCGAAGAGCGCTCGACCAGGACAAGACTTTTTTCCTTTAACGGTAAATTACCAGGAAAAAACTTATGCGGCGGGCAAAATACCAGGAGGCTTCTTCCGCCGTGAAGGTCGGCCCAGCGAAAAAGAGACGCTNACTTCGCGGCTTATTGATCGCCCGATTAGGCCCCTGTTTCCTAAAGGATTTATGAACGAAGTACAGGTGGTTTGTACTGTTGTCTCTACCGACAAGAACCAAGATCCAGATATTGCGGCAATGATTGGCACCTCTGCCGCGTTGGCGATTTCCGGTATTCCATTTGCTGGACCTATCGGTGCAGCGCGCGTGGGCTATGTCGATGGCCAATATGTGCTTAACCCTGGCTACGATGTNCTCGCGACCTCAGATCTTAATATGACNGTTGCCGGTACCTCTGGCGCTGTGCTCATGGTTGAGTCCGAGGCAAAAGAGCTGACCGAAGACCAAATGTTGGGCGCTGTTTTGTTCGCGCATCAAGAGATGCAAGCGATCATTACTGCTGTAGCAGAGCTGGCCAGTGAAGTTGGTAAGCCGGCGTGGGATTGGCAGCCGGAAGCGAAGGACGAAAGTCTATTAGCCCAAGTAGAGAGCGCGGTGAAATCCGAGCTGGGTGATGCCTATCGCATTAGCGATAAGATGGAGCGCCAAGATCGCGTGCGTGGGCTGCTCGACTCCGCCGTCGAACAAATAGCCGGAGGNGACACCGGTGCGCCGAGTGCTGACGATGTTGCTGGGATGTTCGGTAAAGTTGAGAAAGACCTAGTTCGTCAGCGTGTGCTGAATGGTGAGCCGCGAATCGACGGACGCGATTTGCGTACGGTCCGACCCATCGAGGTCGAAGTTGGTGTGCTGCCCAAGGCACATGGATCAGCACTGTTTACCCGCGGAGAGACCCAGGCCCTCGTGGTAGCGACATTAGGTACNCTNCGCGACGCGGCGTTGATCGACGCGCTGGAAGGCTCTTATAAAGATACCTTTATGCTGCACTACAACTTCCCCCCCTACAGTGTGGGCGAGGCAGGNTTCATGAGCGGGCCGAAGCGCCGCGAAATCGGTCACGGCAAGCTTGCGCGCCGCGGGGTTAGTGCAGCGCTGCCTAATTCTGAAGATTTCCCGTATACCATCCGGGTTGTATCAGAGATAACCGAGTCTAATGGCTCAAGCTCCATGGCCAGTGTTTGTGGAACNTCCCTTGCCCTAATGGACGCGGGTGTACCGGTGAAAGCNCCGGTAGCCGGTGTTGCGATGGGCTTGGTAAAGGAAGGCAATCGCTATGCGGTATTGACCGACATCTTGGGCGACGAAGATCACCTTGGTGACATGGACTTTAAGGTGGCTGGAACCGCCGCAGGTGTTACAGCCTTGCAGATGGACATCAAGATCGACGGCATTACCGAAGAGATTATGGAGGCTGCGTTAGCACAGGCATTTGAAGCGCGCGTGCATATTCTTGATGAGATGAANAAAGTCATCAGCGCCTCACGTGAAGAGCTGTCGGATAATGCGCCAGCTATGGTGACTCTGAACGTTCACCCGGACAAAATCCGCGACATCATCGGCAAGGGTGGTGCGACCATTCGCTCCATCGTTGAGGAGACGGGCGCGGAAGTTGATATCAATGACGACGGTAGCGTGCGCATTTACGCCGAGGACGGTGCTGCTAAAGATGCTGCAGTAAATCGCATTCAAGAAATCACCGCCGAGGCNGAAGTAGGACGCATTTATAAGGGTAAGGTTGAGCGCATTGTCGATTTCGGNGCGTTTGTAAACATCTTGCCTGGTAAGGACGGCCTATTGCACATTTCTCAGATTGCTGAGGAGCGTGTTGAGACTGTGACTGACTATCTGTCAGAAGGGCAGGAAGTTGAGGTTGTGGTCCTAGATGTCGACCAACGTGGGCGTATCAAGTTGTCAATCAAGGAGCTGGGCAATTACCAAGCTCAAGAGGCAGAGGAATAAGCTCTGGGACAACTTATAAAAAAGCCGGCATTTGCCGGCTTTTTTTATGCTTGTTTGATGCGGTGAGTGATGAGGTCCGCAACAACACTTGGATCAGCCAAGGTAGACGTATCACCTAGGTTGTCCAGTTCGTCAGCAGCGATTTTGCGCAATATCCGACGCATGATTTTTCCTGAGCGCGTTTTCGGTAAGCCTGGTGCCCACTGGATCGCGTCGGGCTTGGCGATGGGACCGATTTCTTTTCGCACCATAGCAACAAGCTCTTCGCGTAAGGCCTCAGGTTCCCGCTCGTCACCCTGCATTAGCGTAACGTATGCGTAGATGCCTTCGCCTTTGAGGTCGTGGGGGAAACCAACCACCGCCGCTTCGGCAACGCTTGGGTGCAGTACCAGCGCACTTTCTACTTCAGCAGTGCCGATACGATGCCCTGATACATTCATAACGTCGTCAACACGGCCAGTGATCCAGTAGTAGCCATCTTCATCGCGGCGTGCGCCGTCGCCGGTAAAGTAGTATCCCTTGTAGGTGCTGTAATAAGTGTCGATGACCCTTTGATGATCGCCATATACCGAGCGGATTTGGCCGGGCCATGAACCAGTGATGACAAGATTGCCTGAGGCCGCCTGCTCGGTGATTAGGTTGCCTTCTGCATCCATCAAAGCAGGTTGCACGCCGAAAAAAGGTCGGCTCGCTGATCCGGGTTTGAGTGCAGTCGCGCCAGGCAGTGGCGTAATCATTATTCCGCCTGTTTCAGTTTGCCACCAGGTATCGACAATTGGGCAGCGCCTTTCGCCGACGACACGGTGGTACCAGTCCCAGGCCTCCGGATTAATCGGCTCGCCCACGCTGCCGAGCAAATGCAGAGAAGCTCTGGAGCTGCCTGTTACAAACTCGTCGCCCTGTGCCATAAGCTGGCGCAGAGCGGTGGGCGCGGTATAAAAGACGTTCACCTGATGTTTATCGATAACCTGCCAGCACCGCGACGCATCTGGGTAGGTAGGGATGCCCTCAAACATAAGGGTGGTGGCGCCGTTAGCTAAGGGACCATAAACAATATACGAATGGCCGGTAATCCAACCGACATCAGCAGTGCACCAGTAAATATCGCCGTCTTGATAGTCAAAAACGTATTTATGGCTCATTGCGGCATGCAATAAATAGCCAGCGCTGGAATGCTGCACGCCTTTGGGTTTTCCAGTAGATCCAGAGGTATAGAGAATGAACAGAGGATCTTCCGCCCCCATGATTTCGGGTTCAGCCGCGGTCGCTTGGTGTGCTGTCAGTTCGTTGTACCAAACGTCCCGGGCCGGATTCCATGGCACTTGATTGCCGGTGCGCTTGACGGTGATAACGCTATGCACATTGGGGCAATTTCTCAGTGCCTCGTCGACATTTTCTTTAAGCGGGACAGTACGGCCTCCGCGTACGCCCTCGTCAGCCGTGATTACCGTTTGGCAGTCTGAATCGAGTATTCGATCTTGCAGCGATTGCGGCGAGAAACCGCCAAATACAACGCTGTGTATGGCACCAATGCGGGCACAGGCGAGCATTGCGTATGCCGCCTCTGGAATCATAGGCATATAGATACATACGCGATCGCCTTTTTGCACGCCGCGCTCGCGGAGGCCGTTGGCTAGCTGACAAACCTGCTCATAAAGTTGTTGGTAAGTAATGTGCGCATCTTCGTTAAGCTCATCCCCCTCCCAGATAATTGCAGTTTGATCAGCTCGGGCGGGTAAATGCCGATCGATACAATTTACTGATACGTTGAGTTCGCCACCGTTAAACCAGGCGATCCGTCCCTGTTGCATATCGACTTCGGATACTTGATTCCAGGGTTTCGTCCAATCCAGGAAGGTGGTCGCTTGCTCGGACCAGAATGCGTCGGGTTGTTCGATGGATTGCCGGTACATAGTGTCGTACTGAGTAGGGTCGATTAAGCAGCGCGACGCGATATTAGTTGGGATGTCGAATACTTCGCTCATGATACCTTCCTAAAAAGTCCGTTATGTCTTGGGGCCCTGCAGCTTAGTAATCAGCGCAGCTGTGGCGCTGTCATATGCCAGTGTTGAGCTATTTTGCTCACTCAAGCTGCGATAGATTGGCTCCGCGAGCTTTTTCCCAAGCTCTACCCCCCATTGGTCAAAGGAGTTTATGTTCCATAGCGCACCTTGGCAAAACACCTTGTGTTCATAGGTTGCGAGCAATGCGCCGAGTTGGGTGGGCCCGAGCTTGTCAATTAGCACCATTGACAGCGGGTGCTGTCCAGGAACAGCGCGGTGACTGTCCTCCACGGACTCAGGAATCCAGCCGTCGGTCATGGCTTGGGCCTGGGCTAGGGCGTTGGCATTCAGCCAATTGCGGTGATGGGGCAAATTCATCTGATCCTGAGCAACAACGATGATGTCAGCAGCATAGGCCGATGTCCCTTGGTGCAATAATTGGTGGTAAGCATGCTGGCCATTGGTGCCACAGCCACCCCATAGTATGGGCATAGTCGTATATTCCAGAGCTTCACCGTCGCGGCTCACAGATTTACCGTTACTTTCCATCTCTAATTGTTGCAAGTAGTCAGGCAAAAGTCGGAGGCGTTGGTCGTAGCTCAATATTGCCAAGCTGTGGCAACCCAGAATGTTGTAGTTCCAGAGTCCAGCTAGGGCACATATCAGTGGTAAATTTTCCGCCAAAGGGGTTTCAGCGAAGTGCTGGTCTACTAATGCTGCACCATGCAGTAGTTTGTCAAAGTTATCGCTGCCAATAGCGATCGCCGCGGGTAAGCCCATGGCAGACCATAATGAGTAGCGCCCACCAACCCAATCCCGCATGGAAAAAAGATTTTCCTCAGCTAGGCCGAAATCCTTGGCAGCCGCAATATTGTTAGTGATGCCAATAAAGTGCTGGGCGATCGCCGCGGTATTGCATGTCCTCTCTAAAAACCAGTTACGGGCGCTGCGGGCGTTTTCCAGAGTTTCCAAGGTTGAGAAAGATTTTGATGCAACGATAAATAGCGTGGTTGCAGGGTTTAGCGGGCGCAGCGTTGTTACAAGATCGAATGCATCGATGTTCGCGACAAAATGAATGTTTGGGCTTGCCGCAGTGAAGTCGCATAGTGCCTCGGTGATGAGTTCCGGGCCCAGATGCGAGCCGCCAATACCAATGTGCACGACATCCGTGATCGGCTTATCAGTGTAACCGCGCCAATTACCTGAGCGTATTGCTTCCGCGCACTGGTAGAGTTTTTGTCGAGCCGCGTCTATCTCGCGAACCAGCTCTGTAGCCAAGTTCGGAGCGCCGCCACGTAGAGCCATATGTAAAACAGCCCTGTTTTCGCTGACATTGATTGGCTGGCCGGCGAATAGGGCATCTCGCAGTGACGCTACATTAGCTTCCTTGGCCAGTGCTACTAAGTCATTCAGGGTAGACTGATCAAAACGTTGTCGACTGAGATCAAAGTGGCAGCCAGCGAGATCAAATGTCAGATTAGACGAGCGTTGTTGGTCTTTGTTTAGCTCCCCGGTGGAGATCGCAGTCAAGCGCTGGCTATGCGCTTGCAAAGTGGTCCAGATGGTCAAATTTAATTGTCTCGCGGTTTAAAGAAGGGTGGGGTTCGGATTAAAAAATTGCCTGCTGCCTTCCATATGCAGAATCTGTTCAAGCAAGTGATCAAAATGAACATCGTTGTGGGCAAAGTCGATTTCGGCGGCATTAACGATGAGTAATGGCGCGTCGTCGTAATAATGAAAAAACTCGGTATAGCTTTCCGATAGTGAGACTAAATAGTCGGCGGCAATCTGCGACTCGGCTTCGAGGCCGCGTTGTTGGATACGCTGCAGTAGCACATCGGTTGGCGCTTGCAGATAGATTACGAGATCAGGAGTTGGCGGACTAAGGTTCAAGCTGGTCTGAATTTGCTGATAAAGCGCAAACTCCTGAGCATCCAGAGTCAATTTGGCGAAGAGCTCATCTTTCTCCATCAGGAAGTCAGCGACCAAATTTTGATCCAACAATCCCCCTGATGGGATATCTGCCAACTGTCGAGCTCGGTGTAATAAAAAAAACAGCTGGGTGGGCAGAGCTTGGCTTGCACCTTCAGTATAAAAGCGATCCAAGAATGGATTTTCGGCCGCAGGTTCGAGCATCAGCGGATAACCAAGGGTGTCCGCTAAGCGGCGCGCCAGAGTGGTTTTACCGACGCCAATCGGGCCTTCGACGGCAATGAAACTTGGTAAGGCGGCGCGCTGATCGCTGGGACGAAGGGAAACCGCCGCGGGGTCCGTTTGTTCAGGTTTCAAAGTTTCAACGCTTAGAGTCACTGGATACGCAGACTTAATTTGCAGTGTTAACTATGTACAACGGTAAGCGCGGGTTCAACTATTACCTCGTCCTGCGGGCAGTAACTTTGAAACACCTTTATCAACCTGTACTGCGGCGTTTGTTGCGCCGTCGTCGCTTGCGCTGAGGTTTTGGTAATTCCTCGATCATGTCGTGCTGGCCGGCCTCATCCTGTTCCTGAAAACGGCTCCACCACCCTGCGCATTCGCTGAGTGTGGAATCTGATTCCGCGCGTAAGCATAGAAAATCGAATCCAGCGCGAAAGCGCTTATGCTGGACAAGCCGTTGGATCGTCCGTGGATTACGCTTAATAAGTCGTTCTTGGATTATCCATGTTTCTTTGGCGAACGTGCCAAAACGTCTGGGTACAGCGATTGTATGTTGCTGATTACGTAAGGTGGCGAACGCCGGATCGTCGCCTCCTGTGACGGTTTCGGCTGCCCGAGCCGCAAAGTCTTCCCACAATAGCACCGCAATCAAGAAACCTGGGGTCACTGATAGGCCACTTTTGATGCGCTCGTCGGTATTGCGCATCGCGGCGACAACTAAATCGCTGTGCGGATTACAGGTTGGAAAGAGTGCCCTTGCGATACCGGTATAACGGATTTGTTGCCAAATCCCTTCGCCATTACCGGTTAGAAATAGTTTTAGGAATTCGTCAAACAGCCGCGCTGGAGGAATGGCCTGTAAGCGTACGGCACTGTCCTCGATCAACTCAACGATGTCGTCATCCAAGGTAAAGTTTAACTTATTAGCAAAGCGCACTGCGCGCAGTATTCGCACTGGGTCTTCTGCGAGTCGAACGGCAGGTTCGCCGATGAGTCTAATTCGTTGGTTGGCGAGGTCTTCTAGCCCATCCACATAATCGATAATTTCCTGACTATTAGGGTCGAAATACAGTGCGTTGACACTGAAGTCGCGGCGAAAGGCATCCTCTTGCAGGGTACCAAAGGCCTCGTCGCGTAGGATCATGCCCTGAGCATCATGCTCGATATTGTCTGAAACAGACTGCCGGAAGGTGGAAACCTCGATTAGATTTCGGCCGTAGCGAACATGCGCGATCGGAAAACGCCGTCCGATTATTCGTGACCGTCGAAAGATGCGTTTTATCTCGTCCAGCGGCGCATCGGTTGCGACATCGAAGTCTTTGGGTGTTAAGCCGCACAACACATCGCGAATGCAACCGCCAACCAGTAAGGCCGTATACCCATGTGCGTTCAGTTGGTGGATGACATCGAGTGCGTCTTTGTCCAACTGCTCCAAATCTATAGCGTGAGCGGTTGTTCGAACTGCTGTTTTCGAGCTCAGTTGTTGGCTCCAGTGTCTATTCTTGGGCCGCGTTTACGAGTTCGCTTGCGAGGAATATTCAGTCTCTGGCGTCGCTCCCACAAACTCTTGCGACTAATACCGAGTTTTTCCGCCAGTTCCGTTTCGGTAAGTTGGTCTTGATTGTCCTGTACGAATCGAACGAAGTAGTCTTCCAAGGATGTTTGGGCTGCATCGGCCTCGCGCTCCTCTTCAGGCTCAGATTGTTTCTGGATCGGCTCAATGGCCAGTAAGCTCGGCGTTATTTCGCTGTCATCATCGGACAAAATTACTGCCCGCTCGATGGCGTTGCTGAGTTCACGAACATTGCCTGGCCAATGATAAGCAATCATCGTGTCTTTTGCGGCTTTGCCGAGAGTTAGGCCTTTTTTGTCCAGTCGCAGACAAGCTTGTTTGAGTAACCACTCGCCGATATTGAGGATATCTTCGCTGCGGTTTTGTAGCGGTGATAGCTGAAATGTAAGAACGTTGAGGCGATAAAAGAGATCAGAACGAAAGTCACCAGACTCAGTAAGCGCCTGTAAATCGCGATGCGTGGCTGCGATCAAGCGAACATCAACCGGATTTGATCGCGAACTACCAACCCGACGATTTTCGCCCTGAACCACATGGATGAGTTTTGCCTGCGCGCTGAGGCTTAGTTCTGCAATCTCGTCCAAAAAGAGCGTCCCGCCGTTGGCCGCCTCCACTAACCCATGGCCGCCAGATTGTGCGGAACTCAGAGGCTCCATACCAAACAGTTCTGTTTCTATAAGATCCTCGGGTACTGTTGCGCAATTGATGGTGATCATTGGCGCGCGGGCTCTTCTACTGGCCGCGTGCAAGGCTCTGGCGACTAGCTCTTTACCCGTACCGGACTGGCCGAGAATCAAAATTGGCGAGTCGCTTGGGCCTACTTTCTCGATGCGTTTGCGCAAAGTTTGGGTGTTTTCTGAAGTGCCGATTAACTCCATATCACTGGCGGTAACGCTCGCTCGATTTGGCCGATAGGCGCATGCCCGCTCTATTGCGGCAAGTAGTTCGTCAGGCTCAATCGGTTGCTCCAGATAGTCCTTCGCCCCAAGTTGAATCGCGTTGACGGCTGCTTTTATAGAGCCTTTGAGGGCAAGGACAATGACTGGTAGTTGCCCGGTAATATTTTCAAAATCAGTTGGAATTTCATTGTGGTCGATCAGCAAACAATCGAACTGGCCCAGCGCAAGGTTGTCGATAGCCTCAGCCGCTTGGACACTTATGCCATGCGTGCTTAGCAACGCCGTGAGTTCATTGCTGCGTGCGCGGTCGTTATCAATGAGTAACAAATCAGTCATAGCAGAATCTTAACAAAGCTATTCGCCGCCGTCGCCGTTGTGCGCGGTATCAGAACGCAGGCGCCGAAGGCCGGTATTTTGGCAATTGGGAAGGAACTTTGCTGAGGTCGAAGTGCTCAACGGCCCAGAATAACAATGTGTCAACAGAATCGGCTGCCTGTGGAGCGTGAAAACCCAAGTAACTTAGCGCTGCGCGAAGGTTGGATAGAGCGATAGCGTCGTTCAGCGGTGGCGCGTGGGTTTGTTTTGATAATTTAGTGCCGTCGGCGAATTCTAGACATGGAATATGTGCGTAGTTAGGCGTTGTCAGGCCGAGTAAGTGCATCAAATAGCGTTGCGGGGCGGTAACCGGTAACAGGTCCTGGCCGCGCAATACCTCGCTGATGGTGTTGCCGTCGTCCACTGCTGTAGCCAAGTTATAAGAGATCAAGCCGTCCCGGCGCTTGACGATGAAATCGCCTAACTGGGCAGCAAAATTCCCATCAACAGGGCCTAAGAATCCGTCGCCATAGCCGTGTTCAGTGTCCGACATCAGTACTCGCACGGCGCGATCAGGGAGGGGTGATTTGGCTGCTCTGCAAGTGCCTGGGTAGCGATCATGGGCACGCAATTGCTTTCTAGTGCAGTTGCAGTAAAACAGATGCGGTGCCAGCTTTTGTAAAGCGGACTCGTAGGCGGCCGCATGATCGCTTTGAAATATTATCGGACGGTCAGGGTGTAAGCCGTGAGCTGTGAGGCAGCGGATTATGGCGTTTACAGCGTTTGGGTCTTGTCTTGGAGGATCGAGGTCGTCGATGCGCACCAGCCATTCACCGCCGGCCTGCTTTATCGAACAATAACTGGCTAACGCGGTGACCAGACTCCCCATATGCAGCGGGCCAGTTGGCGACGGGGCAAAGCGTCCCGTAATCAAGCTAGCCTCGCGTGGGTCAGCGCGACATCCCTAACCGTGGAGTTGTCGTTCCTTAATCTCATCGAGTGCTTTGCAATCAACGCATTGTGTCGCAGTAGGTCTAGCCTCAAGACGCCGCAGGCCGATTTCTATGCCGCAGGTCTCACAATAGCCGTAATCGTCCTGGTCTAAACGCTCAATCGTGCTGTCGATTTTTTTGATCAACTTACGCTCGCGGTCGCGGGTCCGTAACTCGATACTAAACTCTTCTTCTTGAGTCGCGCGATCGGCAGGGTCTGGAAAGTTGGCTGCCTCGTCCTGCATATGATTAACGGTACGGTCTACCTCTTCCATTAAGTCGGTGCGCCAGGCCGAAAGCATAGCTCGAAGGTGGGCGAGCTGCCCCTCACTCATATATTCTTCATTGCGCTTAGGCTTGTAGGGCGCGAAGTTACGGAATGGAGAATCCGCTGCCGCCGCTTTTTTCTTTTTCGCAGTAGCTGTGGTGCGCTTTTTGGTTGCTGTTTTTGCCTTTGCGTCAGCCGCCATAATAGGTCCTCTGTTGGAGATTGCGTAAAGCCCGTAATTGCGAAGGGCGCGTAACCTACCAGAACACAGAACGAATGGCCATAGCCTTTTTGCAATCACTTAGTCGATGCGTATACGGCTTCAAGATGCAATAGTGCACACTGCGCAGCTCTGACATTGATCTCTAATTATGTATTCACTCCGTAGCTCAGAAATAGCCCCGTTTACGGTGATGCAGTTGCTGCATCGGGCTCAAGAATTCGAGGCGCAAGGCATGCGCGTCGTGCATTTTGAGGTCGGTGAGCCGGATTTCACTACCGCGCCTCCAATCATCGAGGCTGGGGTCAATGCCCTGCGCAGTGGTCAGACCAAGTACACGGCGGCGCAAGGTATTCAGCCGCTGCGCGAAAAGATCTCAGGCTACTATCGCGACCAGGGCCTAGATGTACCCATATCGAGGATTCATATCACCAGCGGTGCCAGCGGTGGATTAGTTTTGTTGGCTGGGTTGCTTTTAGACCCAGGCGATCGAATGCTGATTACGGACCCCGGGTATCCTTGCAATAAGGTATTTGCGCGCTTGGCCGGTGCGGATACCAAGGCCATAGCGCTGCCAGCGCAGCGGGGCTTTCAAATAGCGCTAGCCGATGTCGAGTCCGCATGGGAAACCCAGGATCGAGGCATCTTGTTGGCTTCGCCGGCTAATCCCACCGGCACCATGTTGGCAGCGAGTACGCTCTCAGAGATTAGCGAATGGGTCGCGGGTCGCGATGGATTTGTAATTCTCGATGAAATATACCAAGGCCTAGTGCATGGCAAAGCACCTTATACCTCGGGTTTGGCCGTATGCGACGACCTGTTCGTGCTTAACAGTTTCTCCAAGTTCTTTGGTATGACTGGTTGGCGTCTTGGTTGGGTGGTGCTGCCAGAGAGCGCCACTGAGCGCTTTACCAAGCTGGCGCAAAATTTAGTCATTTCGCCGAGTTCGATTGCCCAGAACGCCGCGTTAGAAGCCTTTTCCGAAGAGTCCATGAATGTGCATCGGCAGCGTGCTGATGAATTTTCTTTGCGCGCCAAACAGCTCGCCGCCGGTCTGCGAAATCTTGGTTTCGCCATACCAGTTATGCCCGCGGGTGCTTTTTATCTGTATGTGGATGTGGCGCATACCGGAATGCCAAGTGACGAATTTTGTTGGCGGTTAATAGAGGAATATCAGGTGGCGGTGACCCCAGGCAGCGACTTTGGCGAATTCGAAAGTGACCGTTTTGTCAGATTTGCATATACCACGGATACGGCGTCCATCGATCTTGGCTTGGAGCGCATTGGTCAGGCGCTTACGGCCTGGGGCATAAGTCAATGATCTTGCCCGAATTACAGGCCGGCACCCTAGTGCGCCGATATAAGCGATTTTTGGCTGATATTACTGATGCCCAAGGTAAGCTGCTGACGATCCATTGTCCAAATACCGGTGCAATGACTGGCTGCGTTGATCCTGGCAATAAGGTCTATTACTCGCGGTCAGACAATGCCAAGCGCAAATATCCTCACACTCTCGAGTTTATAGAAAGCCCCCATGGTCTTGTGGGCGTAAATACAGGCCGCGCTAATCGTCTGATTGAAGATGCGTTGCGCAGTGGCGTGATTACCGAAATCGGTCAGTGGCCGGCGGCGCAGATTCAGGCCGAGGCAGCCATTCCAAGCGGTGCAGGCCGCTTTGATTTTCTACTCTCCCAGGGCACGGAACAAATTTTTGTTGAGGTCAAAAGTGTGACGCTACACGTCGAAGCTGGGCTTGGTGCATTTCCCGACGCTGTAAGTACTCGAGCCTTGAAGCATGTTGAAGAACTGCAATTGCAGGTGCGGCAGGGTGCTCGGGGTGTGTTGCTGTTTTGTGTACAGCACCTTGGCATTGAGCGCGTCAGTGCCGCTGCTGATATCGATCCTAAGTATGCTGAGGCTGTGCGCAAGGCGGCAGAAAACGGCGTCGAGATTTTGGCTTATGCGTGTAAGACGGACTTACGCACCATGTCGCTGAGTCACCGTCTGCCCTTCGATTTCCGTCCTTAACGCAGCGCCCGAGTTGGGCGCCTACGCATAGGCGCTTTTGAGTTCGGCATATGCCTGCAGTGTTTTAAGTCGTGCACCATATTGGGTGATCAGATGCGCCGCTGCATGATTGGCAAACTTTGCGGCATCGAAGGCGTCCGCACCTTGGCAGCGAGCGGCTAGGCATGCACCTGCATAGATATCCCCAGCACCGTTTGTGTCCACGGGTGTCACCGCGTGTCCTGGGGACTCTTGCTGCCGACCCTGCCCGTCGACTATCACAGAGCCTCGTGCACCGACAGTAACAAACACTTCTTCAGCGATGTCTTTGAGCTCCGAGATCGCTACATCTAAGCGATCAGTGCCAGCCCATGCCAATGCTTCCTCCTCGTTACAGAACAGGCTGTGTACACCGTTACCGAGGATGCGCTGCAGGTTAGCTTTGAATATGGTCACCATGGAGATGTCGGATAGGGATACAGCTGTTTTCACCTTATTGGCTTGCGCAATGCCGTGCGCGAGTTCCGCGGCGTCGGTGGCGTTCTCCGACGAACTCAAATAGCCTTCGACGTAGAACACTTCAGCGGTAGCGAGCGCCTGTTCGTGCAGATCGCCTGCAGCGAGGGTTGCGGAAATACCGAGATCCGTGCACATAGTGCGCTCCGCATCAGCGCTGATCATGACCAAGCACTGTCCCGAACTGGCCCCAACTTCGGTACTCAAGCAACTTGGATTGAGTTCAATCCCAGCAGCGCCCATTTCGTCGAGGAAGTAGCGGCCGTTTATGTCATCGGCCACCTTGCAGGTATAGCTTGTTTGCAAGCCAAAACCTTGTGCGGCAAAAATAGTATTGGCAGCGGATCCGCCACTGCAACGCTGCATTGAAGCACCATCCAGTGCTGCGGTGAGAGCGCTCACCTGCTGTGAGTCTACGAGTGTCATTTGGCCTTTTGGCAGACCCTGATTCGCTAGGAATGAATCCTCCACATTGACTTCGACGTCAACAATTGCGTTACCAAGTCCAAAGATCTGTGTCATTTTTGCTCCGAAGAAAAGTGTTAAGCCGCAGCCAGATCGCTGAAAGCGACCTCGGCGGCATCTAGTGTGGTCTGAATGATTTCGCTGCTATGCGTTGCGCTAATAAAGCCTGCCTCGAATGCAGAGGGGGCAAGATAGACACCCTGATTCAACATGGCGTGAAAAAAAGCATTGAATTGGTCAATGTTTGACGCCGCCACATCGTCGTAATCGTTAGCGTGGTCGATGCCGAAAAATAGGCTGAACATGCCGCAGACGCGATTTTCGCAAACCTGCAGGCCCGCCATGGTGGCGCGGTCGGAGCACGTCGAGGCGCCCCTCCTCGAGCACGTCGAGGCGGCTCGCCGTGCGACCCAGACGACGCTCGAGGAGGGGCGGGTGATGATCGATGCAGCG
>NZEI01000037.1 GCA_002690405.1 Gammaproteobacteria bacterium
GGACCGGCAGATGTTGGATCCCTTGCGGCAGATTTGGCAGCGCTTGTCGCGCAGTTAGAACTAGGAGTGGTCAGCGCCCTTGGGCATTCTGTCGGTGCCAGCGTGGTGGCGACATTTGCTGCCGATTATCCAGACTTGGTTGCCCGCCTTGTTTTGGAAGATCCGCCTTGGCGTCAGCCAAGTGCTGTTGCAGAGGCCAAACCTAACAACCCAAAAGGGGCAAAAGCCCAATCGCCCCGGGACACGGCCTTCCGAGAACTGGTGGCAACCATGGCGCAATTTAGCGACGCTGAAATGCTGCAACATGGGCGTAGCCAGCACCCTAGCTGGCCTGAGGCAGAATATATTCCTTGGGGGCAAAGTAATCGTCAGGTATCCGCTGATGCTATGGCGCTATTGGAATTGGGCGACTGGCCGGCTGTTGCCAAAGGCGTGTTGTGCCCGAGTTTGCTTATTTGTGCAGATACTTCACGAGACGCCATTGTGAGCCACGACACGGCCGCTTGGATTCAGCAGTTAAATCCAATGTTTTCGACCCGTCAGGTGAGTGATGCGGGCCACAATGTGCGGCGCGAAAACTTTGCCGGTTATATCAGTCTAGTTCGAGAGTTTCTCACATCCGCCTGATATGGCCCTTTCCTTACCAAGCATAAGCCTCTGGTGCCGCGCCACAGGGTGGAAAAATCTCGTCGATTTTGGTGAGCGAGTCTGTGCTCAAGTTTATATCCGGTACCCTAAGCGTGCTTGTCAGTTGCTCAATATTGCCTGGGCCGATAATCGTTGCAGATACGCCTGGCTGATGCAGTAGCCATGCTAGTGCGATATTGCTGGGAGATTCGCCAAGATCAGTGCAAAGGGTTTGGAAGGCCTGAAGCTGCCCAGCTCGGGCCTGCCGTTCTTGCTGCATAGCCGGCGATTGGCGTCGCCCCCCAGAACTGCTGGCTGCTGCCAACAATCCCCCAGCCAGCGGACTCCATGGAATCAGGCCCAGTCCGTATTCCTGACAGGCAGGTAATACCTCCAGCTCCGCGCGGCGTTCAATTAAGTTATACAGGCCTTGTTCTGAAACCAGACCCAAGTGCTGTCGGGTCATGGCTCGCTCATTAGCTTGGGCGATTGCCCAACCGGGGAAGTTGCTGGAACCGACGTAGGTGATCTTACCCTGTTGGTAAAGTCGATCCATGGCTTGCCAGATCTCGTCGATGGGTGTGGCACGGTCTATATGGTGCATTTGGTATAGATCGATATGCTCCACCTGCAAACGTTTTAGGCTGGCGTCACAGGCCATTTGAATATGCCGGGCAGAAAGGCCGCGATCGTTGATGGCGTCGGACATTGGCTCGTGGACCTTGGTCGCTATCACGGCGTTGTGGCGTCGTGTGGAGTCTTGGGCTAACCATTGGCCGAGAATTGTTTCGGTAGTGCCTACTCCCGCATCGCCCCCATACTGATCCGCTGTGTCGATAAAGTTAATACCGGCGTCCACCGCTTCCGACAAAATATTGAAGGACTCTGTTGGTGAGGTGCGTGAACCAAAATTCATAGTGCCTAAGCACAGGGCGCTGACTTTAAGGCCGGAGCGACCCAACTGGCGATACTGCATGATAAATTTCTCGGTGGCTGCTTTAGGGCGCGCGCAAGGTCGCGCCGGTAATCAGTTCTTCGCTTGAGTCAGCAACACAAAAGCGCGTGAGCTTTTGGGCGTGTTCTG
Source organism: Gammaproteobacteria bacterium (assembly GCA_002690405.1). GTDB lineage: Bacteria > Pseudomonadota > Gammaproteobacteria > Pseudomonadales > Azotimanducaceae > UBA4421. The sequence continues at coordinate 1,712 of NZEI01000037.1, forward strand.
ACAGATTCTTATAGTCTCTGTAGCTGATGCCAGGCACTATCGGCTCGTGAAACCAAGGCGCATAAAATTCTAGATTGGGAATAGATCGCGTCGTATCAGACAAGTTCGGCGTGCCGCCGTGCCATGCACGGACATCTCTCACCATAATGCCGCCGGCGGGTACAGGGCATACAGTGCTCAAACGCATCCATTCGGGTTCATCTGCTAGGCTCGGTATGGGTTGTCGAGAATTTTGGGTACCGGGAATTTGTCGCGTGGGGCCATTCAGCTGGGTCAGAGCCTGGGGCAGAAAATTTACGCAAACATAGGGACAGGGCAGGTCCCTTATGGTCATTGCTTTTGTGGGGTCGATAAAGGCACTAAACGGCGATTGCTCCGCGTCCACGTAATCGCGGATATCTGAGTGCAGGGGTTGATAGTGAATCGCCCCAGGCAAGCAGAAGTCGCCGCTGGCTGCACGCAGTGAGTACTCTGGGGAGCCAAAAATTGCGCTCACCAATTGGTGCACAACAGGGACATCGAGCAACATTTGCCATTCTGGTCTGTGCAATTGGCTGCGAGTCAGGCTAGAGCCGCCAAAGGAATAGCGATGGGTGCCGCGATTACCTTTGTTATCGGTATCCAGAGCAACGATCTCGGAAACCACTTGGTCGCACCCGGAGGCCAAAAATTCCGTCTGCTCACTGTCCAGAACATCGGCGACGACTACAAAGCCGTCCCGGCGGAATAACGCCACGGCCTCTTGGATATCCTTGGGGCCGACGATATTTAAACCCTTGATTCCATTGTTCTCTAGCAGGTGCGCGCGCAACGCTTGTACAGAAGGATCATCTTTAGGTTTCGTCGCCCAGCCCTGAGGTTGTGCAGAGTCGCTCATATATGCTCTCTAACGGTGAGGTCGCAGAGTGTAGGGTTTTGCCCCAGAGCTGGCCAGTAAAACTCTGGGCGCTGTGCTGGCATGGCGGATCGATTGGCTTCAGTNTAAAAAGCTCGCTGGATTCGCCGCATCTTTGCCAAATAACATAGTCGCAAAAGGCTCTACATTGGGCCCTCGACGCAGATGGTGGCCGCCGTCTACCGGGAGACTGACACCGGTAATCCAACTAGCCGAGTCGTTGCACAAGAACGCCACCGCTGCCGCGATATCCTCGACCATGCCATGCCGCGCAACAGGCATGCATGCAAGATAGTCCTGATACACAGCTTCGGTATTCAACAGTCCACTAGCCAGTTCGGTCTCCACCAAACCCGGACATACAGAATTGACCCGAATGCCCGCACCTCCCAGCTCATCCGCGCAATTGCGCACCAACATGTCGATAGCCGCCTTACTCATACAATAAGCAGCCATATAAGGGTGGGTGCGCAAGCCGGCGATGCTGGAAATTGCACACATGGCCCCGCCGCCGTGTTGTGCCAAGTGGCGAGATGCGTGTTTGAACACTAGCAGCGTGCCTTTGACGTTGGTTCTCATGATGTCGTCGTATTGATCTGCATCCTGTGCTGCGACTGGAGCGAGACCGCCGACGCCAGCATTGGCGACGACCTTGGTTAACGGTGCCACGGTATCCAGCTGTTTGAGAGCAGCGCTTACTGATGCCTCGTCTGCGGTATCACCAACAAATAGTTTCACCGTTGCCTGGGGATACTCATTCAGAATGGTAGCCTCGGCCTCGAGTAGTTTTGTCTCGGTGCGGCCCATCAATCCAATGGCAGCGCCCTGTTGCACAAATTGCCGTGCACACGCTAAGCCTATACCGCTGCCGCCACCGGTTACGAATGCTGAGTGAGTCATTTTCGCCTCCTAGGGTTTGCAATAACCCTACGCTACCCAGAGCGCTCGCTGCGATGCAAGGTGCTTGCCCTGATTGCTGTCTAGACAATACGAACCGTCTCACCTAGCATGCCGGCAAAGGTTGGGGGGAGCTGGGATGAAACTAAAGGTCAACGGTGCCGAGTACGAGGTTGCTGCGGATTGGTACAACGAAAGCCTGCTTATGGTCTTGCGCGAACATTTAGGTTTGACCGGATCGCGCTTCAGTTGTGGCATTGGTCAATGTGGCGCCTGTGTGGTGCACTTAGACGGCGCGCCAGTGAACAGTTGCTTAATCCCGGTACAAGACGTTGCAGATAAAGACGTACTGACCATTGAGGGCCTTGCCTCCGCAGACGGCGCGTTACACCCTCTGCAGCAGTCTTGGATTGATGAAAATGTACCCCAGTGTGGATTTTGTCAGTCGGGGCAGATCATGCAGGCGCTGGCGTTGCTGAATAATACCCCTGACCCAAGTGATGCCGATATTGATCAAGCAATGAGCGGGAATCTGTGCCGCTGTGGTACCTACGATCGCATCAGAAAGGCGATCAAAACGGCGGCGCCAAAGTTGTGGGAGGCGGTCTAATGGCTAAGTTTTCCCGGCGTAAATTTCTTTTTGCTACTGGTTGGGTTGCTGGCGGCGTGACCGCGCTGTATCTGCTGCGCAATCGTGCGACAGCTGTGGCGCCAACAATTATTTTCCCTGATGCCGCATCGGGTGCTGCATGGCTGCAAATTCGTCCAGACGGCAATTGCCGCATGCTCTTTCCGCGTATGGATATGGGGCAAAATGCCAACACTGGGCTGGCGCAAATTGCTGCTGAAGAGTTGAATATCCAAGCCCATGACATTGAAGGTGTGGTGCCGAGTACTAACCAGGTTCCGCCATTTGCGGTGACTGCCGGCAGTATGTCGTTGACAGCNTTTTCCCGCCCGGTAGCTATCGCCGCAGCCACCCTGCGAGAGCATCTGCGCGCACGGGCCGCTACTAAATTAAATGTGCCGCTGTCTGCGGTTTTTGATGCTCGTGGTGGTTTTACCACCGCAGACCAGCGGACTCTGGGTTATGCCGATCTAGTGGACCAGACGGATGTCATGGTTGATATCGATGCAGATCAGCCATTGCCCAAGCTCTACAGCTTCGACTCTACGCGCGTCAAACAACAAGTAGGCCATAATGTAAGTCCCCTAGGTATTCGCGGACTAGTAACAGGTGCACCAGTCTATAGCGCGGATGTCCCTATGACGGATGTCTTGTACGGTCGAGTTGTACAGCCGCCGGTGCGCAATGCTCGGATCGCCGGTTTAGATACCTCGGGTATAGACGCGGTGCAGGGTTTTATCCGACTGGTACACGACGGCGACTTCGTTGGCGTGGTGTGCAAAACCCCAAGCGCGGTAGACGCGGCTATGGCCAAGGTTAGGGTTACCTGGGATTTGCAGCAGCCCATTAACCAGAACGCAATAGATCAGTTAGTCGATGTGGATGCGGCGTTGGCCGAGGGCGAGCTAAAGCATGTCTTGCAGGACAACGCGCATCGCAAAGATGTTGAGTGGCAGGTGGATTTACGTTTCGACGTACAAGTACAGAGCCATGCCGCTCAAGAACCCCGGGCGGCGATTGCCCGCTTTAACAGCCAAGGACCCCACCGGTTAGAAATTTGGACCGGAACCCAGGACCCATTTGGTATTAATCGTTTCGCCTCAATGGATACCGGTTTGTCCGAAGACGAGGTAGTAGTGCACCCTCAGCGTATGGGTGGCGGTTTTGGTGGCCGTGAGCACTACGAGGTAGAGCGCGATGCGGTGCGGTTAGCTCGGGCGATGAATCAGCCGGTAAAAGTTCAATGGACTCGCGCGGATGAATTTACTGCGGGTCGCAATCGCCCAGCCTCCACTCATCGTCTGCGCATAGCGGCGGATGCTGATGGCAACTTATCAGATTGGTGGTACGCCTACGTTACTGGCTACGTGACCTTTGCGCGCGAACGGTTACCTAACTGGCTGTTGCCGGTAGTGCGTTTGGGCGACGATATGGGGGTGGTAAAAGGTGCCTTAGCACCCTATGCCGCTTCCCATCAACGGGTTGAGTGCAAAGACGTGGATTTGCCTGTAGACCTAGGGGTGTGGCGGTCACTCAATGGCGCGCCCGCCATTTTTGCCATTGAGTCGGCAATGGATGAGTTGGCAGTGCAGCTGGATGTAGAGCCTGTAGCCTTTAAAATCGCGCAAATGCAGGGCGATCAGCCACGGTTGCAGGGCTGCCTGGAAAAGGTTCAAGTCCTCAGTGCTAAGCGCACACTCCCCCAAGGCGCAGGCTATGGCCGCGGTTTTGCAGCGGGCATATACGATGGTCGCTGTTTCGTCGCCGTGAGTGCGGATGTTTATATCGATCCGCAGAGCCAACAGATTAAAGTGCTGCACATGTGCTGCGCCCAAGACGTTGGTTTGGCGGTAAATCCCGATCAATTGCGGGCTCAGATTGAGAGCAATTTGGCTTGGAGTATTGGCATGGCTTTGTTGGAGAAGCTCGAGGTCGGCAATGACGACATTCAAAGTTCTAACTTTGATAACTACAGCATCCCGCGTATGGCTGATATGCCTAGCCTGGATATAGAAATCATCGACCAGCCTAATATTCCGTCTACCGGAGCTGGCGAAGTGGCCTTGGTGGCCGGCCCGCCAGCCATCGCCAATGCCATACGTAACGCCAGTGGCTTTCGGCCGCTGCGCTTACCCATAACTTATGCCGATGTAGCTGCAGGCTGATGCCGCGGCCTACTATGAATAATCTTAAAGGAGTAATGATATGAACTTAGATGCATCCAGACAAAAGTCGCCACTACTCGCGCTGCTAATCGCCAGCTTACTGTTGCTAACAACATTTATTACAGCACCTGCGAAAGCCGAAGAGGCTACGGTGTATCACACGGTGGTGTTTTGGTTAAAGCCCGAAACTTCTGCCGCCACCATTGCTGAGATCACCAGCTCAATAAAAGACCTAGAAAATCTGCCCATGGTGGAGAAGGTGATCGTAGGCACGCCCGTTATGAGTGAGCGCGATATAGTGGACGACAGTTTTAGCGTGGCATTTACCATGATCTTTAAAGACGAAGCTGCGCTGCAGGCCTACAACGTCGATCCACAGCATAAGAAGTCCAGCCAACGCACGTTGGCTCATGTGGTGCGCGGCGTTATCTACGACTATAAGTCCCAGTAGGGACCTCCTGACTGCAGCAAAAAGCGCCTGCTGCGGTTTTGTCAAAGCGTGCAGCGAGGTGCGACAATTGCGTTGTCACGCAACAACGAGAATTACCGCCATGCGGCCTAAAGCGGATACCAAACGGCGCAGTGCGCGCTCCCACGAAGCCATTATCGACGCCACATTAAAATTGCTTGGCTCCTCCGGCTATGTGGATTTCTCGATCGAAAAAGTTGCCAGCGAGGCAGGAGTGGGCAAACAGACCATCTACCGGTGGTGGCCGTCCCGGGCAGAGTTGGTGCTGGAAGTATGGCGCGATCGCTTGTTACCACCGCTGACCCCTTACGATGGCCAGACCTCTCTGCGCAGCTATTTAGAAACGTCGCTTACGGCATTTGGCCAAACCATCAGCCGTACCGATTGTCGGCAAGCGGCGATTTGTGTACTCGCAGAAGCCCACCGTGATCCGCAGCTGTATCAACGCATGGAAGAAGCGGTTTATGCACCGCGCATAAAGCTCATCGGTGATGCGTTGCGGCAGGCGCGCAAGCAAGGTTTGTTTCCTCGCCACTACAATATCGACTTGCTGATCGACAGCCTCTATGGCGCAGTTTGGTACAAAGTGCTGATACGGTTCGAAAAAGTAACTCGGCCCTACATCAAAAAATTAGTTGCCCAAGCTCTAAACGACAACTGAAGTTCTCTTAGGTTTAGCAAAAAAGCTTCGAGTTTGAATAAGACGAACCGTCTCGTATACGATAAGCCAAGACGGAATTACATACCCAAAGATTCTCAACATAGAACAGTAAAAGGAGCCCGTTATGGCCGGCAATTTTAACCATCAGTCCACTGCAGACGATGTACTCGAAGGGATTAATCTGCAAGACAAACGGGTGTTAGTAACTGGCGGCGCCTCGGGTATTGGTGCGGAGACGGTGCGGGCAATGGCAGCGAAGGGCGCAGAAGTGATTATTGCTGCGCGTAATCAGCTACAAGCTGAAGAAGTGCAGGCAGCCGCAGTGGCGGCCACCGGTAACCAGAATATCAGCATCGTGTCCCTAGACTTGGCCTCATTGGTAAAGGTGGATGCGGCGGCGCGAGAATTTCTGCAACGCTTTGATCGTTTAGATGTGTTGATTAACAACGCTGGCGTTATGGCTTGCCCATTCGACAAAACCGTAGACGGTTTTGAATTACAGTTCGGCTCAAATCATCTTGGGCATTTTTATCTGACCAAGTTGCTAATGCCCGCGTTGTTGAATGCAGGGAGCGCTCGCGTAGTGGCACTCACCTCAATGGCCCACCGTATGTCGCCCGTGGTATTCGACGACCTGCAATATGAGCGGCGTGAGTATGAGAAGTGGCAGGCTTACGGCCAATCGAAAACGGCCAATGCGCTGTTTGCAGTTGGGTTGAGCGCGCGTTATGCCAATCAGGGGGTGGAAGCGTTTTCGGTCCATCCAGGCGCGATTGCAACCCCCCTGGGCCGCCACCTCTCCGATGCAGAGATACAGCAGTTAATTAATGCCAATCAGACCTCGGCGAACAATCCGGAAGCGGCCGAGGGCGGTATAAAGACCGTAGCTCAAGGCGCGGCAACCTCCTGTTATGCTGCGACTGCAGCGGAGTTGGCCGGTAGGGGCGGGGCTTATTTAGAGGACTGCCAAATCGCTCAAGTTGTAGCCGACGATCCAAATTTTCGTGGTGGTGTACGCGACTACGCCATTGATCCGAGTCACGCTGACCAATTATGGTCTATATCTGAGGAATTGATCGGGCAGTAACGGGGGAGTTAAACCAATGACAGAGCATAAAAAGCCACTGGCCGGGATCAGGGTTATTGACCTGACACAAATTTACCAGGGTCCATATGCGGCTTTTCTGTTTGCTATGGCNGGCGCTGATGTCATCAAGGTAGAACCGGTNAACGGGGAGCGNTTGCGTGGTGCAGGAGGGGCNAAAACACCTCTGTCGTTNGCNATGNTGAACTCCAATAAAAAAAGCATCACGCTCAACCTNCAAGACGAAGAAGGCAAAAAGCTGCTGCGTGAACTGGTAAAAGACGCAGATGTCCTGTTGGAGAACTATGCACCCGGCGTAATGGATCGCCTAGGCGTCGGTTGGGAGGCACTAAAAGAAATTAACCCAAGACTCATTTACGGCTCGGGAACTGGCTATGGGCTTTCTGGCCCGGACCGCGACCTGCTCGCCATGGATCACACCATTCAGGCCGCCTCAGGGGTTATGAGTGCAACCGGTGATGCTGACGCACCGCCAAGTCGATCCGGTGGTGCACCCTGCGACATCATGGGCGGCATTCACATATACGCGGGCGTGTTGGCAGCATTGCAGGGCCGCGCAGTAAGCGGCCAAGGCACTCGGGTGGAGGTGTCTATGCTTGAGTCGATGTTTTTTACCCT
>NZEI01000038.1 GCA_002690405.1 Gammaproteobacteria bacterium
AGGTCGATCTGGCGCCTACGTTCCTGCGGAAAATCAGCGAGGTTTGCAAGGCAACCGCCGCCGTCCGCATAATTGCGTCACAATTAAGGACGCAGTGCCCTCAGTTCCCCCCGAACCCGGCAGGGCTGAAATTAAAAAGTATCAGATGGTTTCTGTCGCTGCAATGTTTTGAAACAACCCTTATATTGCTGCTTGGAGTAACGAGGAGGTGTCATGACTAACTTCTATCAATCTCTGGAAACGGCTTTCGGTTCGCGGCTAGACACACCAGCGTTGATCTTAAAGGATCGGCCAGACTGGAGCTTCCAGCAGTTGGTGAGCGTTGTCGATCAATTTGCTGCAGTACTGCGTGCGCAGGGTGTGGTCGCGGGCGACCGCGTTATGGCTCAGGTGGAAAAGTCTCCGGAGAATCTGGCCTTATATTTGGCAACTCTAAAAGTGGGCGGTGTATATGTGCCGCTCAATACTGCTTATACGGTGGCCGAGCTTGATTATTTTGTTAACGATGCCCAGCCCCGATTGTTCGTGGGCANAGATAAGCGTGCAGGGGTAACTAGTTTTACCCTCGACGGCAACGGTCAGGGCACCTTGCTCGAGGCAGCTAATCAGCATGATGCCGCNAATGGAACCGAAACAGCTGATCGACAGGCCGAGGATCTGGCAGCGATTCTCTACACATCGGGCACCACCGGACGCTCCAAGGGNGCCATGCTTACCCATAGCAATCTGGCGTCTAATGCGCGCAGCTTGAGCGAATATTGGGGCTGGCAAGATGACGATGTACTGTTAAATGCNCTGCCAATTTTTCATGTGCATGGATTGTTTATTGCCAGTCACTGCGCTCTGCTCAACGCAACGCCGATGATTTTCCACAGTAAATTTGTNGCTGAAGATGTGCTGGCGGCGCTACCGGACTGCACGGTATTGATGGGGGTGCCGACGTTTTATNCGCGTCTGCTGCAACAGCCGGAACTGAGNCGTGAGCAGACCCGNAACGTTAGAGTTTTTATTTGCGGATCTGCGCCGCTCACTGAGCAAACCTTTGCTGCGTGGGAGCAGGCTACGGGTCATAAGATACTTGAGCGCTACGGTATGAGCGAAACCATTATCAATACCAGNAATCCGTTAGTNGGNGATCGTGTACCCGGTACCGTTGGGTTTCCGCTGCCTAATCAAGAAGTGCGAATAGCCGATGCTGAGGGCGCTGAAGTGCCCCATGGCGACGTCGGTACCATTGAAGTCCGCGGGCCAAACGTGTTCAGTGGTTATTGGCAACAACCCGATAAGACTGCTCAGGAGATCCGGNCTGACGGTTTCTTTATTACTGGAGATCTCGGCACTCAGGAGCCGGATGGGCGTGTTGCCATTGTCGGGCGNGCCAAAGACTTGGTGATCTCTGGTGGCTACAACGTTTATCCAAAAGAGGTAGAGCGTCTTTTGGATGAAATGCCGGACATTGTTGAGTCGGCGGTGATTGGTGTGCCTCACGACGATTTTGGCGAAGCCGTAGTGGCGGTATTNGTTGCTGCAAAGCAACTGCATGTTGATGAGCTGAATTCGGCTCTGGCCGATCAGTTGGCGCGGTTTAAGCAACCTAAGGCTGTGATCTATGTGGACGAATTACCCCGAAATACTATGGGTAAGGTTCAGAAGAATGTATTGCGCGACCAACATAAAGATTTGTTTGCGGGCGCTTAAGCCGCTATGCCGATGGGCGAAAGCAGCAAATAAAGCCCGACAATACATAACGCCAGAAAGCCGACTACCCACCAGCGTGGACGCCAGGGNGTTAGATCTACTGGTGATTCGGTCTTTGGCGAAACGTGGGGGCTAGCGCTGGCAAANATCGCCAGGGCGCCGAATTCGAGCACGAATAAAATACCGTACCAGTGAATAAAGTGGATCCCGGTGTCCCAGAAAAAGGTGATTACGGTATAGACNGGGATATGAAATAACACTACGCCAANGGCNGTTNTGCTNTTGGCACGCGGTAGAAAGAGGGCAGCGAGCACAATTGCGATCAGTGGAATATTGTAAAANCCGCTGAATTTGCGAATCAATTGCCAAAGACCCTCTGGGGCAAGTTGTAAACTTGGAGCAACGATCAGCCCCGTGATGCTTACGACGACGCAGGCCCAGCGCCCGACATTCACCTTGCTGCGCTCACTGATTGCCTGGCCGCGCCAGGGCACGATGATGTCGTAAGTAATAATGGTGGCGGAACTCTGTAGCAGGCTGTTAAACGAGCTGAACACTGTTCCCAGCAATACGGCCAGAAACAGNCCNATNAGATAGCTNGGCAGCACATCNCNNACNAAGCGNGGATANGCCTTATCCATGCCACCAATGTCAGCGCCGTAAAGGTGAAAGGCNATGATGCCGGGCAGCATGATAAAGAAGGGTATTAACAGCTTAAAAAAACCTGCCAGCAGCACCCCTTGTTGACCAGCGGCGAGGCTTTCAGCTGCCAGACTGCGCTGTATTACGTACTGGTTTGTGCCCCANTAGGAAAGGTTCGCAAACAGCATNCCGGTAAACAGCGTTAAAAATGGCGTGGGATCGGTCGCGCTGCCGATGGCGTTGAGTTTTTCTGGCGCAGCCGTGGTCACAATACGCCAACCTTCGACCATGCTGTCGCCGCCTAAATGCATGAGGCCAAGGATCGGGATGGCAAAGCCAAAAAAGATTAAGCCAATGCCGTTGAGCGTATCCGAGACAGCAACAGCGCGTAAGCCTCCNGTAACCGCATACAGGGTACCGATCGTTGCAATCACAACCATGCTGACCGGGAAGGCCATGGCGNTGCTAAGCTCGGCGCTGAATGTCTCGACAACTGCGATGGTGCCCGAGTAGAGGATAGAGGGGATAGTCACCAANCCATAGGCGAGTAGAAACAGGACTACAACAGCCATACGNACCCGTTGATCAAAGCGTGCGCCGAGAAATTCAGGCAGGGTGGTGAAACCGTGCGCCAGGAATCTGGGTAAAAACACAATTGCGGTGATGATGATGGCAACTACCGCCATTACCTCCCAGGCCATAGAGCTGAGATTGAATGCATAGGCAGAGCCGGCAAGGCCGATGATTTGCTCTGCGGAAATATTGGTCAGTAGCAATGATCCCGCAATAAATGTGCCGCCGAGTGAGCGGCCGGCCAAAAAAAAGCCGTCGCTGTTCGCAACTTTGCCGCGTGTGAGCCAATACGAAACTGCGGCGACGAGGCCCATGAAAAAGACTGCAGATAACCAAACCATGTAGACAGCCTACGATGACCACATGTTTAGGTCTATACTGGGGNATGGTTCAAATAGGGGGCTGCATGAGCTGGAGGACGNTTTTTCAAGGTTCGCTGATGGCGCTGGGTGTATTTGCAAGTGCACAAGTGATGGCACTCCCAGGCCTAGTGCTCGGCAGTTTTAGCTCTCAGGACAATGCAGACGCCCGTAGGGCAGAAGTCGAATTTGTTATGCGTGAACCCGTGCGTGTGGTGGCTGCCCGGGTAAATGGGCGGCAGCTGTACCGAGTGGTTGTTGCCGCTGATGGTCTCAGTTTGGAACAATTGCGGTCGCGAGCGCTCGCCGCAGGGTTGGGACGCGGCTGGCGTATCGAATTACCTACAGCCATCGCTCAAGATGTGCGAAAAACTGTCAGGCGTGTGGCGCCGCAATCCCAGAGTTTGGCCGAGCAAAAAGCGCGCCCCGTGCCCCCAGCAGCGCCAGCCAAGAGCGCACCGTTGCCTGCTCCTAAGGCTGGCGCTAGCGCCATGAATTCGATGATTGCTCTGGGCTCAGTTGGTGCTGATGTCGATATTCAAATTCCGGAATTCGCTAAAGATGCGGTAAGCATGAGTCTGGATGGACGTTTGGATGAGGGCGTATGGGATCAGGTCCCTGGCTACGACAACATGCTGGTAATGGATCCAGACACACTCGCGGATACTCGTTTTAAGACCGACGCTCGATTTTTTTATACCGAGGAAGGCCTGTATATCGGTGTCTATATGCAACAGCCTAAAGACACGCTGATTGCACGGTTATCCAGTCGCGATGAATTTATTAATCGAGATTCCATAGGCATTACGCTGGATACATCCGGCGAAGGTCTCTACGGCTACTGGTTTGTCGTCAATCTAGGTGGCTCAGTCATGGACGGCAAAGTCGCTGCCGAGCGTCAGTTTTCGAACCAATGGGATGGGCCTTGGAGCAGTGGTTCTGCGGAATTAGAAGACGGCTGGAGTGCCGAGATGTTCTTGCCTTGGTCGATGATGACCATGGCGGATGCGGAAGATGGCAAGCGTGAACTCGGGTTCTGGATAAATCGTAAAGTCGCCTATTTGGACGAGCGCTGGAGTTGGCCGGCTTTGCCGTTTGCTTCACCGCGCTTCATGTCTGCGTTGGCGACTATGCGCACGCCTAATGTGCAGCCCAAACAGCAATTGGCAGTGTTCCCCTACGCATCCTATACCGCAGATGCAATGAATGATGAAAACGAACCTAGAGTAGGGGTCGATGTCTCATGGCGACCGTCCTCTAATTTGCAGGTTACAGCGACACTAAACCCAGACTTTGGGGCGGTGGAGTCCGATGACGTCGTCGTAAACCTGACCGCCTTTGAAACGTTCTTTCCAGAAAAACGCCTGTTCTTCCTTGAAGGTCGTGAGGTCTTTGCAACCACGCCTCGTAGCTTAGCGCGCACGGATAGCCCCTCTGGTAGTGGTTCGAGGGGCACCAGTTCGACGTTTAATCCTGAACCAACGACATTATTGAATACCCGCAGAATTGGCGGAGCGCCGCGGGTAGCGGCACCGGATAATGTCGATGTTGCTGGAGTAGAGCGTGGTAAACCCACAGATTTGAAGGGAGCGGTAAAGGTCACCGGGCAAAACGGAGGGTTACGCTACGGCTTCTTATCGGCTTTTGAAGGCGACATGAGCTTGCCGGGGACTTTTAACTCAGGTGAATTCGATGGCCAGGCGACTAGGGTAGACACCTCAGGCCGCGATTTTGGGGTCGCGCGGCTATTATACGAAAATGTTGATGAAGGTCGGCGCTCAATAGGTTATCTCGGCACCATGGTGAGTCATGAGAGTGGCGATGCCATTGTGCATGGCATCGATGCGCACTGGCTGTCGCGCAATGGTGCTTGGGCGGTAGATGGGCAGGTGATGACCAGCGATGTCGATTCTGAGCAAGGCTATGGAGCCATGGCAGATATTGATTACAAACCCCAGCAGGGCATTCAGCATAAATTAGCCGTCGACTACTTTGATAAGAAGTTAGATGTCAGCGACCTCGGCTTTATCCGTCGTAATGATGCGATGAGTATGGTCTATCAGTACAACTGGTCCACAGGCCGAAATCTACAACTGCTGCGCAATAAGCGGCGCTCATTAATGGTGTCTAATTCCTGGAACACGGACGGACAAGTTGTGCGCTCCGGCATCTTCTTGCGCAACGGTTGGACATTCAAAAATCTCAACGAGATTCGCACCGAACTCGATTACTTCCCGGTGCGCTGGGAGGACCGCAACTCATTCGGTAACGGGGCGTACAAAATGCACGACCGTTGGGTCGCAGAAGTTGCTATCGGTACTGACACCTCGCAAAAGGTCTCTTACAGCGTATTACTTGGAGGGCGCCAAGAAGAACTCAGTGGCTGGACAATTCGGTCGTCACTAGGATTGACCTATACACCCAGTGACCGTTTCTCCTTTGATCTAGACCTCAATTATTTTAAGCGTGACGGCTGGTTACTGCATGACCGTGATCGATTGATGGCGACTTATGCAGCTGGAGATTTTCAACCGCGTTTAGGTATGGATGTGTTCTTTTCGTCGAAACAGCAGTTACGCTTGAGTATGCAGTGGGCAGCCATCCGCGCCGAGGAGCAGGACTTCTATCTGATCCCAGAAGGTGGGGGGCGTCTGTCGCGTATAAGCGACCCTGTCGCAGCGGGCATTGTCAGCTCAACAAATGGTGATTTTGCGCTGTCACGATTGACTACTCAGTTGCGCTATCGCTGGGAGATCGGGCCGCTATCAGACTTCTTTTTGGTATATACCCGAGGTAGCAATTTGCCTGGGCGTATCGACGATGAATACGATGACCTATTTCAGGATGCGCTCAGCGAGCCCATCGTCGATACGTTTATTGCGAAGTTGCGTTACCGCTTCGGCAACTAGCGACAGTTACTGGAGTTAGTGACTATCACTAACTTCCAGAGTATCGCGCAATTCGCGCTTAAGAAATTTGCCCGAGGCATTTCTCGGCAGCGCCTCATTGGTAAACCAGATGTAGCGCGGGATTTTGAACTTGGCGAGCTGGCCCGCGCAATGTTCGCGAATGTCCGCAGCTTCTGCTGATTGGCCCGGAGTTAAATAGATAGCCGCGCCGACCTCTTCGCCGAGTCGATCATCTGCGACACCGAATACTGTGCACTCTGCTACTGCTGGATGATCGAAAATAGCGCTCTCAACTTCTGCGCAGTAAATGTTTTCGCCGCCGCGTAATACCATGTCTTTAATTCGGTCGACGATGTACAAAAAGCCGTCTTCGTCTTCCCGTGCCATGTCGCCAGTTCGCAACCAGCCATCCACAATTGTCTCAGCAGTGGCCTCGGGCCGGTTGATATAACCGCGAATTACGTGCCCGCCGCGGACCCAAAGTTCACCGGGATCACCATTTGGCCGCTCTTCGCCGGTTTCAGGGTCGACTACCTTGGTTTCGAAGACGGGCATGGCCGGGCCGCAGCTTGCTGGTTTATCGACAAAGTAGTCGGCGCCAATGGATGTGATGATGCCGCAGGTTTCAGTCATGCCGTAACCTGTACTAGGGCGGGCAGTGGCAACCTGGTCGTCAATCTTGCCCACTAGGTCTGGTTGCAATTGCGCACCGCCGCCACCCAATGTGAGAAGGCTAGAGGTGTCGGTCTTGGCGAAGTCTGGATGCGAAATGACTTCGCGCGCCATAACGGGAACGCCGCTGAGCGCCGAAATTTTTTCTTGCTCAATGAGTTTTAGCGCAATGCCAGCGTCCCACTTATACATGTGAGTGAGTTTGCCGCCCGCTAACGTTGTGCCGTGGGCTACGCAGTTATTCGCAGTAACGTGGAACAGCGGGGTTGTCACTAGGGCTGAAGGAATGGGNGGCTCCGCATCNGCTTCGATAAGCCCCTTTTGTACGGCTAATACCCGCTGCAGAGCGCCCGCGAACATTAAACTCCAAATATTACTCACACAGCCTCGGTGGGTGAGCTGTGCGCCCTTGGGGTTGCCTGTAGTACCCGAGGTGTAAAAAATGCAGGCGTCGCTGTCTGGGTCGATCGCCACTGTCTCAATTGGCGCCGGATTGGCAATAACACTTTGCCATGGCGTAACGTTTTCTTGTTCCGCACTTAATCTAACGCCTACTACCTGCATAGTCGGTAATTGCTGTCTAATTTCATTAAAAGTGGCCAGGCGTTCTTCATCAAGGATGATCGCCTTGGGCTCGGAGTCATTAAGCGCGTAGAGCATTTCTGGACCTGTCCACCAGGCATTCATGCCCACGACCGTGGCGCCAATGGACAGCGTTGCCCAATAGCTGAGTAACCACTCCGGGTAGTTGCGCATGGCAATGGCTACCCGATCGCCAGAATTTACACCTTGTGCAATAAGCCAATTACCTAGGGCATTTACCCGGTCATGGGCTTGCGCGTAGGTCAAACGCTCGTCTTCATAAACTAGATATTCGCGATCGGCGTAAGCGGCAGTCGTTGCCCATGCATCGCGCAAATTTGGTACTGCATTGGCGTAGGTACGGATGTCAACGCCGCGAACATTTGTGGTAGTAACTTCGAAATCAGCCCCTGGTGCAGTGAGCGCAGCCCACGCAGATTTATACTCTTGGTACATTGTTCCCCCTTAAAACGATGGGCAACTTTACATGTAACAATAGCGTTTGCGAAGGTCAGAGCAGGGGCTTTTGCGAGTCTTGGTATGGAATCTATTGAAAGAATTGATAATGGTGAAATGCATAAAAATATTACCGTGATTGTGCCGACTCTTGCTCCTAGTCAGGAGCTAGAGGCATTACTCGGTCAGCTTCGGGCTTTTGGGTTCGACTTTATTGTGGTTCAAGCGCGCGATGCTGGGGCAGATGCTGACACTGAAGTAGAAGGTGGGCTTTGGCTGCAGGCACCGGCCTCAAGAGGAGGGCAGATCGCTGCCGGCATTGCTCGGTGCGATAGCGATTGGCTCTGGGTTCTGCACGATGACAGCAGGCTTTGCGAAGAGACGGTAGAGCAGCTGTTGCAGGTGGTTCAAAGGGGCACGCCGCGGTGGGGTCGATTTGCTGTGCGCTTCCATGAAGGCACGTTGCGGCTGCGTGTGGTCGCAGCCTTTATGAATCTGCGCTCTCGGCTAAGTAAAATTTGCACGGGTGATCAAGGCATGTTTTTCCATCGGCAGCTGTTAGCGTTGATCGATGACTTTCCGGTGCAGCCGTTGATGGAGGATATTGAGGCGTCGAAACGACTTAAAAAAGCCGCCGACCGTCAATTTCTGGCACTAACGGCACCGCTGGTGACCAGTGGCCGGCGCTGGATAGAACATGGGTATGTGATAACTATTTTGTATATGTGGCGGATGCGCTGGCGCTACTTTTTCGGCGCCAGTCCCGAGGCCTTGTTTCATCAATATTATCGTCGGCAAGGTTGAGGGTTTAGCCATGTTGAGTTTGGCATTGTTTGCTAAGGCACCGATTTTGGGGCGGACGAAAACCCGGCTGCAAGGTGCTTTGGGCTCAGAAGGCGCATTGGCAGCGCACTGTGAGTTGGTTGAGTATGCATTGACCCAGCTGTCTTTGGTTAGGCGCAAATCCAGAATTAGAGTCGAGCTATGGGCAAGTGCTGAACACCCTTTGGCGGAACAATGGGCCCAAGCCTTCGAAATGCCGCTGAGAATTCAATTTGGTGATGATCTGGGCGCTCGTATGCATCATGCGTTGCAAGATCAGCTCTCACGTGGTGCTGAGTATGCGCTGGTCATGGGTTGCGACTGCCCCCCATTAGACGAGAATTATCTGAGCTGGGTGATGGAGCATGCTGGGACGCGCGATGTCATTATCGCGCCAGCCGAGGATGGCGGTTATGGCCTGATCGGAATGGCGGCAGCGCAGCCAACGCTTTTTAACGATATGCCATGGGGTTCAAGTACGGTAATGGCCGAAACGCTGCATCGCGCCCATGAGATTGGCCTGCGAGTGCTGGTAGGCGAACGGATATGGGATGTGGATCGTCCTGCGGACTGGTTGCGTTTTCAAAGGTTGCGCGACGCTTCCCAAGGTAGCTAGTTGGCTGCCCCTGCAACTTGGCGAATGCGCTGAATCATTGCCCGCAAGCCATTGCCACGAGTCGCTGATAGATGGCTCAGCAACTGCAATTCGTCAAATAACGCTTCAATATCAGTTGCTAGAATCTCTGCCGGAGAGCGGTCATTCAATGCGATTAGCACGATACTGATCAGGCCACGTACAATATGCGCGTCTGAATCCATGGCGAAGTGCAGGGTATTGTCACGCAACTCGTGAACCAACCAGACCTGACTCTGACAGCCGCGGATAATATTTTCGTCAACCCGCTGGGATGTTTCTAGGGTCGGTAAATCTTTGCCTAGGTCGATGACAAAACGGTATTTATCCTCCCAGTCATCGAAAAACTCGAAGGTGTCTTTGAGTGCCTGTATGTCCATCTTAGAAGACGCCGAGTTCCAATTGCGCGGCCTCGCTCATCATGTCGCGAGACCATGGTGGGTCTAAAACCAGTTCTACTTCAACATTATTTACGCCGGGGGCTTGGATAACACGGTCTTTAACTTCTTCGATGAGCACTGGGCCCATGCCACAGCCCGGGGCAGTGAGCGTCATCTTAATTGAGACCGTGGTGGTATTCACGGCAACCTCGTAGATCAAACCAAGGTCAGCGATGTTGACCGGAATTTCCGGGTCATAGACCGACCTCAGGGCATGCCATATATGTTCAGGGTCAATGCCACCCGCCGTGCTGGATGCTGGGAATTCCAGTGGATCTACATGCAGGCCAAGTGCGTCCGCATCCTTACCTGCAACACGGGCCATATTGCCATCGACAATTATAGTAAAGCTGCCCCCGAGAGTCTGGGTGAGGGTCACAAAATGATTCGCCCGCACGGTAATTGGGTCGCCTGTGGGCACTAGTCGCGCGTCGCAGTCGCGGTTGAGGGTTACTATTCGTCGCTGCAAGTTGCTGTCTAATCTGTGGCACTGGCGTCGCGGGCCAGTGCTGCCGCCGTGTCGTCGTACTCTGAATCCGACTGAGTAAAGGCCGCATCGTTCATCGCGAAACTTTCGCCACAACCACAGTAACTTTGCGCCCGAGAGTTTTTAAATACGAGGCTGGAATTTAAACCCTCAGTGACTAAATCCATTTCGGTACCGTCCACGAGGCTTAAATCTTCCTGTCGGATGCAAATGTTTATGCTGTTATCCACTGTTACTTGAATATCGTCGGGCGCGGCCTCGTTCAGGAAGTCCAGCGTGTACATATAGCCATTGCAGCCACTTTCCTTAACGCCCAGGCGCAAAAACTTAGCATTTTGCTGTTTTACCTGGGCACGGATATGGGCGCGCGCCGAGGCGGTAACGTTAATGTGTTGTGGTTGAGACGTCATAGGACAATAGTGGCGCTGCTCGGCATGGTTTTCAATATCTTGGTCTAGAGAAACGTTGTGGCTTTTTCAACCGCTTCAAGGAATCGAGTCACGTCGGCATCGTTATTGTACAGGCTGAAAGAGGCACGAACTGTCCCCGGTACGCCAAGCCGCTGCATTAGCGGCATGTTGCAGTGATGACCTGTGCGCACGGCAACACCCTGTTGGTCGAGTAGCGTGCCCACGTCGTTGGGGTGTCCTTGTTCCAGCAAAAAGGAAATTACTGCCGACCGTTGTTCCGGTTCGCCAATGATGCGCACGCCAGGAATTTCGCGTAAGTCGCTCAGAGCATTGGCAATCAAGCGATCTTCAGCGGCGACCAGTTGTGCTCTGGGAATTGTTTGTAGATACCTGATCGCGGCACCAAGACCAATAGCATCAGCGATGTTAGGCGTGCCTGCTTCAAAGCGGTAAGGGGGTAGCTGATAGGTACTTTGCTCGAAGCTCACATGCTCAATCATTTCGCCACCGCCTTGCCAAGGCGGCAGCTCGCAAAGCAAATCGTAGCGACCGTAGAGCACACCAATGCCGGTTGGTGCATAGACNTTGTGTCCNGAGAAAACATAAAAGTCGCAGCCGAGCGCCTTTACGTCCACCGGCAAATGCAGGGCGGCTTGAGCACCGTCGACTATGGTCAGGGCGTCCACCGCCTGAGCTTGGGCTATAAGTTGCGCTGCCGGAGTGATACTGCCGAGTCCATTGGAGACATGGGTAAAGGCCAGAATGGCCGTGTTTGGGGAAAGTTTATTTGCGGCATCGTCAAGATCGATGTTGCCATAATCATCAATGGCGATGACTTTGAGCTGCGCGCCAGTGCGTTGGGCCAACATTTGCCAGGGCACAATGTTGGAATGGTGNTCTAACTCAGTAATGACAATGTCCTGACCGCGCTTGATGCGGTCACTCAAAACATTGGCGAGCAGATTTATTGCCTCGGTGGTGCCTCGGGTAAAGACAATTTCTTCTTCTCTAGTGGCGTTGACAAAGTCGCGCACCGCTCTACGTGAGTTTTCCATGGCCTCGGTCGCTTGTTCTGCGAGTTCGTGGGCCGCGCGGTGAACATTGGCGTTGCAGGTTTGGTAGTAGTCGTTGACCGCGTCAATAACCACCGCAGGCTTTTGCGATGTTGCGGCGTTATCCAGATAGACCAATGGTCGGCCGCGGCTGCTGCGTTGCAGAATGGGAAAGTCTGCGCGGATACTCATGTCATTTCCATGTCTTGTAGCGGGGCTACCAATGCGGGGCCAGCTGCATCTGCGAGTGGGCCATCAACGCACTGTTGTAAAAAGCCCTCGCACAGCAGTCGCCGTGCCACGGCGGGGGCGACACCGCGGCTGCATAAGTAAAAGAGTTGGTTGTCGTCTAGTTGGCCGATGGTTGCACCGTGTGCGCAGCTGACATCATCGTTATAGATTTCCAGCTCTGGTTTCGTGTTGATCGTGGCATTGGCCCCGAGACCAAGATTTTTATTACTCAACTGAGCGTCACTGTTTTTCGCACCCTCGTGTATATGAATGCGGCCATTGAAGGTGGATTTGCCGCGGTCAGCAACGATGTTGTGAACGCGTTGACGACTGGTGGTGTGAGGGTTGATGTGCTCGATAGTGATTTGCTGGTCGAGGTTTAAACGTTCTGCCACCATGACGGCGCTCGTAAGCTCAGCGTGGGCACCGCTGCCGACCAGTTGGATCTGCGTATCTTGGCGGCGCAATGTGCTTGCTAGCGCATGATTATGCAGTCGATAGTGACCATTGGCGTGCACTTGTACCGATACAAATTGCCAGTGCAGTGCAGTCGCGCCAAAACTATTCCGAGCGTGGGTCACGGCGCTGTTGGCGCCCAAACGCAGCCAAAGAGTTTGTTGCTGATCGTGGTCTTGCTCGCATTCCTCGGTGAGGGTCATGCTGACATCCGGGGCGACATCAATGATTACGGGCCAGCTGTTGCCTTGGTAGTGCAGATTCAAGGGCTGGGCTAAATCTGCAGTGACCGCGATATGCAGTAGGGGTTGTTTACACAGCTGGGCAAAGGCTTCAGGGGCACGTTGGATGTTGACCAGGTCAGCCAGGTCGAGACGACTCGGGTTTTCTGTGACGGTGACGCCTGTTTGCTCGTGTCCGCTTAGAACCGGTTGTGTAGCGGGTAATTGGCGCAGCTCGATAATTTTACGTGCCGGCGTATATTTCCACAGTTCTCTGCGGGCCGGGCCTGCCAGAGCACGCTGATAGTTCTCTACGGCGTCCTCGGCCAGTACCGTATTGTTCAACCAGTCAGGTAAATTCAGCGGTTCCAGGACCTCTAAGTCAGCCATGTGTAGCCTTTGGCCTCGAGTTCAAGAGCGAGGTTTTTGTCGCCGGATTGAATGATCTGACCGTCCGCCAATACATGCACAACGTCAGGCACGATGTAATCTAAGAGTCGTTGATAGTGGGTGATCAGCAACACGCCGTTATCGGCGCTGCGATAGCGATTCACGCCCTCAGCTACGACCTTCAAGGCGTCGATATCCAGGCCGGAGTCGGTCTCATCGAGAATTGCCATTTTCGGATTGAGTAATAGCAACTGCAGGATCTCGTTGCGCTTCTTTTCGCCGCCACTAAAGCCTTCGTTGACGCCGCGTTTTAAAAACTGCGGGTCCAGATCTAATGATTCAGCTAGGGTGCGGACCTGCCGGATAAAGCCAGCCGCATCAGGTTGCTCAGCGTTATGGGCCTTAGCAAGAGAATCTGTGCTGGCTTTGAGAAATTCCATGTTACTGACACCAGGAATCTCCACGGGGTATTGAAACGCCAGAAACAGTCCGGCCTGGGCTCGCTCATGTGGCTCTAGATGCGATAAGTCTTCGTTCGCCAAGCTTAGAGTTCCGCGCGTAACCGTATAACCCGGACGACCAGACAGCACGTTTGCTAGGGTTGATTTGCCAGAGCCATTAGGACCCATAATCGCATGTACTTCGCCGGCCTGAATTTGTAGGTTTAATCCCTTCAGAATTTCCTGACCATCCTCTTCGCCGACGTTGGCGTGCAAATCTTTTACCGCTAAAAGGCTCATCCAACCGCTCCTTCCAAACTAACCTCGAGCAGCTTGCCCGCTTCGACTGCGAATTCCATGGGTAACTCGCGAAATACCTCTTTGCAGAACCCGTTAACGATCATGCTGACTGCTTTTTCCGTATCGATACCGCGTTGTTGGCAGGCGAAAAGTTGGTCGTCGCTGACCTTTGATGTACTCGCTTCGTGCTCAATGATCGCCGTGTTGTTCTTATTCTCGATATACGGGAATGTATGTGCGCCACACAGATCGCCGATCAGTAGTGAGTCGCACTGGGTGAAATTGCGAGCATTAGCAGCAGTAGGTGATACTCGGACCAAGCCCCGGTAGCTACTGTCACTGCGCCCGGCACTAATGCCCTTGGCGACAATGGTGCTGCGGGTATTCTTGCCCATGTGAATCATTTTTGTTCCGGTATCGGCTTGTTGGCGATTATTTGTCAGGGCTACCGAGTAGAACTCGCCAACCGAGTCATCGCCGCGCAGCACCACACTAGGATACTTCCAAGTTATAGCGGAGCCTGTTTCAACTTGGGTCCAGGAAATCTTTGCCCGTGCGCCGGCGCACAAGCCGCGTTTGGTCACGAAGTTATAGATGCCGCCACGGCCATTCTCGTCGCCGGGGTACCAGTTTTGCACAGTGGAGTACTTGATCTCAGCGTCTTCCAGCGCAACGAGTTCTACCACGGCAGCATGCAGCTGATTTTCATCGCGCATCGGCGCTGTGCAGCCCTCAAGGTAGCTCACATGGGAGCCAGCGTCGGCAATGATCAGTGTGCGCTCAAATTGCCCGGTATTGCGTTCATTGATGCGGAAATAAGTCGATAGCTCCATGGGGCAGCGCACCCCCTTGGGTATGTAAACAAATGACCCGTCACTGAAAACAGCAGAATTTAACCCAGCATAAAAGTTGTCTTTTTGCGGGACAACACTGCCCANATATTTGCGTACNAGTTCTGGGTGAGATTTTACCGCCTCTGATATGGGGCAGAAGATGACGCCGGCGTCGGCAAGNTTTTGTTTAAACGTTGTAGCAATGGACACACTATCAAAGACCACGTCTACGGCAACGTTACTCGACGGCTGTTCCGGATCAGGGACGACACCGGCNAGTGCCGCTTGCTCGTGCAGGGGGATGCCGAGTTTCTCGTAGGTGCGAAGTAGTTCTGGATCCACTTCCTCAAGCGAGCGTGGGCCGTCAGTTTGGCTTTTCGGTGCCGAATAGTAGGAGATGTCCTGAAAATTGACCTTCGGGTAATGCAANTGTGGCCAGTCCGGCTCGCTCATTTCTTGCCATTGGCGATAGGCTTGCAAGCGCCACTCAGTAAGCCACTCTGGCTCGTCCTTGCGCGCTGAAATGAAGCGGATGACGTCCTCATTCAGGCCAGGAGGCAGCGTATCAGCCTCAACATCGGTTACAAAGCCGGCGCTGTATTCTCGACGTGCTGCAACCAAATCGTCTACAGAGGGTTGGCTCACTTTTGCTCCTGAATGTGTTGGGCTAACGGGGTTGTGACAATGATACCGCGAACGGCGCTAATTTTCGGCATTGTCAGTGATTGGGGTGTGAAATGGCCCCTGCAAGGTGTTGCGGCGAAATAATTGCGGGCAAAAGTGAAAATGTTTTTGTGTCAAAGCGTTGTTCAATGAGATATTGCTCGGTGACGATCACGAGATTGTTGCTGTTACTACTTGCGCTGATTGAGATTAGGAGTCTGTATGCCCCGTTTGCAACGTGTTCCAGAGCCACACGTGCAATACGCCTATGGTGTCTATTTGCTGGGACATAAACACCCGCTGATAAAGGCGCTGAAAAGCCGGCACCAACCCTCCATACACGGCCACCGTTCCTGGGATTCCGCATATCTGATGATGGATTATCTGGTGCACAACCCAATCGCCAATGCCTGCTCTGTAATGGAGCTGGGTTGTGGCTGGGGTGCGGTGGGGACATTTTGCGCAAAGAAATTCGAAGCCGTGGTTACAGCTGTGGACCTCGATNCCCAGGTGTTCCCGTACCTAGGTGTGCTGGCGGAAATTAACGGCGTTGCGCTCGAAACCAAGTGCAGTGACTTCACCAAACTTAAAAGCGCGGACTTAGGTGCCAACAAGGTCATTGTTGGCAGCGACATCTGTTTTTGGGATTCTCTTGTGGGGCCCTTGGTGAAGCTTGTAGAGAAAGCCATGAAGGCGGGCACTGAAAAAATCATTATTGCCGATCCAGGGCGCCCGACTTTTTACGAGTTTTGCGATCAAATCGCCAAAAAGTACCCTCTGCAGCTGCAAGAATGGTATGCCGTGGAGCCGGATAAATACACTGGTGAAGTGGTGGAAATCAGAAATAAATAGTCAAAAACTATTAAATATCATTGATTTAAGATAAATCCTTCAAGTTGGTTAGCAAGGCCCGTGCAGGCGTTATTTTGTACCCGTGCAATGATGGGTATGGGTACCACTAGCGCCGGCATATAACTGGTACCTGCGGCGTCTGAAGATACTCGACCGGCGGCTCGTTGTTGCTGGGTATCCCAAATGCTGGCTTCGTAGGACGCGTCGTTTTCCCAGGTGAGAAAGCCAAAACAGCCGCCGCCGCCCGCGCCCACCCCGCAAGTCATGGAGCCCGATTGCGAGACCCTCTTAGTCTGGCCTTGAACCCAGATAACGTAACGCAGTCCCAATTGCTGCAAGCGCTGGGCCAGCAGCGGCTCGTCGAGAAGGGCCGGCAGTTCCGTGGCGCTGACCGGTGCGGTTCTAGGCTCGAACCAGGGAAATGTTGCATCTACGAACTCTTGCTCCTTGAGTACATTGATGGCGTTGTTGTCGAGGTTGTTGGCGACACAGCTGATGAAATCGATTTCAGTTTCGTTGTTGCTCGGCCGGCTGCGACGGCCCAGAACTACAACGGCATCAGACAGGGTAATGCCGGTGGCGCGCTCGCGGACCTCTTGAACTGTAGCCGTTACACAGCCACCGAGCAGAAATAGGCCCAATACCATGACGATGCCGCGAAAAACGTCGGTATACGTGTTGTTCATGTTGATTCCACAGCTTCTATTCATGGTGTCGCGCCTACATCGCTATTTGCGGGCGCCGCATCTGCGGCTGGGGATAACCAGCTTTGTACAGGTTGTGCGGTACTGAAATTCAGACTAAACATCGCTGCCATGTCTCTGCATGCGGCCAAAGCTGCTGCGTAGAGGCCCTGAGTGTCGTTATTGTAGTTAGTCTGATTAGCCTTGCCGTAGGCAGGCAGATCCCAACTCCCCAATAACACTGCGTCGCTATCGTATAGGTCGAAGCGATAACGCATCCATACCTCGTAATAGTCGGTACGAGACTGGGCAGGCGTTGCGAATTGCAGTTCGGCGATGTTGGGCACTAATAAGCCGTCGTAGGTCGTTGCCGCGATCGTGTCGGTAAAGATGTGAGCATTGAAGGCGCCTTGGGCCAAACGATTAAAGAGCCTTTTTTGTACCGCACCGACGTTAATACTGTAGTCCCCGCGTTTGGCGATTTTTTCGTTATGCACAAAGCTTTGAAGNTCCGGGGAGATGACGATGGCAACTCGCGCAGATGATGGTGCCACCAGTGGCACAGGGAAATCTGTATCCAGCGCAATGCGGTTGCTGGCGCAGCCGCTACCGACGATTAAGCACGCCACGGCGAAAAGCCACCGGGCCGGCTGGTACAAGGCGATCATGGCATTGCTCATTGGTACTCCGTTAATCCTACAAAGGTGCCATCGTTACGATAGGCGAGTTCGCGCATTAAGGCCGCAAACCGGTAAATTCGCGCATTAGGTTGGTCTAGGTAAACAGGGAAGCCGATGGCGTGGATCCGGACACGACGTCGGCCNGTTTCGTCGGCGCGGTTCACTTGGTCCACAGCCCCGACGACTTGCTCGATAGAATTGCCAGTATAGTCATCGCCGAATACATAGATACTGATCCGTTTATTTGGATCATAGTAGGTCGCTATGGCCTCGCGAATGCCTTCTACCGGGCTTGAGTTGGAAAATGGTGCCCAGTTCTGCAGCGTAGTAATGATGCTGTTGCGCAGGGCCGGCGTGTCATCAATCCAACGCTGTCGATACACCGGAAACATATAATCACCCATATCGTTCATCACCTGAATGCCTTTGATCTGCGGGTAGATAGAAAGCGTTTCGCTGACTTTTTGTACAACTTGCCCCCAAGCTGCGCTCTGCATACTGCCNGAGGTATCAATAATGAAGATGATGTATTCCGAATCGACGCTGATGCCGCCCACCAGCTCTGAGCTGCGACGAAAATCTAATCCTAATAATTGCTCCATTTCATCAGTGAGGCTCTGGCGCGCGGAAGCCAGCTGCATATTCTCCGAGGAAATATTTTCGCTCGCCTCGGTCATGGTCTTAAAACGACCCAAAATGTCGCTTAGCTGCTGTTGCACATCGTCTTGCTGGCTAAGCGACAGCTGCAACTGCGCGTTTTCGTCTGCGATTTGTTGGCGCAGTTGCTCGATCTGCCCCTTGATTTCGAATACCGCCTGTTCTCGTGCGGCGATTTGTTCGGACAAATCGAGATTGCTGTCCTCGAGCACTATTGGCTCTAGAGTTTTAGTGACCATTAACAGCAGGATGATCGCCCCGAAGCCACAGCAAATAACGTCGAGAAAAGAAACGCTAAATTCTTCAATACCGCGTCGTCTGATCATGGCCAATCCCATGATGGTGAGATAAATGCACCGCCAGANAGCCTCGCAAGTTGCCACCATGCTGCGCTGGCTTCAGGGTCGCCCTCCATCGGAAACAAAATCACATTGACCGGAATTTGTCGCGGTAAGCGGGTTGCCGCCTCGCGAAACAAACGCATTCGAGTTTTCCCGTCTACGGTAGCACTGCGCGGCTCGGCGGCATTGCGGGTGGGCAGCCCGTCGGTGATAAGGTAAATGTTGTCAGGAATGGGTGACAAGTCGCGCACGGCTAACATCAATGATTCCAGATTGGTGCCGCCACTAGGGGTTACCTGGCGCAGTCGGTCAACGGCGCTATTTAGCGCGGCGCCGTCAGCCATGGGTTCCCAGTCCAAGTTATCCGTATTGCCGTTAGAGTCTGCGGTAAGCAAGCTGCGAACTTGCTCATTAAATCCGTATATTTGAAATTCAGCGTCGAGGGGAAGNTGTGCCGCTAACCAATCCACGGTGCGTAGGGTGCGNTGCCACTTAGGTGCCTGACGTTTTTTNTCTGCTGGCATATTGCGTCGGCGCAGCACGTTGACGATCGTCTCATCAAGCATACTGGCGGAGGTGTCCACAATAATCACGATGTTGCGGCCGCCGACTTTGAGGCCCGTNAGATATTGGCGGTCGCCTTCACCCTTTACCGCTCGGATCTGTCTGCCGTCGGTCGCCGCTTTCAGCGCTTTAAGACGCTCCACCTCTTCCTTACGGCTGTCTAGATCCGACTGCAAAGCTGCAACGTCTTCTTGCTGTGCAAGGGTGCTACGCTCTAATTCGCTCATACGCTCGAGGCGCTCTTTTAACTGAGTTTCCAGCGCACTGAGGCTAGTTGCTGATTGTTCTAGCTTTGCTCTCAGGATTTGCTGGCTCTCTACAAGTTCAAATAAGTCCTCTTCACCGCTCAGCACCTGGTAGTCGAGTAAGCGCATTTCAGCGAGGAGATCTTTATTGCGGACTTCCTGAGTCTGCTGGGATTCGTGATTGATGATTAAGAAAATCAACACCACCGCGCCGAAACCGCAGGACATAACGTCCAGAAATGCCAGAGAGAAGCCCACATTGCGCCGGCGTTTGCGCATTCTATTCGCTGATCCGGATCGCTACCCAAGTGGCGATAGGCGATTGAACTTCGTCGCCGCAGCGTAAGCGTGCGCGGGTCGGTGCAGCACCATTAACTAAAACCTCTGCGCCCGGCCGCAATAGTCCATCCTCATCAAAATATGCGCGCACTGCTTCAGCTGTGAGCGCTAATGCATGATGCTCGTTGAGTAGATGGGTCGCTGGGCTGGTGTTGTCTGCTGCGGTTTTTGTTGTCCTTGGGGTGGCGTCTGTAGCAGTGGCGTTGGTTGTAGCAAGTTGCCCTTGAACCACGCGGATCGGCGCGCCCTCGGCAAAGGGTTCGTACAATGTCAGTAGCTGCTGCGGATCATGTGTCACGGTCACTACGTGGTGGCAGCGATCAGAGAGGAGTTCGCTGAGTCCAGGAATCGAGGCTATCCGTGGCGTTAAGCCTATGGTTTGGAGGTCTTTCAACTCACCGAGCGGCAAGCGCATCTCCAGTGCTGACATTAATTGACTGTGAGGAATATCGGCTTTGCGCGGGTGTCCATCGACGTCGATAGTTACTTGGGGATCATTCGGCAGGCCTTGGGTAATCCACGCCAAGGCCTGATCAAAGGCCTGTTGTTCAGTCTCAGCGCTATGCAATGGATCGAAGCGGCTACTTTGCAAAAACGCGTTTGCAATGACCTGTAACCAAGCGTCTACGATGCCCAAAATGCCGCTGCCTTCAAAAACGCTGGCACTGCCGACGCGAACCTCTGCCTGATCAACAATCAGCTCGCTGAGATTGGTTTGATTCAGACCAATATCGAATAAGTGATAGTTTGCTGTTGATGTCGCGGTTGCGTGGCCCAAGGCGGCGTCCACAAAGCCTTGGATGTTAAGGCCGGCCTCGTCAGCGATACCTAACAGTAACCCCAATTGCTCGTCGGAGTAGTGTGCCGGAGTAGCTACCACAGCCCTAGTAACGCCGTGCTCAGCCTGAATGGCCCGCAGATGGTGATAGATCAAGTCGGCATAATTCTGTGCCGGACCTATGGCTCTGGGCAGCACTTCGGTGCTGAGGCGTGATAAATATTGAATATTAAAGGTTTGTGGTTGGATGCGGCCTTGGGCCAATGCCGGGCCACCAAAAGTCACCTGATCGTCTTGAGCGAAAGCGGCAGCTGCCTGCTGATAGATGCACTGGCCTTGCTCGGTATAGCAGCTGAGCTGCCAGTCATTCAGCTCCAGGAGATGGCTCATGAGGCATTCCGTGTTCGCAGGTGCCGGAGCAGCTGCTGATCGCAGTAATGTTGGGTATCCAGGACTAGACGCTCCTGCATAAGTTGCAACTGATGCAGTAAAAACATCAGCAATATGCTGATTACCAGCGCGATGAAGGTGGAGTTAAACGCCACGCCGAGGCTCGCTGTCACGCCGGCAATGTCGCCCTCAACAGCTTTGTAGGCCTGCCCGAGCGCATCACCGATACCGCGGACGGTCCCAATAAAGCCAATGGATGGGATCGCCCAAGCGATGTAGCGGATCATTGACAGCTCGCTGTCCAAGCGCTCGTACTCTGACTCACAGACGGTCTTCACCGCCTCAGCACCATCGTGCACGTTTTCAGTTGACGCGAAGCGATTCAGCGCTGCCATCAGCGCACGGGGCAGCAGGGCTTGTTGGTCTTCTTGCGCCAGGGCCTGCAGTGGTCGGGTATAAGTCCTGGCGTCCTCCGGCAAAATATTTACTCCAGCGCCCACATCGATCAGTGCCTGCTCATGCAGATTGCGTTCTCGCATAGTTGATCGCGCTTTGTAGCCCATCATGGCAAAGGCCCAAAAGAACAGGATGAAACAGGATTCTTGTTCGTAGTCTCGGAGCACAACGTAGAGGGAGCGCTCATTTTCTACCAGCTCGCCGGCAGCGGTTTGCGCGGCGCGAAGCTCTAAAACAGCATCAGCGTTAGGGCGGATTACCGTGATATAGACCAAGTGCACTAGGATTATGGAAATGATTAAGGCGCTGAGTTGATAAACTAACTCAAAGGGTAATTGCTTTTTCATATTCTGGCTTCGTGGTGGTACTTGAGTGCTTTTGACCTAAATGTCTACCGGCATAGGGGCGGCAAAGTCTTCGGATATTTGTTCTGTGGGCTTAAAAACATCTGTTTGGCGTTGCCGTTGTTGTTTGCCGCTCAGGGTTGCCGGCTTCTGTGTGCTCGATATTGCCGTACTGTCGTTTTGCTGTTTTGGCTCGGATGTGCTTTTTGGCGCAGCATCGTTGGGCGGCGCATCCGTGGTTGTATCAGCTACAGCCATAGTTGTTAGTGTTACTGCGCACAATGACAGTAAAAGTCTTATCTGTATTGCCTGCATACTTTGCTACTCCGCGTATCGGGCGATTCTGAAGCCCAAATCTTCACGACCCTCAATACCATAATCTCTAAAGGATAACCGTAACTCTGTGATGGTTCCGTGCATCCAGCTGGCGCCTTTGATGACTCGAAACTCACCCGTTTCTGGCCCCAGATGGTCTGTTACGACGTCCTGATCGGGAATTTCGTAATAGTCATGGGTCCATTCGGCGACATTGCTCCCAAGGTCATACAGGCCGTGACTGTTGGCATTAAAGGTGCCAACCGGTGCGCTGACCGCATGGTTGTCGTTGTAACCGAATATTATTCGACCCACTAAATTGCCAGCGGCGCGGTCCGCGTAATTGGCAAAGCGCTCGGGTGGCGGCAGTGCATCACCCCAGGGGAATTTTAGTTGCTCATCGGAGGTTTTGCCGACTTCGCTACTGGCTTGGCGTCTCGCCGCCCACGCCCATTCGGCTTCGGTTGGNAGCCGATAGCCCGTCGCGGAGGGATTGATTGCTGTGACCTTTCCAAANTCGATGGCATAGAACGGACTGAGTCCATCTTGTNCAGATAACCAATTGCAATAGTTCGCGGCCTCGTGCCAGCTGACGTTTACAACGGGTTGCTCGTCATCATTGAGATCTTGATCCTGAAAGTCGCCAGAATCATGGCCGCTGGCGAAAGCGCGGAATTGCGCATTGGTTACTTCGCGCTCGGCTAGATAAAAGAGTCGATCGAAGTTCGCTCGGCGCATTGTCTCATTGGCGCGTCTGCCTGGCTCTCGNCGCGAGGCNCCCATTGCTACGGTGTCAGCGTTGAAAAGTCTCAGGGTATGTCCTTGCTCATTGTTAATCACTGGTATCAGAGCTGCGAGCCGTGCCTCTTCTAGCGTAAGTAACTTCACCTTCAGTTCTTGCACCAGGCCTGCGCGTGGATTCAGCACGGTCTCGAAACCGGCATAACCCGGCCGGCTAACTGAGATGCGCTGGGGTTTGAGCGGTAATTCCAGTGCTGATTGGTCAACACTGATGGCTTGACCGTTGATNGTGACCANGGCGTCTTGCGGTCGCGTCTCGATCCGCACTTCACCGAGCATGCGAGTGAGCTCTAGTTCTATCGCCCTGGTTTCGCCGCTTGCCAGCCTGACGCTTTGGGTCGCAGCGGCATAACCCGGATAAACCGCTTGNACGGTTTGCTTGGTTTCGGACTTCAGATCGATCCGCAGGGGCGTTTGGCCCTGATATATGCCATTTACAGTCAATGCTGCATTGCTGGGATTGGTGGCTACCTGCAACTGCGCGTCGGCGCGTACCAGAACTCCGGCGGCGATGGTTTGGGGAGTGCCCGCGACGGCTAAAATACGTTGCTCGTAGGTCTTAAAGCCGGGCTTTTGTAGTCTAATTTGGCGCTCGCCCTGCATGACCTCAACTTGGGCTGGGGTACTTTGGCCGGAATTCTGATTATCAATCCATATTTCTGCCCCGNNGGGTTCGCTGGAGACCGTCACATCAGCCCAAGCGGGTGCCAGTTCGACGCGAACATTCTGGGTAACGCTTTTGCCGGTAACGTCCACCGAGACAGTTTGTGCTAGGTAATTTGGGTGTTGTAGCCGTAATTGGCGCAATCCTGCTTCCGCGCTGAACGTTACGGTTGCGTTGGCAGTCAACCCCACCTCGACCCCGTCAACAAAAACCCGCGCATCGCTGGGGACTCGAGTGAGGTTTATGACGCCCGGATTTGGGGTGAATGAGTACTGAAAACTTTGGTTTGCTGCAGCGGAAACGCGCAAGGACTGCTGCAGCGGCTTGTGTTCCTGGGCGCGTGCGGCAATTGTATAGGTGCCCTCGCGCATAAGAAAAATGTTACCCAGCTTTAGGTGTATACCACCCTGAATCGATATCTCCTCTGCCTTGGGTGAGAAAGACAATGCGANACTCTTTGCGGTAAATAGAAACCAAAGAGTGACCAGAACGAGCATCAGTAAGCCGGCGAGCGCCCATTGCCACAAGGGGATGCGTTGGCGGCCACTGTTGGGGTCGCTGGGGTGATAGCTCACCCGCTGAATAGGTGTTTGTTGCGGTTGTTCGCTCATGACTAACGCAATAGCTCAGTGCAAAAAATTTCCACCGGCGGCATATTCGGCAACACGCTGATATTGGCGTAAATATCTCGGCAGCCGTTTTTACTGCCGCGCAATGTATAGGTTCCAGGCCGCAATGTTAGGGTGCGTTGGGTAAAGCGCCCCAGATTTCCTACATTAGATAGATTGACGTCGATGGCGTTGTCGGAAATAAAGGAAACGGCCACGGGTTCGCGGTATTGCTGCAATAATATTTCCACGCCCTCGATGGCGTCGGCAAAAGCCGCGGGTTTGCTGTCCAAGGCCTCAGCCTTCGCTAAAGCCCGTTCTGCATCGTTGAACAAACGCGGGTCAGATAGGCGTTGGGGCTGCGCGAGCACAGCGCTCATAACGGCGTTTATGCGTTTGTGCTCTTGCGCATTGGCAATGCCGGCTCGGCCAAGACGAAGATTTGGATCCAGATCAAGTACGCGTTGATAGGCGTTGATCGCCTGATCCCAGGTTCCATCCTCCATTGCCTCTAATGCGTCCGCCGACGCCTGCCTAATGAGGGCGACGTCGTAGAGTTGAGCGACTTGCTCGAGTCCACCTAAAGCTGCTGAGTTGTCAGGCGCGACTGCGGTGACCTTGTTAAAAGCGTCTCTAGCGCTGATAAAATTGCTTGCATCAAGGTGGCTGAAACCGTCACTCAGCCACTGTCTGAGCTGCTGTGCCTGCCTGCCAGCATTGGCTTCAGTTATGCGCGCATCAAGAGATGCCGTAAGCGGATCCAAAGCAGCAATTTCCGCGTACTTCGACAGTGCCTCGGCATATTGCTCCTGCAGTCCTAGATTCAAGCCTTGTCGCAGTAAAATCACTATCTCCGGCAGTACATCAAGGCGTCGTTGCAAGGCCTGAATTTTGGACTCAGTGGGCGCAATTTGTCTGGCTTCAGCCAGCGCACGAGCTGCGGTGGCTGGGTCCGATTCGTTGATGGCAGATGTAGCCGCATCGATGGCTTGTGCGAGTTTGGTCTGACCGAGTTGAATCGTTTGCTCGATTTGATCAGCGGCTTGTTGATAGTTTGCCAGAGCGTTTAGGTAGTCTTGGGTTTGAAAATACTCATCGCCAAGCAGTGCGGTATCGGTGGCGCCTTCCATGCTCGCAGTCGACCAATCACCAAGATTAAAGCGCTCTTCTAATTGCAGTTGCTGTTCAACAAATCTTCCTAATTCATCCCGTGCGGTCTGCTGTGCCTGTTCAAGAGTGAGTTGGGCAAAGGGGGCTGCAGTCGGGTCAGCCGTTTGAGCAGTCGCGGGCGACCCGCCCGGTATTTTGGGGTTATCAGTTATTGCCAGAGGCGCTGCGAATTGATAGCGGCTGGCCAGCAGAATTGATACTGCGAGCAGGGAAAAAATACATACTGCAGCGATAACGGCGGGCTTATTTGCCGTAAGCCATTGTTGCCAGGTTCGCTGAGTCTCGGCCGTTTGTAAGTGCGATAGGGCAGGGCGAACGCTGTTGATTGTTCTCTGGATTTCTTGCATCAATTTGCGCGTACGGAAGGTTGTGCGGATTGGCTGGCATCTAAGCCGTATTCCTCAAGATACAGTCGACGCAGTATTTTCCTTAGCTCGGTATATTGTTGCTCGACAGAGCCGGTAAGTCGGAGGGTCTCATTGTCGAGCTGAATTGTAGTAGGGATGAGTTCTGCTTCAGTGTCCGCACCAATTTCGCGCAACCGATCGGCAAGCTGGGCGGACTGTTGTTTTTTATTCAAACCGCTGATGATTAGGGTTGCCCCGGCGCCAACTGTGGCAACGCCACTGGCATCAACGTAAGGGTTTTCGCTCGAGTAGACTCCACCTATGCCGGCTGCAATTGCGAGACTACCGCCGATAATTTGTGAGCGCGACTGTGCCTGCAATGCCTTAAATTCGATTGCATCGGCATAGGTTGCGCGGCGCCAGCTGTCGTAAACCGGAAGCATTTGCCGGGAATAGTTCGCATAGAATTCNTCTAAGGTGTCGATGAACAAATATTCCCGCTCGCGTATTTCTCTTACTCGTCGCAACATTGGATCGTTTTCAGCCGGTAGTCGCTGTAACTGGTACTGTCCCTCGTCAACCTGAAGCAGATAACCAGAGAAGGCATCCTCGGCGAAAGATCGGGCAAATCTCATCTCAGCGGTCTGGCGAATTGCAACAACAGCAGCAGGGCTCAGAGTTTCTCGAAAGCTGAGCATATCGTTGGCAAGGTCTCGATACAGGCTTTGAAACGCATCAATCGATTGGGGCGATTTATCTAAGTAGACATATTTACTTGCTAGGCTGGTATAACGCTTGCTGAACCAGTTTCTGCCTGTGGCATCGGTTACGTTGATATCCACCACCAGCTTCTCGCCGTCGGATTCAATAATCTTGCCCTGCACGGTTAGATCAACGGCATCACTCTGTCTCGGCACTACCCGCACCGCGCCCCAGTTGCCGGTGGATTGCAGCATATTCTTGGCNACAAAGGGCATGTAACGGGCTTCGGCGAGACGAATTTCCGGCTGAATAATCAGCTCGATTTGCGTGTCGTAATCTTCTGGAACGTTGGGGTCGAACAGGGCAACGCCCACATCGAGCAATTCTTCTTCACTAAGCGCCGTTGTGCTCTGACGCGGCGGTGTCAGATCCACCGTGCGTACCGTTTGCGTGACGCACCCCGCGAGCATAAGCAACAGTGTCATCCCGATGAGTCGCATGCAGACTAACCTTTTTTGTATCGACGATATTCATCCCAGAGTTTTTCTTTGAGTTCTGGGTCCGTTTCCTGCATCGCGGCTTCACGTAGTTGCCGAGCAATAATATCGTCGTCTTTGGCGTCGGGTAGATTAGTTGTCGCGGCGGCGTCGCCGCGCTTTGGCGGTGCTGGGGGCGTATTAACGCGCCCGCGAGTGGCAGTTGTAGCGCTGGAAGAGGCCACTGTGCTGTTATTGCCCATGGTGGTATCTGCAGCGCTTGTTTGCCCAGGGGAAGAGCCATTGTCGCCACGCTTGCTCGCGGCCTCAGTTTCACGCAGCACAGCGCGCTCAGCTAGGATTTCGCCGTCCAGTCCCTCTAACGCCTCAGCTAAGGCCTGATCTGCACCATCAGTCNTGTCATCGCCGCCAGCTGCCGCATTGTCTTCGCTGCCATCGGCATTAGGGCTGCCAATGTTCTCAGGTATCCCTTGATTACTTGTCTGCCATTCGCCCTGGTCACCGTTACTTCCCGGCGGTTCACCTTCCAGCCAGCCGTCGGANGATTGGCCCGGGCTGTCTCCCTCATTATCAGCAGTTTGTTCAGAACCGTTTGCAGTAGATTGTTGCGAGTCGCTAGCGCCACTGCTCGTTCCAGCTCTTGGTGGCGGCGGCATTCCAGGTGCGCTTGGTAGGGGTAGGCCACTGGAAGGAAGCCCGGAGGAGGATGGTCCTGAGGTGGAACTTGAGGGGCGACCCGCAGAACCGCTTGGTCTTGAGCTGGAGGGGCCACCAGAGGAACTGCTTGGGCTTGAAGAACTGGGTTGTGAGTTTGAAGGCGCGCCGGACGAACTGCTCGGACTTTGGGGTGTCGGCATTTGCGGTTGCGGAAATGGGGTTATCGGCGCACAGCCACCCAAAGTGATCAGGCCTGCTAACGCAACGATGTATGACTTATTCACAATTCCACCTCCTTAGGGGGCTTGATCTTGGGTCGGATCTGATGGATCGGTTGTGACAGCGCCTGTTTCTGTCTCGGCCAATTTTGGATAGTGGTCAAACTCATAACGATAGCCGAACCCCTCTCTGATAAAAGGTCCCTCGGCATTAATCGCGGGGCGGAATATTGCGTCGCGAAGATTGCGGCGTACCTGGAAGTCCATTAGGCCCTCGGGAATTGAAGTAATGGTCTCTAAATTTCGAATTCGGCCACTTGGCAATACATCGAATCGAACCTCCACCTCACCGCTGGCGGCTTGGCGCCGAAAGTCGCTCGGCCTTTTCGGGTCTTTGGGTTGCGGAAAATAAAGTAATTTGGGTTCGGCGAACGTTACCAATGTGCGCTCACTGGCTTCGATTTCTTTATACAGGTGATTGTATAAAGCTCGCGCTTCGCGAATATGACCAAACATCTGGTGCCAATCTGCCAGATCCAGCATGGCTGCCTGCAATGCCTCTGCAAGCGCAGAGTGCTCCTCATCAGTGATTTCCGGGTCCAGTAGCGCGCGGTCCACTGATTGTTGGCGGATGGTAACGACGGTCTGTAATGCGCGCTCACCGGCGGGGAAGTTACTGATCGAAATATACTCCCGCGATAGATCCATCTCGCGCAAACCGCTCTGGGCACGTGGATCAAATTGACTCTCGCTGTAGAACGGCGGGAAGCGTTCAGTGAGATATGTTTTCGCAATGCCTTGCAGATAGGGGATGGCTGCTTCGTTGGATTTGCCATCCCGAACATCGAGGATCGTCAGGGCTTGCTTAAACAACACTCGAGCGCCGAGAAAATTGTATGAGCGTTGATAAAATTCCCCGAGGCGTTTGATGGCAGGCAGTAGATCTAGTGACGCCTGACCGTAATGACGTTGCAGGACCTCAAATGCGTATTCTTCCCGTTGCCGGGCTGCGGATAGATTGCCTGCGGCAGTCTGCAGGGTCGCTTGTCGATAAACGATATCGACTTGCTCCGGGGCGAAAAGGCCTTGATTGCTTCTACTCAGATGCAGTGCATGGGCGTAATGGTCCGCTGCCTCGCGGGGGTTTTGCAGCGCTATCTGGGCATCGCCGAGTAGCGTCAAAGGCTTTACCAGTGCATAAGCATAGCGCCCTTGGTCAAGTTGAATGTCCGCAATAATTTGTTCAAGCGCTGATCGCGCCTGTTCTGCTTCAGCGTTTTTGATCTGTATCGCTAAGTAGTCTAGATCTGGATTCTTGGCCAGGTTGTCCGCCGCATGGACGTTGAGCATCCACGCAGTCAGCATCATGCCAGCTAAACTCCCAACCCGTCGGCACTTCGGTTGTTGCCCGGATCTAAAGATAGAGATTAAGCGGGTGGCGGTAAGCAGCATTTAAGTCGGGTCACACTCTGGCAGTTTCCGTACGACCATAGCATTCTATGAGTGAAAAAATTGCGACAATTTGTTGCTAGGAAATCTGCACGATNGCGACAAATCTGGGAATTAGGTGTTATCTCTACTACCATTAGCGGCAATGGGAGTTGATGACNAAGACGTTGGCAATACAGGCACAGGAAGAGCTAGACGCCCGCGGGTTGAACTGTCCGGAACCGCTGATGTTGGTGCGTAACAAAATACGCAAAATGAAGAGCGGTGAGATTCTGCATATCTGCGCCACCGACCCCACAACTGAGCGNGACCTAAATCAGTTTTGTACGTTTCTTGGTCACAGCATGCTGCATCGTTCAGANGCGTCAGGCGTGTATGAGTTTTGGATTCAGAAGTCCTCAGCATGAACGCTGCGCGAATCATTCAAATATTTAATACCTGTTTTGCACAAAGCCATGCCACACGCCTTATTGGCGGCGGCGCCGAGCCGCTGTACTTGCCCGCCAGCGGATCAGACACAGCACAACTTATTTTTCGTGACGATTATGCATCCTCTGCTTTGCATGAGGCAGCACATTGGTGTTTAGCCAGCAGTGTGCGCCGACAGCAAACAGATTTCGGCTATCGCTATATCCAATCCCCACGTTCGGCGGTTGAACAAAGCCAATTTTACCGGCTTGAATTGCGCAGCCAATCATTGGAATGGCATTTTTCTCAAGCCGCTGGCGTACCNTTCACTGTTAGCACTGACAACTTCGCCGCAGACGCATCCCTTGAGGACGAAATACGTCGCTTAGAGCAAGACTTTATGTGTCAATTAGACCAGCAACATGCGCGCACCAGAACATGGCTCGATAGCAGTGGTGGTGTTCGCGCGCACAAGTTTGTTAACGCACTGCGCATGGCTCATGGATAAAGTCGATTGCGTAATTGTCGGCGCTGGCGTCGTGGGTTTGGCAGTGGCGGCCGAGTTGGCGAAGCGGGGCCGCGAAGTGGTGGTGCTAGAGCAGCATGATCTGATTGGCAGTGAGACCAGCTCACGCAATTCAGAGGTTATTCACGCGGGGATTTATTATCCGACCAACAGTTTGAAAGCTAAGTTCTGCGTCCGTGGTAAGCAGTTGCTTTATGACTATTGCGCTAGTCGCGGTATAGACCACAAGCGCTGTGGAAAACTCATTGTCGCGGCGAATGANTCTCANCGTGCCACTGTCGAACAGTACATAAGCAAAGCTGCAGCTAACGGAGTCGCGGACTTGTATTGGATAGACGAGGCTGAGCTCCNGGCTCTGGAACCGGAAGTTCAAGGCGTTGGTGCGGTGGTTTCGCCGTCTACTGGTATTGTTGATTCTCATGGCTTCATGTTGAGTTTGCAGGGCGACATGGAAGCGCATGGGGGTGCTTTAGCGTTGGGCTGCGCTGTGCAGTCGATAGAAGCCCGAGGCNCTGGCTCAGCAGTGCATGGGGAGGGCTTTTCCATCGCCGCGGATTGGGTAATTAACTGCGCAGGACTTACCGCACCAGATCTTGCTGCGGGTCTGACAGGTGCACCTCAGGCTTACTATGCCAAGGGACACTACTATAGTTATGCCGGTCGCCAACCCTTTTCGCGGTTGGTCTATCCCGTGGCCGAAGCGGGTGGTTTGGGCGTGCACGTTACCTTAGATCTTGCTGGGCAAATAAAATTTGGCCCNGATGTGCGCTGGTTGTCNGCTGTAGATTACAGTTTTGATGATTCATACAAAGATGACTTTGCGGCAGCAATTCGGGCTTACTTTCCNGGTCTTGATGCGTCACGTCTGCAACCCAGTTATACCGGTATTCGGCCGAAGATCAGCGGGCCGTCNGAGGCAGCCGCGGATTTCATGCTGCATGGACCTGAGCAGCACGGNGTGCCNGGGCGGCTAAACCTGCTGGGCATAGAATCGCCGGGTCTCACGGCTTCGTTGGCGCTAGCAGAAGCAGTCGCGGCGCAACTTTCATGAAAATTGCATTGCTAGTAAACCCGCTCGCAGGNTTAGGTGGTGCNGTCGGATTAAAGNGTAGTGATGGANCCGACTTGCAAGCTGTGGCTATNGCTCGGGAGGGGCGGGCGCGAGGCGCTGCGCGGGTCGCCGCCTTCNTANAGTGTTTGACTGTAGCCCAAGACGATAACGCNGATGCCTTTTTGCANCCGTCGGCGCANCCAATTACTTGGGTGGCATGGGGTGGTCTCATGGGTGCTGATTACTTGCAGCAACTTGGCTTCGACTTTGAACAACTGGGTACGCCTCGGGNNCCATCGTCAGCCCAAGATACAATCGACGCTACAGCGACTTTTGTTGAATATGGCGTAGACCTGATTATTTTTGTTGGCGGCGATGGTACTGCTCGGGACGTGCTCAGTGCGGCCTCCAGCACAACCTCGTTTTTGGGGGTGCCAGCGGGAGTAAAAATGCACAGCGGTGTGTTTGCGATTTCGCCGAGAGCCGCCGCACGGGTAGTGGCAGATCTTGCTAACGGTCGCCTGATTGATCGAGTGCCTCGTGAGGTGCGTGATTACATCGAACCGCAGTCTGGTGCCGCTCCGGCGAGGGATGCGGTTATCCGTACTCGTGCCTATGGCGAGTTGTGGGTGCCCGAAGTCAACGATCTATTGCAACAGACCAAGGTGGGCGGTAAAGAAACCGAGGCCCTGGCGATCAATGAAATTTCCAGTTATGTCACAGAGTGTTGGCTTGATGACCGGCAAACGGCGGTGATTCTCGGCCCTGGTAGCACTTGTATGGAGATCAAGCGAGGCTTAGGTATTCCGGCAACGTTGCTTGGTGTTGATGTGCGTCTGCCTGATCACTCGTACATTACCGATGCTACTGCCAGCCAATTACTGGCGGTGACTCAAGAGCTAAGCGCCCATTTGGTTCTGAGCTTTACGCGGCAGCAGGCTTTTTTGTTGGGGCGTGGTAACCAGCAGTTAACCCCAGCGGTACTGGCAAAGCTGCGCTGGCCTGATGATTATACGGTTGTAAGTTCAAGGCAGAAGCTGCTCGCTTTGCAGCAGCGCCCTTTGTTAGTTGACTCTGATGACCCGGCGCTCGACGCTAAAATTTGCGGTTTGGTCGACGTAGTCACCGGATATGATGAGCGTTCTTTGTATCGGGTTGCGAGTCCGATTTAGCCGTTGCAATTATTGTCGATAGCTTGCGAGAAAGTTTTTCAGGCGACCTAAGGCCTCCTTCAATTGCTCCACATGGGGCAAAAAAACGATTCTAAAGTGATCGGCACGGGGCCAGTTAAAGCCACTGCCGTGCACCATCAGTACTTTCTCTTGCATCAGTAGGTCGAGAGCGAATTGCTCGTCGTCCTGAATATTGAACTTGGCCGTATCAATTTTGGGAAATAGATACAGTGCACCCTTCGGTTTGACACAGGAGATACCGTCGATCTCATTGAGCAGTTGCCAAGCGACATTGCGTTGCTCAAACAGGCGCCCACCCGGCGCGGTAAGCTCGAAGATGCTTTGGTGGCCGCCAAGGGCTGTTTGAATAGCGTGTTGGGTAGGCACATTTGCGCACAAGCGGGTAGAGGCGAGAATATTCAACCCCTCGATATAGTCCAGCGCGCGTTCCCGGGCGCCGCTCACAACTAACCACCCGGAACGAAAACCAGCCACTCGATAGGACTTGGAGAGGCCGCTAAAGGTCAACATCAGCAGGTCGTCTGCCAGTGACGCCAGCGGGATGTAGGGTTCTTCATCGAATAAAATTTTGTCGTAGATTTCATCGGCGAACATCACCAGATCAAACTCCCGGCCGATTGCGATGAGTTGTTCCAGCATATCTCGCTGGTAGACGGCACCCGTTGGGTTGTTTGGGTTGATAACGACTAAAGCCTTGGTTTGCGGTGTTATTTTGCTGCGCAAGTCAGCCAGATCCGGTTGCCAGTCGTTTTCCTCGTCGCATAGATAATGCACGGCCTTACCGCCACAGAGATTGACCGCCGCGCTCCAAAGCGGAAAGTCCGGGCTGGGAATCAGTACTTCGTCACCGTCGTTGACTAAGGCTTGTACAGACATAGCGACGAGTTCAGAAACGCCGTTACCGATGTAGATATCATCGACATCAACATCGGTAACGCCAACCTGTTGATAATATTGCATAACAGCTTTGCGGGCCGAGTAGAGGCCTTTCGAGTCGCAGTAGCCCTGTGATTGAGGCACATTACGAATGACGTCGCGCAATATTTCTTCCGGGGCGTTAAACCCCCACGGAGCTGGATTGCCAATGTTGAGCTTGAGCACAGTATGGCCATCAGACTCTAGCTGATCAGCCGCTTTGAGTACGGGCCCGCGAATGTCGTAACAGACGTTGTCGAGTTTATTGGACTTTAGGATGGGCCCTAGCGTCCGTTGCGGGTTGGGGGTGTTCATAGCGGT
The DNA here is from genome assembly GCA_002690405.1 of Gammaproteobacteria bacterium. Classification (GTDB taxonomy): domain Bacteria; phylum Pseudomonadota; class Gammaproteobacteria; order Pseudomonadales; family Azotimanducaceae; genus UBA4421. The sequence continues at coordinate 33,442 of NZEI01000038.1, forward strand.
TCCTGCATGTTGATCTGGTGTAGCGCTGGCAAGCGCTAGATTTACAACAGCGCTGATTAACTTTTTGTTAGTCTAATGGTGGGATTGGCGCTTAGCATCCTCTATGTCATGGTTTCAGAGAAAAAAATGACTAACTTATGGTTTTGGAGAACAAAGTGACACTAGAACTGGACAAAATAGTCAAAACGGACGCCGAATGGCAGGCACAACTCTCACCTGAAGAATACGCAGTGGCGCGGCAAGCCGGTACTGAGCGGCCATTCACTGGCATGTATTGGGATGAAACGCGACCGGGCACGTATCATTGCAAATGCTGTGGGAGCAAACTTTTTGATGCGGAGACTAAGTTTGATGCCGGTTGCGGTTGGCCGAGTTTTTATGCGCCGCTGTCGTCCGAGGCGTTGGCAACCCGTGAGGATCTGAGTCTGGGCATGCGTCGTATTGAAGTGCTGTGCGCACGTTGCGACGCCCATTTAGGCCATGTGTTTCCGGATGGCCCGCAGCCTACCGGTCTGCGCTATTGTATGAACTCGGTGTCGCTCACGTTAGAGGCAGACCGGTAAACTGAATTTGGGGAAGACTGGGCGTGGCCTAATGCAGTTGGCCCGCATTTTAGAAAAAAGGGGGAGAAATGAGTCCAGCAGAGATAGCCGCGAGGGACCCTCAGCGGGCCGCTTATATCGTCGCGGAAACGGGGCAGATTATTACGTATGCCGAGTTAGAGGCCGATGCAAATAGGGGGGCGCAGCTATTTCGCTCCCTCGGACTGCAGCGTGGTGACCACATCGCAATACTGCTGGAGAACCATCCGGATTTTTTCAAAATTTGTTGGGCTGCTCAGCGCTCCGGACTGTATTTCACTGCGATCAGTTGGCGCCTGCAGCAGGCGGAAGTTGAATACATCGTTAACAATTGCGAGGCCCGAGTATTTATTACTTCCGGCGACCGTCGGGCGGTTGTAGAGCCTTTGCAGGGTCGCATGGCTCATGTCGAAGCGTGCTTCACTGTGGAAGGCGAAATTCCCGGATATCAGTCCTGGTCGGATGCATTGGCCGCTATGCCTGCGGAGCCGATAGGTGATCAGTCTGAGGGTGCTGCAATGCTTTATTCTTCCGGCACCACCGGTTACCCCAAGGGCGTAAAAAGACCGCTGCCAGAGCATCCCTACGGCGAAAGCGAAGAGATCAACATCGCTGAAGTACTCTACGGTTGTACCGAGCAATCGACCTATCTGTCACCAGCGCCATTGTACCACGCAGCACCACTGGCATTTACCATGGGTTGCCTGCGACACGGCACAACGGTGGTAATGATGCAGCACTTTGAAGCGGAATACGCGTTGGAGTGTATCGAGAAGTATCAGATTACCCATAGCCAATGGGTTCCAACGATGTTCGTACGTATGCTCAAGCTGCCAGAAGAGACTCGGCTCAAGTACGATGTTAGTACTATGCAGGCCGCGATTCATGCCGCCGCACCCTGTCCTATTCCGATCAAAGAGAAGATGATCGAGTGGTGGGGTCCAGTGATCTATGAATATTACGCCGGCACTGAGGGCAATGGTTTTGTTCAGCTGAATTCGGAGGAATGGTTAGCTCACAAGGGTTCCGTGGGCAGGCCGTTGAACTGTGAGCTGCATATCTGTAACGACGAGGGTGACGAATTGCCCGTTGGTGAATCAGGAACGATTTACTTCGGTGGCGGTGGCACCTTCGAATACTACAAAGATACTGAAAAGACTCAGGGCTCATTGCATCCGAAAGGTTGGTCTACTTTGGGAGACGTGGGCTATCTTGACGAGGACGGCTTTCTTTACCTGACCGATCGTAAACACTTCATGATCATATCCGGTGGCGTCAACATTTATCCTCAGGAAGCGGAAAACGTGCTGATCAATCACGATAAGGTGTTGGACGTGGCGGTGTTCGGCGTTCCCAATCCGGACTTTGGCGAAGAGGTCAAAGGTGTGGTGCAGTTGCGTAATCCTGAAGAGGCCAGCGCGCTCGTTGAAGTAGAGTTAATTGATTACTGTCGAGAGCATTTATCGGCGATTAAATGCCCACGTAGTATCGACTTTAGAGACGAATTACCGCGGCATCCCACGGGCAAGTTGTATAAGCGTCTGCTGAAAGACGAATACTGGAATAACGCAACCTAAGATTGTTAGCGCTTGCGCAGCAGATTGGCCGGCGAGTATTGGTCGCTTAGCGGCCGCTTGCGCAAATTCCAGTCTGGCTTGGCACCAGCGGCGATCGCCACGTCTGCAGCAATGCGCACAATCGGCACATCGTAGGGACGTAAATCCGCCTCAAGGGCGCGTGCGCGATCCAGCAGCAATTCTTCAGATAACGGTGTTCGTGTATCGCTGTTGCGTTGTGCTTGGGGTATCAAAATGACCCTATTGCCGGTGTCTTGGCGGCGATAATTTATGAAATCGCCAAATACCTGTCGGTAGCTATTGGACTCATGGTGATACAAATTGCTAGACGAGAACGTATTGGCTACCAAGGTGCCATCGGGTGTCAGTAGATCGCGCATTTCCTGTAAATACTCGACAGTCATCAAGTGCTCTGGGATATAGTCCCCGTTAAATGCGTCGAGGATGATGAGGTCGTAGCGTTGTCCCTTGATTTTGGCGCGTTTGCCAAAAACTCGAGCGTCTTCGGTGAAAATTAAATTTTGCGCATCTGTGCGGTAACCAAAGTAATCTGTCGCGACTCGAATAACTGCGGGATCAATTTCGACAGTATCAATTACGGCGTCGGGTGTGAGTTCGCGCAGTGCCATAGGTAAGGTGCCACCGCCGAGCCCAACGATGAGGATTCGATCGGGGTTTGGATTAAACAGCAGCGCCGCCATACTCATCTGGGCGTAGCTGAATACCATTCTTTTTGGCTGCGCCAGGTCCTTACAGCTTTGGTTGCTGTCTGATCTAACCAGGGTGAATTTTAAGCACAGAAGATCCTTGTTTTGATGGACGAGGATGCGGGTATATAGCGATCGCTCCTCATGCAGTACACCATATTTATCCGCCTCAGCACTGGCGTGAGGGGTCAAGAAGAGCAACAGCAGCAACAGCAAACGAATACTCATAAGCAAGGGACCTTAGTTGCAGTGCGCATAGGCTACTTGGCGAAAACTCTGTCCGCAGTGAAAGCCAATGCAGCGAGCAGTGCCAGACACCCAATTAAAAGGATAATGATGGTGTTCACTTCGAACCACAGCACGAAGTAAAACGAAGTCATTAGCGTGCCAATAGCGCTCCCCAAGGTTGAAACGAAATACAGGGAGCCGGCTACGCGGCCTGATTCAGCGACGTTGTCCACCAGCAGGCGCACAGAGTAGGGAGAGATCATGCCAAGAATTACCGTGGGTAACCCAAATAGAACGATTGATGTGACCAGCGAGCCATACCGTGGATCTTCGACGCGTAGGAAAATGAATTCCATTATGCCCTGGGCATAAATGGTTAGCGGTAGTAATAACACTGCAGCCACCGCGAAGATGGCGGCGAAGCGACTGGAGGAGGGGTTATGTACTGACAACCTGCCACCAAGCAGGTAACCAATGGAGAGGGACAGCATAAAGATTGTGATTATGCTCCCCCAAACGTAGATGCCGCTGCCAAAATACGGGGCAAGAATACGCCCGCCCAATAATTCGAGCGACATAATCACGAAACCGCCGCTAAAGGCGAGCAGGTAGATGACTGGAATCAACGGATTCTCGCTTTTGTTGTTATAGGCCTAGCTCAGGTCTTCGGTCGCGGCGCCGCTGTCTTTCCAGCCTCGGTAGCCCTCACCAATGTGGCAAACATTTTCCAGTCCCATGTCTTGAACGGTTTTAGTGGACAATGCAGAGCGCCAGCCGCTTTGGCAGTAGAACACTAGTTTTTTACCCGAAGCGAAAACCTCTTTGTGGTAGGGCGATGATGGATCGACCCAAAATTCCAACATGCCCCGGGGTGCATGAAAGGCATTGGGAATTTTGCCCTCGCGCTGCAATTCGCGTGGATCTCGCAAATCTACAAACAACGTATTTTCATCCTCCAGCAACGCCTCTGCTTGTTCGATGTCCAGTGTTTCAATCTCAGCCAGTGCGCGATCAATCAGATCTCGGTGGGTCACTTTTAGCATGGGTGTCTCCTAGATTATTTACCTTGCCAATTAGGTGGGCGTTTCTCAGCAAAGGCTTTGGGTCCTTCGATAAAGTCAGCGCTGCCGACCATGGCTTGTACGCTTTCGTATTTGCCTTCCATGGCATCCTGCAGAGAGGCGCTGTCTAGACTCTTGTAGACCACATCCTTACTCGCGCGGATTGAGAGTGGCGCGCAAGCAATGATCTGCTCAGCCCAGTTCATCGCTGCTTGCATCAATTGGTCATGGGGAACAACTTCATTTACAAAGCCGAGCTGTACGCCTTCTTCGGCACTCACATGGCGGCCGGTAAGGATCATGCCGAGGGCCCGTTTTGGGCCGATCTGGCGGGGTAAGCGGTTGAGACCGCCTGCGAGTGCCGCCAGCCCCACCTTGGGTTCCGGCAGAGCAAATTTCGCTTGGTCCGAGGCGATAATGAGATCGCAGGCGAGTGCGATCTCAAATCCACCGCCCATGGCCACGCCATTGACGGCAGCGATTACCGGCTTGTGCATATCGAAGCGCGAGGTCAGACCGCCAAAGCCGCGCGGCATGGGTACGCGCTCACCACCCTCGGCTTGGTAGCGTAAGTCGTTACCGGCGCTAAATCCGCGACCCTCACCCGTGATGATCGCGACCCAGAGGTCGTCGTCGGCGGCAAAATCATCAAATACTTGACCCAGTTCAGCGTTGCCCGGAGGGTGTAACGCATTTAACCGATCGGGTCGATTGATCCGCACGGTCATGATGTGATTGGCTTTTTCTACAATGCAATATTCGCCCATGGTCCCTCTCCATTCCTCGTGTCAAAAATGCTGCGTGTTGCAACCTTAACCGAACAAGCCCAAATGTGAACAGTCGTTGAACCGGCCAAGGCTCGCTTCCTCCTTTAAAGTTAGCTCGGTGAGGCTGCAATTGCGAAAATGGTAGTCGCCCCAGCGGCTTGGATCATCATGCAATAGCGTTGCAATGGCGATTGCCATGGCTGCGCCATGGCTGACCACCAGCACAGTGCCCTGTTTATGAGCCTGAGTGATTTGGGCAATGCTATCGCTCATGCGTTGTGCCACGTCAGCCAGGCTTTCGCCATTCGGTGGCCGCCATTGAATATCGCCGGTGCAGTGGTCAATAAGCTGGTGTTCGCTTTGTAAGCGGCTGTATTTTTCACCTTCCCAGTCGCCTACAGACATTTCAGCAAGGCCATCAATAACACTCGGTGTAATGGGCAGGCGCGCTGTTGCCAATCTGCCGGTATGTATGCAGCGTTGCAGAGGACTGGTGTAGGCGGCGGTGATGTTGTGGTTTTGCGCCAATGCTCTAGCTGTAAGTGATGCTTGAATTCGTCCTTTTAGGGTCAAAGGNCTATCTGTAGAGCCGTGCCAGCGCCCTTGTCTGTTGGCCTTTATTTGCCCGTGGCGCAGCAGTAAGAGGGTAATACTCATGTAGTGGCCTCATCGGTGCGTCCAAAGCGCTCAGCTACTAAGCAGCCGACCAAGTCACCCTCGACATTTACTGCTGTGCGAAAGGTATCTAAGGGGCGCTCAATGAGCAGGAGTAAGCCTATGGCTTCGAGGGGAATACCTGCTGCGATNAAGACTAATTGCATGCCAGCCATTGAGCCTGATGGCATTCCGGGTGCGCCGACCGAAGACAGCATGGCCACAATGAAGACCGCGATAATGCCCACTGTGCCCAGTTCNACGCCAAACATATAAGCGAGAAATACCGCAGCGATGCCCTCGAATAGGGCGGTGCCGTCCATGTTAGCAGTGGCACCCAGTGGTAGGACAAATGCACTGCGCGTTCGNTGTACCTGCAGTTTTTCTTCGGCGGTGGTCATCGATAATGGCAAGGTCGCGGCGCTTGAAGATGTAGCCAGAGCGGTAATCAGGGGTTGGATGATGAGCTGCAAAAAGCGCCATGGCTGAATACCCGATACCCACCAGGCTAACAGNGGCAGAATGATTAGCCCGTGAAACATCGTGGCGCCNAGAACTACNCCCGCGAATTGNACTAGTGCTGCAACGGTATCTAGGTTGATCTGAGCTGACAGTTGGTAGGTCACAGCAAATAGTCCCAGCGGTAATGCGGTTAGGACCCAACTGGCGAGGCGGTAGATACCCTGAGTAATGTCGGAAATAAGCCGTGGCAGTGGCGAATCGTCTTGAATGGTAAGGGCGGTTGCGGTGCCGAATAAGAGAGCGACCACGAGAATGCCGAGGATGTTCATTTCACCGAGGGCAGTAAACGGGTTGGCGAGCATTCTTTGCAGCAGCGAGTTGGCCAGAGAAAACANCGAGCCGTCGCCTGGATTGATCAAACGTGGAGAGGTCGCACCAACGCTGGCGTAAGCGCCTGGATCTTCAACCAGCGGAGCGAAGGCGGTCCAAGGGTGAATGAAAAATACAACAACCAGACCAATAGTCACGGCAATCGCAGTAGTAAAGAGATAGTAGCCNAGAGTCACTGCNCCAAGTCGACCCATGCTGCGGGTATTANGCAGTTCCATGACACCGCTGATCAGCGAGAAGAAGATCAGCGGNGCAATGAGCATTTTCAAAGCGGCGAAGAAAGCAGTGCGGAGCAATTCGGTGAGTTGCGCTAACCACTCCATTGGCGGCAAAAATTGAGCGCACAGCCAACCCAAGACCGCAGCGCCGACGACCAACAAGCCAAATTTTGGTGAATTCATACGATTCATTCGCTTAAGATGTGCAAGCCGTTGAGTTTAATCGGCAGCTGGCCCGGGTTGCCAGTCGGGGACGCAATTTTGTGAAGTTGCTGGATCTTGGAATCAATCATAGGAACCTTATGAGAGGTCCGCAGCCGCTGGGCTATGCTCGAATTTCGTTACTGCTCACGTTGCTGCTGGGTGGATGTGGCGAGCCGCAGCAGCCTACTTATGAGTTCATCCGAGGAGCGACCATGGGCACCTATTACCGGGTGCAGTTNGAGCCATCTACAAGCTGTCGGCCCAGTCAGTTTGTTTTGGATCAACAGTTGCTCGCGTTCAATCAAAGTCTATCGACTTATATCGCGGATTCTGAGCTGAGTCTGCTCAACCAAGCCCCGGCACAGGCACTAAGGCCGATCAGTGAGCGCCTCAATGTCGCGTTGGTTGCCGCATTTGAGCTTTGGCGCGACTCCTCAGGGGCATTCGATGTTACGGTCGGTCCGCTGGTCAATATTTGGGGGTTTGGGCCAGACCAAGGNTTGCCTTGGCCGCCCAGTGAGGCGGCGCAAGTGAACGCCNCGGNAAGCGTCGGAATGCAGCATATTGAGTTGCTGCCAAATAAGCAGATTCGNAAACGCCTAGCAGCGGCCTATATCGATCTATCCGCTATCGCGAAAGGTCAAGCTGTAGATGAAATTGCAGAAATAATGTCGGGTATGGGTTGCGAACACTTTCTTGTGGATATTGGCGGTGAAGTNCGCGTTAAAGGCCTAAACAGTGCAGGCAAGTNATGGCGGGTTGGTATTGAAGTGCCCAGGGCCGGGCAACAAGGCTCGGTACAAAGAGTTCTCGGAGTTTCTGGCCAGAGTGTGGCAACTTCGGGGGATTACCGTAATTTTCGCGTGGTCGANGGTCTTCGGGTGGACCATGTTTTAGACCCAAGGAGCGGTATTCCTGCAGATAATAATGTTCTGTCGGTGACTGTTGTGCACCCCAGTGCTATGTGGGCGGATGCGTACGCAACTGCCTTAATGGTGCTCGGGTNAGATGCCGGACTCGCNTACGCCGAAAGCCGTGGTTTGGCTACCCTTATTTTGGCAAAAAGTGCCGACGCTGGGGTTNCTGAGAGGTATACTTCGCACATGCAAGAGTATCTGCTTGGTAACCCGGAGTAAGCCATGACCACTTTGTTTTTTGCTTTTGGATTTATGCTGTTAATGGTTGCGCTAATGGCCGTAGGCGTGCTCTTCGGGCGCAAGCCAATAGCCGGTAGCTGCGGTGGCATGAAAGCGTTAGGCATGGAAATGGAATGCGAGATCTGTGGTGGTGACCCGCAACAATGCGACANCGAATCAGGCTCTAAATCACAGCCCATCGAGGGTCTTGCGGTGCGGCGCGGACGTTAAACGGTCGGCGTTGAGCGGATAGCACAAGTGAAAAGCTTGACCTGGGCATTAGCGCTCCGGTTTTTGCTTAGCCCAATTAGTAGCCTGTCCTATGTCAGTAAGCTGGCGTTGACGGGTCTTATNGTAAGCACTGGTGTACTGCTACTGGTGCTTTCCGTGGTTAATGGATTTGACCGCGAATTACGTGAGCGNGTGCTTGGAATAACNCCGCACTTCAGTGTTGCGCTGCCGGGTGGTGCNGTTCCGGCAGATATACAGACTGATATCGAATTGCTAACGGCCAACGGTATTCAACACTTGGTGCCGGCGGTTCATGGCACAGCGATTTTGGCGGCCAACGATACCCTCGCGACGGTGCAATTAAAGGGTATCGATCCTCAGGACTATGCCNTGGTTAGTGATATCGGATCATTCTTGACCTCGGGGTCGCNAAGTTCAGCTCGCTCGGAAAATCCTCTCGCTGTATTGCNGCAACANCCTTTTGCCATAGTGATCGGCGCCACACTAGCGAAACGACTCGGGGTTGCCCCGGGCGACGCAATAGTCGTCATGCTTGCTGAACCCAAAGTCTCTATCGTTGGCCCAATCATTCGGCAAAAACGTTTTGTCGTCGTTGATGTATTCGACAGTGGTTCTCAACTTGATGGTCAAGGTGCCTTTATTGGCCGGACAGATGCNCAGCGCCTNCTGCAGCTCGGGCAGCGNGTGAACGCTGTTGAAGGTCGTTTGGCAGACATCTTCGACTTTGCTGGGGCACGACAGTTCTTGTATACGCGCTTTGCTGACGCATCGGCGGTGCGCAGTTGGATGACCACTTACGGTAATCTTTATCAAGCAATCGCTATCCANAAAGTCACCATGTTCGGGCTATTTTCTTTGCTCATCGGTGTCGCTGCGTTCAATCTTATTTCGAGTTTGATGATGTTGGTTGAGCGTCACAAAGCGGATGTTGCAATTCTTCGTAGTATGGGCGCGACTAACAGTCAGATCGTGGGATTATTTTGTTGTTTAGGGATGTTGCTCGGAGGAGTAGGCATTTTCCTCGGGCTGGTAATCGGGTGGCTGGCAGCCCTCGGATTGGCGCANCTGTTNCCATTTTTACAGTGGTTATCTGGGGCAGATTTGATGAGCCAATATTTCATCTCNTACTTGCCCGTAGATGTGCAGCTACTCGATGCTGTGAGTATCTTCGTCCTGGCGAGCGTACTGGCATTCGTAGCGAGTGTTTATCCGGCTTGGCGCGCTGCGAAACTACTGCCCTCCAGAGTGCTTGCTTATGAATAATTCCGTAGTGTTGTTGGCTCAAGGCCTAACCAAAAGTTTTTATCAAAATGCCACCGAGGTGCCTGTTTTGAAGGGGGTGAATCTGCAGTTGGCGGTAGGTGAGCAGGTAGCCGTGGTTGGTCGCTCAGGCTCGGGCAAGAGTAGTTTGCTNCATCTATTGGCTGGATTGGATTCTGCAGACAGTGGCTCGGTGCACATCGACGGCACGGATCTGCTGGCGGCAGATGCCAACGGTAGGGCACAGATACGTCGTGAAAAAATGGGTTTTGTTTATCAACAGCATCACCTGCTCGGGGAGTTTTCAGCCCAGGAGAACGTTGCTATTCCGCAACGGCTGCTGGGGATCGACGCCTCGTCAGCACACCAAGCCGCACAGGAGATGCTGGCGCTGGTAGGGTTAGAGGAGCGCCTTAATCACTTGCCGAGCGCGTTGTCCGGGGGCGAGCGTCAGCGCGTTGCAGTGGCNAGAGCNTTGGTAAATAAGCCTCAGGTGGTGTTGGCCGATGAGCCTACCGGCAGTCTTGATCGCGCCAGTGCAGAGGTTCTGATGGATCTTTTGTCCAACCTTAGCAGGGCGCAGGGTACATCCTTTGTCGTAGTNACCCACGATGTTTCCATGCTGCAGCGCTTTGACCGTGTCGAAGCATTAGATGGTGGCANTTTGCGGCCCCTTGGTANTCCGGCTGAGTAGATGGCTAATGCGGTAANGCTCAATCTGTGGATGGCTGCAAGGTTAACCCTTCGCGGTGGCCGTGGATTTTCCCGTTTCGTCGGTTGGGTCTCCGTTATCGGGCTGACTTTAGGTGTAATGTCGTTAACAGCGGTAATGGCGGTTATGAATGGCTTTGATCAAGAGTTGAAGCAGCGCCTGCTCGGCTCGGTGCCACACATCACGCTAGCCAACGCCCAACCAACCAATGGGTTGCTCGAATTTGCGCAAACGGACACTAGAGTCCGGCAAATCGGGCCGTATTTTCAGGGCTTTGGTGTTATTACGCAGAGTGGTAGGGCTCAGCCAGTAACCGCCATTGCGTTAACTGAAGCCGGATTTAAGGCGCAACCCCAGCTACTCAATGCACTGTCTGAGGGAGCCTTGGCTCTGCTAGAGGAGACGCCCAATGGCATTCTAGTGGGTGCGCCATTGGCTAGAGCGTTAGGGACCTTTCCGGGTGACAGCTTGAATCTATTGTTGACCGTGCCTAGGGGAGAGAGTCTGGGCTCAACGGTATTACGCGCGAAAGTTGTTGGAACATTCGAACTCGGCGCAGACCCTGACTATGGCTTGTTGCTGATGAGCCTAGCTGCTAAGCCCATGGATACATGGGGGCAGTTAGGGCAAACGGGGATGCGCCTGCAGTTGCACAATGCTCTAGACGCGCAGTCGCTAGTGAATAGCTTGGCCGAGGCGCCTAATCTTTGGCAAGGCCAGTCTGAGGTGGTTATAAGCAGTTGGGTCGACGAGTACGGCGATCTCTTTCAAGCTGTGGCTTTAGAGAAAACTCTCATGGGCACTTTACTGCTGCTGGTTATCGCTATTGCCGGGTTCAATATCGTGGCGGGGCAGCTGATGATGGTAAGCGATAAACGCGCGGACATCGCAATCTTGCGCACTATGGGCGCGGATCAATCACTGGTGCGTAACGTATTTCTTCTCCAAGGTTCGTTAGTGGGGCTGGTGGGCACAATAACTGGACTGGCTGTGGGTGTACTCGTGGCCCAGTACGTTAATGAAATTGTCGACGCACTCGAATGGCTAACAGGGCGTCATCTGTTAGACGGCTCCTATTTCGTCAAGGTGCCTAGTCAAATAAAGGGGACTGATCTTTTGCTAACCGGGCTCGCAGCGGGAGGTTTGGCGGTATGGTCGGCTTGGCTGCCGGCCCATCGAGCGAGTCAAATGAACCCGTTGGAAAACCTTAAGGTCTAAGCGCACGTAACAAAAGCTGTCGCTACGATCTGCGCTGATTCCACTTACGTATAATACGCGTGCGCCACAGTAGCTGCGCTAACACGTAACCGCTGACGGCGGCAACCCAGGAGCAAATCAGACAGCCAAGCAAGAACGGATAGCCGATGCGTGGAGCGTTATCTAGGAACCAATTGAAGCTCCAGGAAAAGTTATCCATTGAGGCTTCTACACCTAATAACCAGGCCCCTAACTTGTACGCAAAGTAGAACATCGGTCCCATGGTGACCGGGTTGCTGATCCATACCAGTCCAACGCTGATAGGTAAGTTGGCTTTAAGCCAAATCGCGCCAAGCGCCGCAAGCAACATTTGTGCGGGAACCGGCACAAAGGCGCAAAAGAGTCCAATAAAAACTGCCAGGGAAACGGAATGGCGGTTCACATGCCAGAGCTGTGATCGTTCAAGCAGATGCGCGACGGGTTGCAGGGAGGAATTCCCACGGATTTTTTCGGCGTTTGGTAAGTACTTTAGAAGAGTCTTTTTTGGCATAACTACATTGTTAGTGCGGGGCTAATCTCAACGCCTTGCGTGTCACGGTGGAGTTAGGGAATCATCGTCAGGCTAAATTATATCTTGATAGTGGCGGTTTTAGTTGCCGTTTTTCGAGTTGTTCTGGCATGGCAGGAGGCGCTACTGGATACACTACCCCAGTGTGCACGTGGCCAGGATGTGCGTGTTAAATTACGCGTAGACGAAGTGCAACGTCATGCGCCCGAGCATATATACGGGCGTTTTGTCGTTCTTAGCGATATCCCGAAAGCGTGTCCCGGTATCGTTGGAAAGACCCTTAGGTTGAGTTGGCGCAACAGTCAAAACGTTCTGGCTGTGCGGGATATTGTTGTTGCTACAGTGCGTTTAAAAGCGCTTTGGGGAACCCAAAACGTTGGCGGTTTCGACTACCAGAAATGGCTGCTCGCCTCGGGGTATAACGCTACCGGATATATAAAGAGCGGTGTTCTTGAGCGTTTGCAAAAATCTCAGGATCCGTCCCAGTGGGTGCGCTCAGTTTTTGCAACCGCGCAATTGCGAGAGAGAGGTGCCTTACTTGCGCTGGCGTTGGGTGATAAAGGCCAAGTAGCTCCGGAGGATTGGGAGCGATTAAGGATAACGGGTACGATCCACTTATTCGTCGTATCTGGGCTTCATGCAGGACTAATTGGCGGGTGGTTATATCTACTATGCCTAGCCTGCTTAAGGCTTGCAGGGCTGTTTCTGCCCATTTCGCTGCATAGTCATCGTAGTGCTGGATTGCTCGCCCTAGTTGGAATTTTTGTCTATGCCTGGCTGAGCGGAATGCAACCGCCGGTGCTTAGAGCATCTCTAATGGCTTGCGTGGTCGTATTCGCAGGGTTAAGTCAGCGACGTTCTGTGCCTTTGCGANTGCNCTTGCTGACCTTCATCTTGGTGGTTGTGCTGCAACCGNNAGCAGTGTTCAAACAAGGATTGTGGTTGTCCTATATTGCNGTTGCTGCCTTGTGCTGGGCTGTGGCCGGATATCGCAAACCTATGAGCAAGATTCTTGCCTTTGTGCGCGNGCAATTTGTGTTGTTTCTNCTGCTGGCGCCAGCACTAAGCATGATCGTAGGGGCGATCCCATTGCTGAGTATCCCGGCGAACTTGTTTGCAGTACCGGCAGTTACCTTGGTTGCGCTGCCGAGTCTGATGCTTGGGCTCCTGCTCGCGCCGATAAATTCGCTGGTCAGTGGTGGTTTGTTGATGTTGGCTGATCTCAGCGTTATCACCACAAAGGCGCTACTGGACTCTTTAATCAGTCTTGTGCCACCGCGTGCGCAAAGTCTCGGCTATGTGCCTACTGGCACCGCGCTGATGGTCAGCCTTGCCGCTTGGGCTTATTTTTTGCCCCTGTCGAAGGTCCANAAGGGTATTACTGTGCTTGGGTTATCGTGTCTTCTTCTGAGTAATCGGGCGGGTGTTAGCTTTGGGCAGATTCGCCTGCAAGTGCTCGATGTGGGACAGGGCAGCGCTGCGATCTTGGATACAAAAACCAGGCGGATAGTAGTGGACACTGGTCCGCGATTCGAAAACCGGTTCGATGCNGGCCAGTCAATCGTGATCCCGGCTTTGCGCAGTACCGGAGCCGATNATGTTGATCTACTCATGCTTACCCATATGGATAACGANCACGCTGGAGGACGGATGGCGTTGATGGGGCGGTACCCGAATGCTGAGCGCATCTTCGGTGCCGAGGCCTGCGAGCACAATAAGTCCTGGCTCTGGGACGGTGTGCGCTTCGCGGTGTTGCAGGATGCAAATGGTGCCAGTCGCAATGATCGCTCTTGCACCTTACTGGTTGAGACCAGCGCTTTGCACCCACAGGGGCAGCAGCGGATCTACTTGAGTGGCGATGTGTCGAAACTAGCGGAGGATGTTTTGACAGAGTTGTTGCCGAGAAATTTGGCTTTGCTAGTGACCCCACATCATGGCAGCCGTTCTTCCTCATCATCGGTTTTTGTGCGTCATGTGGCCCCGCGTTGGGCGATACATAGTGCGGGTCGCAATAATCGCTATGGGCATCCACACGATATTGTTACGCGGCGCTATCGACTAGAGGGGGCGGGTCAGGTGGTGACTGGAAAGGTTGGAGGCGTAACGTGGCACAGTCTGATGCCGGGATATCTGCTTACTCAGCGTGATGATTGGCTGGTTCCGGAGTCGTGACTTGGGCAGCGTCCGCCTCGCGGATGAGCTGGCGTAGCGAGTCCAGTAGTTCGGTCTGTTCATCGTTGTTGAGAAAGCGGCCAATTTCCAATTCAGTACCTTTGTGCACTAAGGAAACTTTTTTCCGATACCACGGGTGGAAGGCAGGTTGTACTTGGATTTTGGTAAAGAACCGCTGCCACTGGTAAGTCTGTTGCGGGCGTTTGACGCCNACTTCCAGAGTGATGGTCTCGGGCGATAAAGAAAGCACTTCTTGGAGGCTCGAGCGGCGCAAGCACAACCACAAGCAATAGCTGAGTACTGCCATTTCCAACGCAGTGAAGGGCAGCACGACCCAATAGCCCATGGCCGTGAAGGCCAGAGCAATACTGAACGAAATGGTCATCATAAACATCAGAAAATAACCTAGGGCCTTCCAGCTCATGGAATGGTTGGGTTGCATGGTGATGGTTCCAACGACCTTGTCTGGACGCTCGTTGGGGGCATGGGATATGCATCTGATCATTGGGTTATNGCCTTCGAAACTGCCCGNTAGTTCACTGGAGTTATTGTCTAAATGCCGTGAAATAAGCNNCGCATAACTAGGACATAGCTTGAAATAGGCCGCTTTGACCACATNCTATCAGGCAGTGAAACAAGCTTGTAATGAATTGGATCGGCAAGCGGAGTAGGCATGAAAGAATTTACTCAAAGAGTTGAGGCGGCGTTGAATGGTGCTCAGAGCTTAGCACTATCACTACAGCATGCAGAGCTTAAGCCGTTGCACGTGCTGGCGGCATTTGTCGACATAAGTGAATCGCTGGTAGCAGAGGTGGCGGCAGAGCAGGGCAATTTGTCCGAGCTGCGTAAACAAGTGAAGGCCGCGTTGGATGATCTGCCAAGGCTGGGCCAATCTGCNCAAGAGCTGCGGATGAGTAATGAATTAGCGCATGTTTTAGAAGTGGCGCAGCAGCATTGCGAAAACGCGGGCGATCATTATGTGCCCGAAGAGTGGGTGTTACTGGCGTTGTTAGAGGAGCCAAGACTGCGCCAGCTGCTGAAGCCCCTAGGGTTGTCCCCAGAATTGATTCGAGCGGCTGCGAATGCGCGGCGTCAAGGAGATAAAGTGTTGGATAAAAATGAAGAAGACCAGCGTTTGGCGTTAGAGAAGTACACCATAGATCTCACCGCCCGTGCCCTCGAGGGCAAGCTCGACCCGGTAATCGGCCGCGATGAGGAAATCCGCCGCACTGTACAGGTGCTGCAGCGACGAACCAAAAATAACCCGGTGCTTATTGGTGAGCCGGGTGTGGGTAAAACGGCCATTGTTGAAGGATTAGCGCAGCGGATTGTGAACGGTGAAGTTGCTGAGTCTTTGCAAGATAAAAAAGTATTGTCCCTAGATATGGGTGCCTTGATTGCTGGAGCCAAGTATCGGGGTGAGTTTGAAGAGCGGCTTAAAGCAGTGCTGAACGATCTGAGCAAACAAGAAGGTCGGATAATTTTATTTATCGATGAACTGCATACCATGGTGGGTGCCGGCAAAGCCGAGGGGGCGATGGACGCCGGCAATATGCTTAAACCAGCTCTCGCCCGAGGAGAGTTGCACTGCGTTGGCGCGACCACTCTGGATGAATACCGGACCTTTATTGAAAAAGACGCGGCTTTGGAGCGCCGATTCCAAAAGGTACAGGTCGACCAACCAGATCTGCAAAGCACCGTGGCGATTCTACGGGGGCTGAAAGAGCGCTACGAGGTGCATCATGGCGTCAATATCACTGACCCTGCAATTGTCGCGGCCACCACTTTGTCACATCGCTACATAACTGATCGACAATTGCCCGATAAGGCGATCGACCTCATTGATGAAGCTGCGAGTCGGATTCGCTTAGAAATAGATTCAAAGCCCGAAAGTATGGATGCCCTCGAGCGTCGCCTCATGCAGATTCGTATGGAGATTGAGGCGNTGAAAAAAGAACAGGACGATGCCAGCCAGGCGCGTCTAAAGGAGCTGCAAAATACGGCAACTGAGCTGGAACAAGACTACAGTCGACTTGATGNNGTTTTGCAGCAAGAGAAAGCGACACTNAAAGGTGCCCAGGGNACGAAGGAGGCGTTAGAGGCTGCNCGCTTGGAGTTTGCCGCTGCTCGGCGGNAAGGTGATNTAACTCGAATGTCGGAGCTGCAGTATGGTGTCATTCCGGATCTAGAGAAGCGTATTGCCGAAGCGCCCGAAACGACCCAAGGAAATCAGTTGTTACGGGACAGGGTTACGGCAGAAGAAATCGCTGAGGTAGTTGCTAAGTGGACCGGCATCCCCGTTGCTCGACTTATGTCGGCGGAGAAGCAGCGTTTGTTGCACCTAGAAGAGGAGTTGTCGAAGCGCGTTGTCGGTCAACAATCAGGGATCGAAGCCGTGAGTCAGGCAGTGCGCAGAGCGCGCGCTGGGTTGGCTGAGCAGGACCGGCCGAATGGCTCTTTCATGTTTCTGGGGCCGACAGGGGTTGGTAAAACAGAGCTGTGTAAGGCGCTGGCGGAAGTGCTATTCGATAGCGCCGACGCAATGTTGCGTATCGACATGTCTGAGTTTATGGAGAAGCATTCTGTGGCGCGACTGATTGGCGCCCCTCCCGGCTATGTCGGTTATGAAGAGGGCGGCTACTTAACCGAGGCTGTGCGGCGCAAGCCCTACTCGCTGATTCTCTTGGATGAAATCGAAAAGGCCCATGCAGATGTATTCAATATCCTGTTGCAAGTGCTCGATGACGGCAGACTTACAGATGGCCATGGCAGAACAGTCGATTTCAGCAATTGCGTATTGGTGATGACCTCTAATCTTGGCTCCGAAGCCATCCAAGCTTTGACTGAAGATGGCAATGAGGCACGGATAGAGAGCACGGTCATGGGTATTGTGGCCCAACATTTTCGCCCCGAATTTATCAATCGAATCGACGATGTGGTGGTCTTTAAGCCTCTAGGAGAGGAACAGATTGGGCAAATCGCCANGCTGCAACTCGATGCATTGAATGTGCGTTTGGGTGAACAGGATCTGCAACTCACGCTTGCTGATGATGGATTAAAAGCAGTAACAAGCGCGGGCTATGACGCGGTTTATGGCGCGCGACCGCTAAAACGCGCGATACAGCGTTTGGTAGAGAATCCCTTAGCAAATCAGATATTGGCCGGAAAGTTCGCGCCAGGCGCGGAGATAATAGGCGAGTGGGATGGCGAACAACTCATTTTCACTGAAAGTGCGCTATGAGATAGATATTGTATAAATATACAGTATNGGTACAATNACGGTATGGAAACTGGCAATCCCATACAGCAAGACTGGCTTTCTGAGTTCCTCACCGGGGCAAATGATGACACGTCTGAAGCGACAGATAGAGGCAATACGGCGCAGCCGAATACACCGGTGGGGGCNACTTTGCCGTTATTTGCTGAACCCGAACAGCATGCCTTGGTTGNAGCNAAGGCTACTGGGCGGGATAAATTGCANCNGCAACTNAANGGTTCCTGGGTNGGGCAGNTCAGCCAANTANGCGATNCCAGAGAATCTGAAGAAANCGGGCGACATGCTTTAGGGACTGCTGATNCCGTCCTCGAGCACCTCAATTCTGCGATGGATTTAGCATATTCACTGCGAACGCGCTCGCCTCAGCGCTCTTACCGACAGAGTAAGACAGCGGGCGTTTTGATCTGTCGGCATCTTGTTGCTGCCTTAAAGCTGGCCGACGCAGCCCAGCACGCAAAAAGTTAGTTATACGGTTCGCTTAACTATCACACCAAGCACGGCATTCCAGCTAACATAGAGACTCCNTAACAAAAGGAGNCTCAGCGCGGTGCTGAAAAAATGTCTATTTCCCGTGGCGGGCTACGGCACGCGGTTTCTGCCGGCCACCAAGGCTATGCCGAAAGAAATGCTACCGATACTCGANAAACCACTGATTCAGTANGGTGTGGAGGAAGCTGCTGACGCTGGCTTGAGCAACATTTGTTTTGTTACCGGGCGTGGTAAGCGTGCGATAGAAGANCATTTTGATGTGAGTTTTGAGCTGGAAAGTTCTATTGCCGGCACCGGTAAAGAAGAGGCGCTAGAGGGCATCCGGGGCCTAATCGACCAGTGCTCCTTTTCCTACACCCGGCAGCGCCAAATGTTAGGCCTTGGGCATGCCATTCTTACGGGCAAGCGTATTGTTGGTGATGAGCCGTTTGGGGTCATACTCGCAGACGACCTTTGTCTAACCTCAGAAGGCGAACAGGGCGTGATGGGGCAAATGGCGGCTCTATATGAACAATATGGCTGCAGTATCGTAGCCATTGAAGAGGTGCCCGCAGATCAGGTGCATCGGTATGGGGTTATTGCCGGCGAGCCAGTTACTCAAGATCTGATGAAGGTCACAGATATGGTGGAGAAACCAGAGCCCGAGCATGCACCAAGTAATCTCGCAATTATCGGCCGCTACATTCTGACCCCGGATATTTTTGATATTCTCGAGGAAATTCCGGCCGGCCGTAATGGCGAAGTGCAAATTACAGACGCCTTACTGCAGCAGGCTAAGCAGGGTAAAGTGATGGCCTATAAGTTTCGGGGCCGCCGCATTGACTGTGGTTCCGTTGAAGGATTTGTAGAAGCCACAAATTATTGCTTCCAACGAATGGGTTGATTAACCGATGTCGATTGAATTTGCGCTCGATCAAGCCGCCGCGCGAGTTAGCGCACCGACTACTTTGCACCGGCCTATGGAGTTGGGGCAGTTACCTACACCTGCACTGGTTTTGGAGCGTGCTGCTATGGAGCGCAATATGCGCAAAATGGCGGACCATGTTCGCGCGGCGGGTAAGGGTTTTCGCCCCCACAGTAAGACCCATAAGTGCCCAACCATAGCCAAGCTGCAGATGCAGTTGGGGGCCGTTGGAATATGCGCGGCCAAGATCAGTGAGGCGGCGATTATGCTTGGGGCCGGAGTTCCATCGGTGCTGATTACGTCGCCCATCGCTACGCTGGCTAAGGCTCAGGCTCTTGATTCGTTACTTGGCACACACCCGAATTGCGAACTGCTTTTAGTAGTTGACTCCGAGCAAGGCCTAGCAGCGCTCCAAGCGGCAATAGCGCCGGAGCGGCGCTTAGGTCTGCTGGTGGATATTGATCTTAGTATGGGGCGCACAGGTACGCGTGAGGTAGACATTATGTTGCGGCTGATTGACGCCGTAATGAATGATGAGCGCTTCGAATTTCGTGGCATTCAACATTATGCCGGTCACCTCATGCATATCGAGGACTATGCAAAACGACGGGATAAGTCCTTGGCCTCATGGTCGCGATTGGATGAGTTTTTTATTGCATTGGCAGAGCGGGGCATCTCCCCGGAGATTGTTACTGGGGGAGGTACGGGTACTTATGATGTCGATGTTGCGGTGGACCGCCTCACCGATATTCAAGTGGGTAGCTACATCTTTATGGATGAGGAGTATCGGGCCTTGGCCAGTGCAGGTGCCAGTCGTTTCGAAGATTTTGAACTCGCCCTGACCGTAGCCTGCAGCACCATCAGTCAGCCCCAATCCAAGACCATTACGGTCGATGGCGGGTACAAAGCTTTTGCATCTGATTCGGTAAATCCGGTTTGCGACGATTTACCTGGTGTTGAATTTCGTTTTGCCGGGGACGAGCATGGTGTGCTTATTCTTGGTGAGGGTCAGCAAGAAGTGCAGTTGGGGCAGGTGTTGAGATTTGCCGCCCCTCACTGTGATCCCACGGTTAATTTGCACGACTATTATTGGATTTTGGAAGACGATGGTTTAGTGCACAGCGTCTGGCCTATTAGTGCGCGAGGGTGCAGTTGGTAGCAAATATTCGGATAGGCCAGGCGTTATCGTGATCGATGTGATTTTAGCAGGCGGCTGGCTGATGTTGCCGATTCTAAGCTGCAGTGTGGTTGCGGTGGCAATATGTGTCGAGCGCTACTGGTCCCTCCGCCAAGACTTGGTCGCGCCACCAGAGTTGTTAGCGCTGCCTTTGGCGCAACTGCAGCGAGTGTTGGGCGATCCCGGATCACGCGAGGAACTGCGCAGCCACTCCCCGTTGGGTGCGGTGTTGGCGGCGTTAGCCCAGACTGATACCGAGCATATGGAAGCGGTAAGAGAGGCGGCCTTGGCCAGTGTTGCTCACGATCTTGAAACCTATCTGACAGCATTAGGAATTATTGCGTTAATCAGTCCGCTATTGGGCATTTTGGGTACTGTCGTCGGCATGATCGATGTCTTTACCTCAGTGGTGTCTGCCTCTGGAGAGACAACTGCACTGGCTGGGGGTATTTCTACAGCACTGATTACTACTGCCGCAGGCCTATCGATTGCGATTCCAACATTGATTGCTCACAGATTACTGTTGCGTAAGGTCGACACGTTACTGGTGATACTGGATGAAACCAGTCAGGGTTGGTTGATGCGGTTAAATGCGGAGCACCAAGGCTAATGGCTTTTGCGCGGCGGCGGCGCCGCCATGAAGGCGTTTTAGAGTTAACACCTCTGATTGATGTAATTTTCTTACTGCTAATTTTCTTTATGGTCTCCACCTCCTTTGTTGTGAATCGGGAAATTACGATCAAGCTCCCGGAATCGACCAGTGCCGCCAGTGAATCTAAGGATCAGCAGTTAATCATGTTGGTAGATGCAGCCGGCGGTTTTTTAATTGCCGGCAATTTATATCGAGATACAAGTGTTGAGGCGTTAGCAGAAGTGCTTCGGGGTCAACTGGGCGGGCAAACTGCCGATCGGGTGTCGATCAGATTAGATGTTGATGAGGCTACGGACTATCGTTTCGTAATCAAGGCTATGGACGTTTGCCGTGCTGCAGGGATCAGCGATGTGCGGTTGAATACTCGCGGTAAGAATTGAAGAACTAGCAATGGCAAATTCTGATTGGGATACATACAAACGTCTGCTCAGTTACTTGGCGCCCTATTGGTTTTGGTTTGGTATTTCCGTGCTTGGGTTTTTGCTTGCAGCTGGAGCCGAGGGCTACTTCGTGCGCTTGTTTGGCAACCTAATCGACGAATGGGATAACGAGGCCGCGCGCGCTGCTGCGACGATTCCACTGTTGATGGCGGGTGCGGCAGGGCTGCGTGCCGTTGGTACAGTCATCGGTGAGAGCATGATGGCAAAGGTCTCTTTCAACATGGTGTTTAATCTGCGCCAACAGCTGTTTGAACAATTACTGCGGCTACCGACTCACTATTTTGACGCCAATGCCCAGGGTCATATCGTATCGCGCATAACTTTCACCGTTACCCAGCTGCGTGATACCAGCACAGATGCAATTCGAGCGGTGGTGCAAGACGGCCTAAAAGTGATCGTCATTGTTGGCTTCATGTTAGCTTTAAACTGGCGTTTAACCCTTATCTTTATTGCTGCAGCGCCACTCTTGGCATTGGTTGTAGTGTTCGCCAGTGGTCGTTTTCGGCGTATTGCAAAGCGTATTCAGCACTCCATGGGCGATGTAACCCATGTGGTATCTGAAGCGGTAAATGGCTTTAAGGTTGTTAAAACCTTTGGCGGCGAGCGCTACGAACAGAGTCGCTTTGATCGGGCCAGCAAGGTTAATCGGCAGCAGAATTTGAAGATGGCTATGACACGCGTCTTCAGCTCCCAGTTGAATGAAACCATTATCGCGGTGGCTCTGTGTTCGCTGATCTTGCTCCTGTACCGGCCGGATGTTGGTGGCGGGTTGAGTGGTGGCGAGGCCGTAATGTTTTTGAGCTGGGCCGGAATGTTAGGGCGGCCTATTCGGAAGCTCTCGGAGATTAATGCAAAGTTGCAGCGCGGTATTGCCGCGGCTGAGGACGTATTCTCCCAACTCGATTCTGGTGTCGAACATGACCACGGTTCTCAGACGCTGGCCCGAGCCAACGGTCAGTTGCTACTGCAGGGTGTCAGTTTCCGTTATCAGGATGACGGGCCGGATGTACTGCAGGATATTAACCTCGACATAGCCGCAGGGCAGAAGGTGGCGTTAGTCGGGCGCTCGGGCAGCGGCAAGTCAACTCTCGCCAGCCTATTGCCGAGATTCTATGACGTGGGCAGAGGTTCCATCAGTCTTGATGGGGTGAACATAAATGACATTCGGCTCGACAGTTTGCGTCAGCAGATTGCCTTAGTAACCCAGCAAGTGACTCTGTTTAATGACACCTTGCGCAACAATATTGCATACGGCGATTTGGCCGACGTAGATGATGCGGCAATCAACTTGGCCGTTCAGCGCGCACATGCGGATGAGTTTATTGCGGCTATGCCCGATGGCTTAGATACCATGGTCGGAGATGATGGGGTGCTATTGTCCGGTGGCCAGCGGCAACGCATCGCCATTGCGCGGGCGTTACTCAAAGATGCGCCGGTCTTAATTATGGATGAGGCGACATCGGCATTAGATAACGAGTCGGAAAAGCATATTCAGGCAGCCTTAGTCGAGGTTATGGAAGGGCGTACGACGCTGGTGATTGCCCATAGGCTATCGACGATCGAGTCGGCAGACAGAATTGTGGTGCTGGAAAGCGGCCAAATTGTGGAAGAGGGCACGCATCAAGAATTGTTGGAATTGGGCGCGCAATACGCCAGCTTGCACGCGGCGCAATTTCAAGACGTTCCCGAGACCGAGTCGCCTGCAGCCATAGAGGTCCAGGCGCTGTCCACGCCTCCCAATACCCAGATAGTGCCGTTTATGGGGGATTACGCGTCGCGGTCTGCATCGGCACTGAGTGCTGCTTGGTATAATGGTGCGCGCTGGCCACTACTGATGCTGCCGCTGTCTTGGCTGTATGGTGTGCTCGCGCGGCGATCCAAAATAAACCAGCAACAACGGGCTCGCGCCGGTAGTAACGGCTATGTACCAGTGATCGTTGTTGGAAATATCACAGCGGGGGGTACTGGTAAAACCCCCATGGTTATTTGGCTTATTGAGCAGTTGCAACAGCGCGGCTTCAACCCAGGTGTTGCTATGCGCGGATATCGAGGCCAAGCCAGTCGCTCGGGATCATTGGTGCCGGCGGATGGGAATGCCGCAGCCTATGGCGATGAGGCGGTGTTGATGCGGCGCCGCTTGCAATGTCCGGTAGCGGTTGCAGCGGATCGGCCTAGGGCGGTAACTATGTTGTATGAAGGTGGCTGCGATGTGGTGGTAAGTGATGATGGTTTACAGCACTACGCCATGAATCGGGACATTGAGATTGCTGTCGTGGACGGTGCACGGGGTCTGGGTAATGGACATCTTATGCCCGCTGGGCCGTTACGCGAACCACAGGCACGCCTTCAGAGCGTCGATTGGGTTGTGTCAAATGGCTGTAAAAGCGGCCTTAGAGCAGATGAAATTGTAATGCAGGCTCAAGCGCTTGATTTTGTCAATTTAACAACGGGCTTGGCTTTGTCCGCAGATGCCTTTGTGACGCAACATAAGTTGGTGCATGCGCTTTGTGGTATTGGAAATCCGCAGCGGTTTTTAGGCTCATTACGGACGCTTGGGATAGCTGCTGATCTACATGAGTACGCTGACCATCATGATTACTCCGGCAAAGAGGTTGTGTTCGCTGACGGACTGCCCGTGGTATGTACAGAGAAAGACGCAGTGAAGTTGCGCGAGCTTGAAGTAGATCTAAGTCATGTTTGGGCGCTGCGTATAGAATTGGGATTTGCTGAGGATATGAGTGCGATGCTCGACACGTTGTTGTCGGATAAAGGCATCGCTCCGCGCTCCGAGCGTCTTGAGGAGGGATAAGCGGTGTCTGTACACATAGTTATTCCTGCCCGCTTTGCCTCCTCACGACTGCCGGGTAAGCCCCTAGCTGACATTGCCGGGCGACCAATGGTTGTCCGTGTGGCAGAGCGTGCGGCGGCGACGATTGCCGACGATGTCACCGTTGCAGTTGATGATCAGCGTGTGCAGCGAGCGGTTACAGCGGCCGGGTTTAACGCGGTGTTGACTGATGTTGAACATACTTCTGGGTCCGATAGGACTATGGAAGTCGCGCGCATAAACCGTTGGCATGACGACGATATCGTAGTGAACGTTCAGGGCGATGAGCCGTTGATCCCCATTGCAGTTATAAATCGGCTGGTTGAAAGCATGAGTTCATCTCGTCATCTGCAGATGGCAACGGTAGCTGAGCCTTTGGACAGCTTTAACGACTTCGTAAATCCGAATGTGGTCAAAGTTGTCACGGACGATCAATCTTGCGCCCTGTACTTTTCCCGAGCGAATATTCCCTATGCGCGTGATGCCCAAGAGGATATGTCCGAGCAGAATTGGGCTGAATTCGCCAAGAGCCATAAAATTCGCCGGCATGTCGGCCTGTATGCCTTTCGAGTCAGTGGTTTACGCAAATTTGTTGAGCTAGGGCCGAGTTCTCTTGAGCAAATAGAAATGTTGGAACAATTGCGCTGGTTGCAAGCAGGGCTTGATTTACTGGTAGTGGATGCGACTGAGAGGGTTCCAGGAGGGGTGGATACCCCCGCTGACCTAGAGCGCGTGCAAGCGCTCTGGCCAGAGAAGGATTAATAGCGGCGCTATTTTGGCGCCATGCGGATACCACCATCTAGGCGAATGGTCTCACCGTTGAGATAAGCGTTTTCAACAATCTGCTTACTTAAAGACGCAAACTCAGGCGGTAAACCAAGACGTTTCGGATACTGAACCATCTCGATTAATGGGTCGCGTACCTGATCTGGTGCGCCGGCCATCATTGGCGTGTTGAAAATACCGGGTGCGATGGTGCAGATCCGAACCCCTTGACGAGACAGATCACGGGCGATCGGCAGAGTCATCCCCGCAACGCCAGCCTTACTTGCAGAATATGCGGCCTGTCCGATTTGACCATCGTATGCCGCAACGGATGCTGTGTTGATTACTACACCACGCTCGAGTGCTTCACCCTCAGGCTCATTCATCTGCATGATTGCCGCACACTTACTCAGTACGGAGAACGTACCGATGAGGTTGACTTGAATGATGAAATTGAATTTAGCGATGTCCAAAGCGCCTTCGCGTCCAACTGTGCGCGAGGCGGCTCCGATGCCTGCGCAGTTGACATTGATATGAATGGCTCCATGGTCAGCGTGAATCTGTTCGATTGCTGCGGTAACCGAGGCATCGTCGGTGACGTTGACCTGATAGGCTGACGCGCTACCAATTTCCTCAGCGGTGGCTTTTGCCAGATCCTCGTTAAGGTCGAGGATGGCGACCTTGCCGCCATTGGCGACGATCATTTCCGCGGTTGCTCGACCCAGGCCGGAAGCTCCGCCGGTAATGACCGCTAGTTTTCCTTCAATATTCAATGGATTTCCCCGTTAGTTTCGTAGCTTCGGCTAGTATACATTAGGACTATTCTTATGCGGCTTTTGAGCGTGTTTTATCAGCGAGATTTTTTACCCAGCAAAGACGCGGATCATTGGCTGAATTGGCTCCAGCAGGGCAGTAATGTTGCCTGGGTTAGAGAATCCTTCAGTATTTTTGGTCGTCATGTAACTGCACCGCGACGCTTAGCATGGTTTGGCGATCCAGGCCTAAATTATCGGTACACCGGCACTGACCATGTCGCGCAGGGTTGGCCTCGAGAGTTGTCTGGACTGCGTGATCGGATCCAAGCCATAGCGGCACAGGAATTCAACTTTCTGTTGTTAAATCGCTATAGCGACGGTCAGCAGTATATGGGTTGGCACCGCGATGACGAGGCCGGCTGTGCGGGTAATATTGCCTCGTTGAGTCTGGGCGCGGCGCGGCGTTTTCGGTTCGAATCTGAGGACAGCGGCAACCGAGAAAAGATTGATCTAGAGCATGGATCGCTATTGGTTTTCGATGGTCGCCAGCGCCACTGCCTTGCGAAAACAGCGCGTCCGGTTGCAGAGCGTATCAACCTTACATTCAGGCTGCTTAAACCGTAATGAACCTAATACAGAATATGCCGTTGGCAAATACACTGGGGCTTGCGAGCTATGCGCAGTATGGCTGTCTGTTGAGTCACAGCGATGATGTGGTTGCTGCTCGAGCATTTGCTCAGGCAGAGGGTTTGCCCTTTCGTGTTATTGGCGCTGGTTCGAACATCGTGCCGATGGCGCAGGTTCGTGGAGTTGTTGGTGTGATGGCGATTACGACACGGCGCATTATTGATGAGGGAGATACGGGTCTGCAGTTAGAGGTGGGCGCAGGCCATAATTGGCATGAGTTAGTGCTTTACTGCGTTGACCAAGGCTGGTTTGGTATCGAAAATTTAGCGCTGATTCCGGGCTCTGTGGGCGCCGCACCTGTGCAAAATATAGGTGCTTATGGTGTAGAACTCGCCGAGGTAATTGCTGCAGTTCAGGTGCTCGATGGCAGGGGCGATTTACGCTGGCTTAGCACTGAAGAGTGTGGTTTTGGCTATCGTTCAAGTCGCTTCCAGCAATGTCCGGAGGAAATCATTACGGCCATTCGCCTCAATCTTGTAAAGGCTGGGCACATAAAAATTGACTATCCTGATCTGGCAAGCTACTTCCGAGACCAAGCGGATTTAACGCCTAAACAAATTGCGGCGGCGGTGATTGAGATTCGATCAGCAAAATTACCTGACCCCAGCGTAAACCCTAACGTCGGTAGTTTTTTTAAGAACCCCATTATTGATAATGCGCGAATAGCGTATTTCGAAGATTTGGGCCTGAGCATTTTTCGTACCAGTGTTGGTGCGAAGTTGTCGGCGGCCCAGCTTATTGACCGCTGCGGCTGGAAAGCAAAGCAGGCAGGGCAGGTTCGGTGTTGGGTCAAACAACCGCTAGTGCTGGTAAATCATGGTGCGACAGAGGCGGCGCACATCTTAGAGTTTGCCTCTGATGTGCGCGCCAGTGTTGCCAAGGCTTTCGCTATCGAGCTCGAGATTGAGCCGTCTATCTTAGCCTAGTCTGAGCTATTGGCGTCTGCGCCGGGCACCTTGATACCCTGGGATCTGAGTGCCGCCTCACGTTCACGACGGCGAACTTCTCGGGGGTCATTAGCCGCGCGTACGGTTCTGCTGGGCGCTGGAGATGTATCAGCTTGCTCGGATGGCGTGTCTGTCTCTGCCGCGGGTTCAGCCGCTGTTGATTGCTGTTCTGCAACGTCTTCGGACTTTTCTTCAGGCGCATCTAACTGAACTGACGCTGTTTCCTCAGCGTCGGCATTAGTCTCTGCTTCTGCTTCTGCTTCTGCTTTTGCTTCTGCTTCTGCTTCTACTTCTATCTTTGTTTCTGCCTCTGTTTCCGTTTCTGTTTCAGCGTCCGTGGCAGTTTCTGTTGTTGAGGTTTCAGCAACACTTGGCGTTTCAGTGGTCGTTTCGTCGCATGCAATCTCTGCTGACTCTGTTTCGTCGGTGCTTGGTGCCACCTCTGCAGCTTGGTTGTTGCTGTCAGCCTGAGTTACGTCCTGATTATCGACCGCCGTCTCCGGTGCCTGGGCTTCAAGCTTTGCCGCATCAGCGGGTTGCGTGTCGTTTTCGTCCGATGATGTTGGAGCAGTTTGAACCGCTGCTGTTGCAGGAGCTTTGTTTTTATTGCGCGGATCGTTACCTGCACGGCTCGGTCGCTCGGCAGCAGGTGTAGTTGTGGTTTCGTTAGCCGCGGCCGTCTCGTTGCTTTTTAGCTCAGCAGCAGCCTCTACGATTGGCGTCTCTGGTTCGCCAGCTGGCGTAGGTTTCCCGGCACGAACGGGCGGCGCTTTTTCACGTGGTGGGGCGTTACGGTCGCGCTTCGGCTGGCGCTTACTCTTTGCCAAATCCTCTGAGCTAGGTTGACGCTCCTCGGGTGATGCGGCTACGAACTCCTGCTGTGCCTCGGCACGCCCGGATCTATTCTTATTCCTGCTCTTGGTTTCGTTGCGCTCTTGTGTGCCAGAATTTTGCCGGCCGTTATTTTTACGCTCTTCGTTAGCAGTTTTGCTCTTACGCTTGTCGTCGCGTTCTTGGTTATTGCTGCGGCCTTGGTCCGAGCGATTATTGTTACGCTCCCGTTTACGATTGTTGTCACCGCGACCATGACCGTCGTCGCGGCGCTTACGAGAATTGCGCGAAGTATTAGATCGAGTCGACTTGTTGCGGTTACGGGTTCGTTCGTTGTCAGGCTCGGTTACTTCATCTGAGAACAGACTTTTAAATATCCTGCTCAGTAGTCCGGGCTTTTTATCTTTGACAGGATCGACCTTGGGAGCCGGTTCACGCGGCTGAATTTGTGCCTTCACTGCTGCTTGGGGATGCTGTGGTAGTGCAGTTTCCTCTGGCAGTTCTTGGGCTGCAGCCTGATTAGCCAGTTCGGAAAGGGTATAACTAGGAATATCGCCTTCTTCCTCCACGTGGTCATCGCGCAATCGTTCAACTAAGTAGTGGGGTGTTTCCAAGTTTGAATTTGGAATAATCACAATATGTGTCTTACTGTGCTTCTCAATTTCAGCGAGGTCACGGCGTTTCTCATTTAACAAGAAGGCGCCGATGGCAAGAGGCACCTGGACGCGAATCACCGCGCTGCGTTCCTTTAGTGATTCCTCTTCCATAACACGCAGGATTGCTAGCGCCAGCGATCGGGTATCACGAATTCGTCCCTGACCATTACAGCGTGGGCACAATTCAGTACTTATCTCTTCTAGCGAGGGACGGAGTCGCTGTCGACTCATTTCCATTAAACCAAAACGCGAGATGCGTCCGGTTTGAATGCGTGCTCGGTCAGACTCCAATGCGTTACGCATGCGATTTTCAACCGCGCGCTGGTTCTTGGTGTTCATCATATCGATGAAATCAATTACTACGAGGCCGCCAATGTCGCGTATTTTGAGCTGTCGGGCGATCTCATCCGCCGCTTCCAAATTGGTATTTAGGGCGGTTTCTTCGATATCCGAACCCTTGGTGGCGCGGGCTGAGTTGATGTCGATGGATACCAACGCCTCGGTAGGATCTATAACTATGCTACCGCCGGATGGCAGCTTAACCGTATGTTCGTAGGCGGTTTCTATTTGGCTTTCGATTTGATACCGGCTAAATAACGGAATTGGGTCGTCGTACGCCTTAACTTTGTCAGAGTAATTAGGCATTACCTGAGCAATAAACGCTGAAGCCTCCTGAAAAGCGGCTTCACCCTCGATCAGAACCTCGCCAATATCTGGGCGTAAATTGTCTCTAACGGCGCGCAGTACCGCGCTGTTCTCTTGGTACAGTAACGACGGTGTTTGCTCGGTGTTTGCCGCACTTTTGATTGCTTGCCAGAGCTGCAGTAAGTAAGAAAGGTCCCAGTTCAACTCTTCGCTGCTTCTGCCAACGCCAGCGGTACGGACGATAACGCCCATGCCCTCAGGGATCTCTAATTGCGCCATCGCTTGTCGAAGTTCGTCGCGATCATCACCTTCGATGCGCCGAGATATACCACCCGCCCTCGGATTGTTAGGCATCAGAACCATGTATCGACCGGCCAGGCTAAGGTAAGAGGTCAACGCTGCGCCTTTATTGCCGCGTTCTTCCTTCTCTACCTGAACGATTATTTCGGTGCCTTCGCGAATACCGTCGCCACCTTTTTGTTGGTATTCACGAGCTATTTCTTTCAGTGGCAAGAAGCCGTGGCGCTCGGCCCCAAAATCCACAAAAGCGGCTTCTAGGCTTTGTTCTACCCGAGTGATTTTGGCTTTATAGATGCTGGATTTTTTCTGCTCTCTTGAGCGGTTTTCGATATCCAGGTCGTAAAGTTTTTGACCATCAACCAGTGCAATCCGCACCTCTTCCGGTTGGCGGGCATTGATTAGCATTCTTTTCATCATGTTCTCCGTCCGATGGGCAAAGCGCACATCAGTGTTTGGGCGAAGGAGTAATGAAAGAGTCAATCTGGTCGTAGCGTTCGCAATCGCCGGACAGCGGGCTATCCTTGATTGAGCAAGAAAGTCTTATCAGCCATCAATAGACCTTAGACTTTAAATGTTTGTTCAGCGCCGGTGGCTCTGACACAACCTAGATCCACACATATGCTTCTATGAAAAACAATGTTCTAGGCGCTGAGCTGTTAACAAATTCTTTTATCTACGGCGGACACCAGTCCGCGACCAGAAAGAGGGCTGGCATGAGGCCTAGGGGACGTTATTAGAACTTACGTCCACGGGGAAATCCGATATCAGCGAATTGCCCCTAAGAAAGGTCCTATTGATGCTCTTATGCCGTCTTTCATACCCAGTCAATGCTGTGAGGCCGGACTGGGTACCTTTAGCGGTTACTCTACTTCTTCGCTATTAAATTATTACGTAGCGCTAATAGCGCCGTATCATTCTTTGCAAGGCGGGCTGTTAAGCCCACTGCATTCAATTCATCTTATTCGGTCTGGAAAGTTAGAATTTACGCCCTAACTGCTACAATACTGCCAGCATTTCCGATGTTCACGTGCAATCAAGTTGCAATGTACTCGTCGTGATGCCATCCCAACTGAACGCGCGAAGTCTAACAGCGATTGCTAACCCCTTCAAACAATTAAATTTTTTGCTCGAGTAGAGGACGATGCCAGTAGAGTATGTAGACATCACTGATGCCGAGGACGCAGGGCAGCGCATCGATAACTTTTTGTTACGCTCGTTAAAAGGGCTGCCCCGACAGCGTATCTATAAGATTTTACGCTCCGGCGAGGTGCGCGTTAATGGAGGACGGATAAAGCCTAGTCATAGGCTGCAACTCGGTGATCGAATTCGTATTCCACCCGTTACTGTTAAAGCAGAACAACCGGTACAAATGGCAGATGCTACGGTAGCTCTGCTGGAGGCAGCTATTCTCTATGAAGATGCTGACCTTATTGTCTTAAACAAGCCCTCAGGCTTTGCTGTACACGGAGGCAGTTCGATCACCAGTGGCATTATTGAGCTATTTCGAGCCTTTCGGCGAGCACCGAAATTAGAATTAGCCCATCGTATTGATCGTGACACGTCAGGTTGTTTATTGCTTTGTAAACGCCGCTCGGTATTGACCGAAGTGCAGGCAGC
>NZEI01000115.1 GCA_002690405.1 Gammaproteobacteria bacterium
AAATTTAGGGTTTCAGCTTGTGCTTCGCTCATTCAGTGCTCTCCGATGACACGTTTGTATGGGCGCAAAGATGGGGGTGCGGCTTAGAATTTCAATAGGTGCTCTAGCGCGGATTTTTAGTAAGCCCCAACCACCAGCAGTAGCTTTTGGGTCGACAAGGGACCTCTAATACCGGAGTATGCAGTATGAAATTCATCCCCTTATGCCTATCGGTTTTGCTCACTTGCGGCTGCGTCAGCAATCGTGCGGTGCAGACCGTGCAACCTGATGATTACACCAAGTCCTGTGCCGCGCTGCAGGACGAGCTAAAGCAATTAGGTGCAACTTTCGAACAGGCCAAGGAGGACTCAGGCATCAGCGTTAAAAATGCCGGTATGGCGCTGGTGTTCTGGCAAGGAATTATCGTCAACGAGTTACGATCGAATAAGAATCAGGACTCGATCAGTGCTCGAATGACCCACTTGGGTGCGCTGTACAACGCAAAATGTTTAGGCCAACCCCGAGAGGACTGACCGATCTAGAACGGCGATCTATGCCCCCACGTGCGCAGGGGCATATTCAACTGGAAAGTAAAAGGCCTACGACCAGCCGGTAACGTCGGCTAACGCATCACCAATTTCCGCGAGGCTGCGTACCGTTCGTACCCCAGCGTCTTGCAGTGCGGCGAATTTATCGTCCGCTGTGCCCTTACCGCCGGCGATAATCGCCCCAGCATGCCCCATACGCTTACCCGGAGGAGCAGTAACACCCGCGATGTAACCTACAACAGGCTTCGTGACATTAGCTTTAATGTACGCCGCCGCTTCCTCTTCGGCGGTGCCGCCGATTTCGCCCACCATAACGATGGCTTCAGTAGCCGGGTCGTTTTCGAATAATTCCAATATGTCGATAAAGTGGCTGCCGGGGATGGGGTCGCCGCCGATCCCTACACACGAGCTTTGGCCAAACCCACGATCTGTTGTCTGCTTGACCGCCTCGTAAGTAAGGGTGCCGGATCGACTAACGATACCGACCTTACCGGGCAAATGGATATCGCCGGGCATGATGCCAATCTTGCAGGCTCCCGGAGTAATAACACCTGGGCAATTTGGCCCAATCATACGGGCGTTAGTGAGTTCCAGACGCGCTTTGACCGCCAGCATATCCAGTGTGGGTATGCCTTCGGTAATACACACAATAAGTTCTATGCCCGCATCCAGCGCTTCTAAGATTGAGTCTTTGCAGAAGCCTGCAGGTACGTAGATTACGGATGCTGTAGCACCAGTAGTGGCCACGGCCTCAGCAACAGTGTCGAATATAGGCAAGCCTAAATGGGTACCGCCGCCTTTACCCGGGGTTACGCCACCCACTAATTGAGTGCCATAGGCCAGAGCTTGTTCGCTGTGCAGTGTGCCTTGGGAACCGGTAAAACCTTGGCAAATTACTTTGGTGTCTTTATCGATCAATATGCTCATGACTGCCCTCCTGCTGCAGCCACGGCTTTTTCGACCGCGTCTACTAATGATTCTCCGGGAATGATGTTGAGTCCGCTATCCGCCAATGTCTGGCGTCCTAACTCGGAATTGTTACCTTCAAAGCGCACCACTACAGGCACCTCAACACCCACTTCTTTAACCGCACCAATAATGCCTTCAGCAATGGTTGCACAGCTGACGATGCCACCGAAGATATTGATCAACACGGCTTTTACTGCACTGTCGGATAAAATAATTTTAAACGCTTCAGAGACGGCTTCCTTAGTCGCGCCGCCACCNACGTCGAGGAAGTTAGCNGGGTTACCACCATGCAGCTTAACCAAATCCATGGTGCCCATGGCTAGTCCAGCNCCATTAACCATACAGCCGATGTTGCCGTCCAGCGCNACATAGTTGAGNTTGTACTCTGCNGCCTGNGCNTCACGTTCGTCNTCTTGGCTNGGG
Organism: Gammaproteobacteria bacterium; assembly: GCA_002690405.1. Classification (GTDB taxonomy): domain Bacteria; phylum Pseudomonadota; class Gammaproteobacteria; order Pseudomonadales; family Azotimanducaceae; genus UBA4421. The sequence continues at coordinate 1,920 of NZEI01000115.1, forward strand.
TCNTCCATCGCCGCAATCTTTTGCTGACGATACAGCGCATTGCCGTCGACGTTCATCTTGGCATCTAAGCAGTGCACATTGCCCTCTTCGGTAATAACCAGAGGGTTTATTTCCAGCAATGAGCAATCGGTCTCTTCAAACAGTTTCGCTAAACCCATAAACAGATCGGTGAACTGGCGAATCTGTGCGCCTTGCAGTCCCAGTTCNAAGGCCAACTGTCGGCCCTGGAACGGCTGGGCGCCCACATAGGGGTCAATAACTGCGCGCAAAATTTTCTCTGGCGTCTCTTCTGCAACGGTTTCGATCTCGACCCCGCCTTCGGTGCTGGCCATAAACACTACGCGGCGTGTGCCACGGTCCACAACGGCGCCCAAATACAACTCGGTAGCNATATCGGTGCAGCTTTCAACATAGATTTTGCTAACCGGCTGGCCNTTCTCGTCGGTCTGAATGGTAACGAGATTCTTACCGATCCACTGATCAGCAAACGCTCTTACTTCATCTAGGGAGTCTGCAAGCTTGACACCGCCCGCTTTGCCGCGGCCNCCCGCATGCACCTGAACTTTTACCACCCAACGGTTACCACCGATTTTTTCCGCGGCGGCTACTGCTTCATCTGCAGTATCTACGGCATGGCCCTCTGATACGGGTAAACCGTATTCGGCAAATAGGCCCTTGGCCTGATATTCGTGTAAGTTCACTGCGCGCGCTCCTCCCNTAAATGTTTATAAGATNNTNGTGTCTGCGCGCGAACGCGCTTTGNCTTTGTTACTACTATTTTTTGCCNGGCTTTTTACGGTTAACCATATGAATAGCATGCCCTGCTGCNCCGAGCGCAGCTTCATGCANACCCTCCGACAAGGTCGGATGNGCAAACATAATAAGTCCTAGGTCTTCTGCACTAGCACTGAATTCCATGCTGATTACCGCCTGAGCGATGATCTCTGAAGCTTGGGGCCCAAGCACGTGGACACCAAGTATTCGATCAGAGTCTGCATCAGCGATCAATTTCACCATGCCCTCGGTTTCATTTGCGGCTAAGGCACGACCGTTTGCGGCAAATGGGAAACTACCGACATTGTAGTTCTCGCCGTCAGCTTTTAATTGCTGCTCAGTCTTACCTACCCAGGCAATTTCAGGATGGGTATAGATGACACTGGGAACAGTATCGTAGTTCACCAAGGGTTTATGCCCGGCAATACGCTCTGCCACCATCACACCTTCTTCCATACCCTTGTGGGCAAGCATGGGCCCACGCACCACATCGCCCACAGCATATACGTTAGGCGCGTCTGTGGCACAAAGATCATTCACATACAGAAACCCGCGCTCATCTAAATTCACACCCGCATCAGGTGCCAGCAAGCCCTCGGTATACGGNCTGCGTCCAACGGCAACAATAAGCTTNTCGAANTCTAATTGCTGCTCGCCGTCTTTGTCTTGATACGTAACTGTTACAGTTTTTTTGTTACCACGGCCTTTCACCTCGGTGGCGGTCACGCGGGCGCCCAAACGAATATCCAAACCCTGAGCTTTGAGCATACGCTGGGCGTCACGACTAATGCGACTGTCTGCCATAGGCAGGAACTCGTCCAGCGCCTCCAACACAGTGACCTCAGATCCCAGGCGATTCCATACGCTACCAAGTTCCAGGCCGATTACCCCGGCACCAATCACACCAAGACGCCCTGGCGCTGCGGTAAATTCCAGCGCACCGGTAGAATCAACAATGAGGCCGTCTTGCAGTGGTGCCGGTGGAATATCCACAGGTACCGAACCCGGCGCTAGGATGACATGGGCGGCCTGTAACATTTGCTCCGGGCCGTCGTGGGGCGTAAACGCTACCTGACAGTTGGCATGTAAGCGGCCACTGCCTTCCAATGAAGTGACGCCATTGCCTTGGAATAATGCGGCTACCCCTCCGGTTAAGCCGTCAACCACTTCTTGCTTACGCGCAATCATTTTCGGTACGTCAGCGCTGACCTTGCCCGTATTAATGCCCATGTCAGCGAAATCATGCTGGGCCTCATGGAACTTATGGGATGCGTCTAATAGCGCCTTCGATGGAATACAGCCCCAGTTCAAACAGGTGCCGCCGAGTACCGGTTTATTGTCTTTATCGCGCATCTTGTTAATACAGGCTGTTTTAAAGCCCAGTTGCGCACAGCGAATCGCCGCGTGATAGCCCGCCGGGCCAGCACCGATAACGATTACGTCGTAGTCATTGCTCATGGATTGTTTCCATTTAGGGCACGAAGTTCATGCCAATTTAAACGTTCGGAGACGGCGCTCCAATTGTATTGGGCAGGCGCTTGGTCGTCTCTGCCCTGCCCGATCGCCGAGACGGTTACTTTACTGGCAAACGCTACAGTTCCAATAGGATCCGAGCAGGGTCTTCGATCATGCCTTTGATTGCCACCAAAAACTGTACTGCCTCACGCCCATCGATCAAGCGATGATCGTAAGACAATGCCAGATACATCATCGGACGTACCACGATCTCACCATCTACCACTACTGCGCGCTCTTGAATGTTGTGCATCCCTAGAACACCCGTCTGCGGTGGATTAAGAATCGGCGTCGACATCATGGAGCCAAAAATGCCGCCATTAGAAATGGTAAAAGTACCGCCCGCCATATCTTCTAGCGCCAGCTTACCGTCCCGGGCTTTAGCACCAAAGGCCGCAATTTCATCTTCAATCTGGGCCAGACCCAAAGCATCTGTATTACGCAGAACAGGAACGACCAAACCGCGTTCGGTTGAGACCGCTACGCCAATGTCGTAGTAGCCATGGTACACGATGTCGTCACCGTCAATGCTCGCATTGACTGCCGGAAAGCGTTTTAACGCCTCGGTCGCGGCACGCACAAAGAACGACATAAAGCCTAATCGAGTGTCATTGTGCGCTTTTTGAAATTCTGCCTGATAGCGTTTACGCAGGGTCATGATCGGCTGCATATCCACTTCGTTAAAGGTCGTTAACATGGCGGCATTCTGCTGCGCAGCCACCAAACGTTTCGCAACACTGGCGCGCAACCGTGTCATCGGCACACGCCGCTCCACGCGACCTTCGTCGGAGTAATCAACCGCCACCGGCTGCGCTGGGCTACTGGCGGCAGGCGCGACTGGCTCCGCTGCCACTGGCGCCGGCTCCGGCGCGGCAGGCTTCAGCAGCGCTGATGCAACATCTTCCTTGGTAATACGACCGTCTTTGCCGGTGCCGGTAATACCGGACCAGTCCAAATTGTTTTCAGCTGCCAGTTTCTTGGCTGCTGGACTGGCAAAGCGGTCCCCTTCAGCGCCAGCGCTCGACACATCTTCAGTGACGCTGTCTGCAGCCTCAGCCGCTGCGCCGGCACCCGGCGTAAACTGCGCAATCACCTCTTCTGACAATACCGTTTCGCCTTCAGCTTTGACGATACTGGTCAGCACACCATCCTCTGGCGCATAGACCTCGATCACCACCTTATCGGTTTCAATATCCACCAACAAAGCGTCTTTGGCGACAAAATCGCCCGCTTGGTGATGCCACTCGGCAACACTGCCGTCAGCAATTGATTCAGGAAAGGTCGGCGCCTTAATGTCCATAGTTGGTTTCCATCACGGGTGGTTGGGGATTGCCCTTAGGCATTTGGTTTCCCAAATAATGCTTCGTTCACAAGCTGTTGTTGTTGTTCAATATGCAAGCTCGGTGACCCTGCAGCGGGTGCTGCGAAGGCCTCGCGGCCGGCATAGTCTAATGGTAACTGGGGCAAATGCTGCTGCAGCACTTTGCGAATATGATGTTGGGAAGAATACCACGCGCCTTGGTTCATAGGTTCTTCCTGACACCACACTGCTGTTTTCAGCTTGCTGTATTGACTCAATAATTCTGCCAATGCAGCTTCAGGGAATGGGTACAACTGCTCTAAGCGAATGATGGCAACACTTTCACAGTTAGCCTCGCGACGCGCTTCCAAAAGATCGTAATAGACCTTGCCACTACACAGAACTAAGCGATCGATCTTCTTCGGATTGAGATCGTCTAGCTCATCAATCACGGTGTGGAATTCACCCTCGCAGAGTTCCTCTAAGGTAGAAACAGCTAGGTTATGGCGCAGTAGACTCTTCGGCGTAAGCGCAATCAGTGGTTTGCGCGCCGGACGGATCGCCTGACGCCGCAACATATGAAATACCTGAGCCGGCGTTGAGGGGATACAAATTTGCATATTGTGCTCTGCACACATTTGCAGAAAGCGTTCTAACCGCGCTGACGAATGCTCTGGGCCGGCACCTTCAAAACCGTGAGGTAACAACATGGCCAGCCCACATAGACGCGCCCACTTGGTTTCACCTGAGCTNATGAACTGATCGATNACCACCTGCGCGCCATTGGCAAAGTCACCNAACTGCGCCTCCCATACCACCAGCGACTTAGGNGCAGTGGCTGCGTAGCCATATTCAAAAGCGAGTACCGCTTCTTCTGACAGCAGCGAGTCATACAATTCAAACGGCGTNTCCTCGCGCACATGATTCAGAGGAATAATGCGTTCGCCATCTTTCTGATTGAACAATGACGCATGCCGATGGGAAAACGTCCCCACCCCAACGTCTTGCCCGGTCATACGCACGGGTACACCTGCATCCACCAGCGTCGCATAGGCCATGATCTCTGCCATACCCCAATTCAGGGGTTTAGCACCNGCAGCCATGCGATGTCGGTCGTCTAATATTTTGCTGACCTGGCGGTGCAACACGAAGCCGTTGGGCAAATTTTCTAANTTGGCGGCAACCCGCTGAAAGTCCGCCTGGGCAACTCGTGTATCGCCGGGCGCATCCCAGTCGTGACCAATGTAGGGATTCCAGTCGACGAATAGTTCGGTATTCGGCTCCTGCACCAAACTCAACGCCACACTTTCGCCGGCCTCGATGGTATCGCGATAGCGATCTGCCATTTCATTGACCCGCTCGCGCTCTACCACACCAGTCTCGACCAAGGCATTCCCGTACTGCTCGCACACTGACGGGTGATTGCGGATCTTTTGGTACATGAGCGGCTGAGTCTTCATCGGCTCTTCGCCCTCGTTATGCCCACGCCGCCGATAACAAACTAAGTCGATGACCACATCTTTGCGGTAAGTCATGCGGTAATCCGCAGCCAGATGGGTGGCAAAAATTACCGCTTCGGGGTCATCGCCATTGACGTGGAGAATTGGCGCCTGCACCAGCTTGGCAACTTCGGTGCAGTATTCTGTTGAACGCGCATCTTCCTGACGATCAGTGGTAAAGCCTATTTGATTATTGACGATAATATGAATCGTGCCGCCAGTGCGGAAGCCGCGGGTCTGAGACATCTGAAACGTCTCCATAACCACGCCCTGCCCGGCAAACGCCGCATCCCCATGCACCACAATTGGCGCTACCTGGTCACCTAGCGGGTCGTCACGCCGATCCTGACGTGCACGCACAGACCCTTCAACCACAGGGCCAACGATTTCTAAATGCGAGGGATTAAACGCCAGTGCTAGGTGCATCTCACCGCCNCGGGTCATAACACTCGAGGAATAACCCTGATGATATTTCACGTCACCCGAACCGTTCTCGATGCGCACATTACCGTCAAATTCGTCGAACAAATCGCCAGGGTTTTTGCCGAGTATGTTTACCAGAACATTCAAGCGGCCGCGGTGCGCCATACCGATCACCGATTCCACCACGCCATGGTCACCCAGACGCTGCAGCAGTTCGTGGAACATCGGTATCAGACTTTCAGCCCCTTCGAGGCCAAAGCGTTTGGTACCCGGATAACGCCGGTGTAGGTATTTCTCCAACCCCTCTGCAGCAATCAGCCGNTCGAGGATGGCCTGCTTTTGTTTCGCATCAAAACTTGGCCGGCTGCGCGCGCTCTCTAAACGCTGCTGCACCCACAATTGCTCTGCAGCGTCAACAATNTGCATGTACTCAGCGCCGATGGAGCCGCAATAGGTTTGCTGCAGCGCGGTCTCTATGTCCCGCAACTTGGCGGTACCGTCACCGTAGTGAAAGGTACCGGTATTAAAGGTTTCATCAAGATCAGCAGGCGAAAGCCGGTGATAGTCCAACTCTAGGATTGGCGTCGCAGGCCGCTCCATCATCGCCAAGGGATCGATATTCGCGCGCTTGTGGCCGCGATGNCGATAGGCCGANATAAGATCCTGTACGCGCATCTGGCGCACCTGGTGCTCATCTGAGATATGCGTAGCGACCTTTTCCGGCTTAGCCTTAAGCCGGTTGCGGCCCAGCCGTTCAAAATGCTGCACCACCGAAGAATGNGGGGTGTCGGCACCAATCGCCCCATCGACTACCGGTAGGGTTTCAAAATAGCTGCGCCAAACTTCGGCTACCGCGCCAGGGTCTTCAAGGTAGGTTTCGTATAGATCTTCGATGTATGCAGCGTTAAGCCCTCCCAGATGAGAACTCTTTTGCATACGCTGCATAAAACTGTCAGTCACTGCTTCGCCTCTTTAGCTACGACTCGCGTCGAAAGGCCGAAATGTTTTAGGGGCCGCCGCGCCCCAACACGGCGGCTGTGGTTAATAGGTCAAGTGCCCCGCTGTAANAGCATAGAGCGGATTTTGCCGATCGCCCGGGTTGGGTTGAGACCCTTCGGACAAACGCTGACNCAGTTCATGATGCCACGACAGCGGAATACACTGAAGGGGTCATCCAGATTAGCCAAACGCCCTTCGGTGTCGGTATCTCGAGAATCTGCTAAAAATCGATACGCTTGGAGCAANCCGGCCGGACCAATGAATTTGTCCGGGTTCCACCAAAACGACGGGCAAGAGGTGGAACAGCAGGCGCAGAGTATACACTCATAAAGGCCATCAATCTTTTCGCGATCTTCCGGNGACTGCAGGCGCTCTTGAGCAGGTGGCGCTTCATTATTCACCAAATACGGCTGCACCTTGGCGTATTGCTGGTAAAACTGGCTCATGTCCACCACCAGATCCCGCACTACCGGCAGACCCGGCAANGGTCGCAGCACCAACTTATTGCGTTTCACGACTTCNGAAACAGGCGTGATGCAGGCCAGGCCATTTTTCCCGTTCATGTTGATACCATCCGATCCGCACACGCCTTCGCGACAGCTGCGGCGAAAGCTCAAGGTCGGATCCTCGTCCTTAATCAACTGCAGCACGTCTAATACCATCAGGTCCTTNCCCTCAGGGAGGTCGACGTTGACATCGCGCATAACCGGCACTTCATCGAGATCAGGGTTATAACGATAAACACTTACTTGCATTGTTCTTTGTCCTTAAAACTAATTCGGTTCGCTCAAGGTAACGGGCTTAGTAAACACGCACCTTCGGTTCGAATGCTTCCATCGTCTTTGGCGCAAAATTCACATCNCGCTTGCCCACGCGCTTATCTTCTGGGTGGAACATTGAGTGGCACAGCCAGTTTTCGTCGTCGCGCTCCTGATAGTCGTCTCGCGCGTGCGCACCACGGCTCTCTTTGCGGCCCTCGGCGGTAATTGCTGTGGCTTCTGCCACTTCAAGCAGGTTTTCCAGCTCCAGCGCCTCAATCCGCGCCGTATTAAACGCAGAGGACTTGTCCGGCATGTGAGCCTTACCGATCCGTTCACGCAATTCCGCCAACTTAACAATGCCTTCTTGCATGTTCTTCTCAGTGCGGAATACCCCGAAGCTGTTTTGCATGGTGGTTTGCAGCTCTTTCTTCAGGTCGTAAACCGACTCACCCGAGCTGCTCTCATTCCAGCGATTTAATCTCTGCATCGCCGCCTCAACATCTGAATCAGAGGCTTCGCGATAGCTCACGCCCTGCCGCATCACTTGCTCAATGTGCAAGCCAGCGGCACGACCAAAGACCACCAAATCCAATAATGAATTACCACCCAATCGATTAGCACCGTGCACCGATACACACGCAGCTTCACCTGCGGCATATAGACCATCAACGGGNACATCTTCTCCAGATGCTGTTTGCGTCAAGGCCTGACCGCTAACCTGAGTGGGGATACCGCCCATCATGTAATGGCAGGTCGGAACCACTGGAATAGGTTCTTTCACTGGGTCAACGTGGGCAAAGGTACGGGATAATTCCAAAATACCCGGCAAGCGACTGTTCAAAACATCCTCGCCCAAATGATCAAGTTTCAACTTCACGTGGTCCNCATCCGGGCCAAACCCTCGNCCTTCAAGGATCTCTATCACCATCGACCGAGCAACCACATCACGCCCAGCCAAATCTTTAGCGGTGGGCGCATAACGCTCCATAAAGCGCTCGCCGTCTTTATTGATGAGATAGCCGCCCTCACCGCGACANCCTTCGGTCACCAAGGTNCCGGCTCCGGCAATGCCCGTTGGGTGAAATTGCCACATCTCGATATCTTGTACCGGCACACCTGCGCGCAATGCCATACCGATACCGTCACCAGTACACATCAACGCATTTGTCGTGGATGCATAGATACGGCCAGCGCCGCCCGTTGCGAGCACTGTGGCCCGAGACGTTACGTGTACCACCTCGCCAGACTCGATATTTAGGGCGATGACTCCGACCACTACGCCGTCTTGGTTTTTCACCAGATCTACAGCAAACCACTCGTTGAGGAAGGTGGTATTGGCCTTAACGTTGGCTTGGTAAAGGGTATGCAGTAATGCGTGACCGGTACGGTCAGCGGCTGCACATGTGCGGGCCGCTTGGCCGCCTTCACCAAAGTTTTTCGACTGACCGCCGAATGGTCGCTGGTAAATACGGCCAGATTCAGTGCGGGAAAACGGCAACCCCATATGCTCAAGCTCAAATACCGCTTGGGGCCCCTCTGAACACATNTATTCGATAGCGTCCTGATCGCCGATGTAGTCCGACCCTTTAACCGTATCGTACATATGCCAGCGCCAATCATCGTTTGGATCATCGCTTGCGATTGCACAAGTAATACCGCCCTGGGCAGATACGGTGTGCGAACGGGTGGGGAATACCTTACTGATTACCGCGGTCTTCAAACCAGATTGCGCTAACTGCAAACCGGCACGCAAACCAGAGCCGCCGCCCCCAACAATGACCCCGTCGAACTCCATCTTTCTTATTTGTGCCATCGAAATTTCCTAACCTAAAATTATAAAAATCAAAAACTTACCAGATTAAACTTAGAGACCACATCAAATATACAGCCATCATGAGCAAGCACAGAGCTTGGTACANAATGCGCAATGGATCAGCAGCGCTGCCCAANCCGTGACTGGGCCGCAGGTAGTCTGTGCCAATCGTCCAAAGCCCGACCCAGGCATGGCCTATGGTCGACAATACCGCCAACGTGCTGAACATCTGCATCGGGAAGTTAGTAAAAAAAGCGACCAAACCCGCATGATCAATCTCCGGGGTTAACAAAAAGAACCCCAATACCCACGCGGTATATACGGTAAGTATCATCGCGGTTGCGCGCTGNACTACGAAATCAGACAACCCACTNCGGGTTAANCTNGTTACTGANGTGACCTGCATTACCATAACGCNACCCCCAATGCCGCTGTCGCCACAATGGTGAGCACAATGACCGCTATAGATCCTCTATGGGACGCNGCCACCGAGTCACCGAGATGGAAGTCCAGCATTAGGTGTTTCAATCCGGCGAAAATATGGAAGATGAGGAACGCTAACAATGCCAGCAGCACCAATTTTGGCAGCGGCTGCGCTAATAACGCTTGCGCCTGCGCAAATCCCTGACTGGAGGCCAACGCCATGTCTAGGACATACAGCGCAAAGGCCANGCCGCCGAACAACAGAATGCCGGTTACTCGGTGGGTAATGGATACGATTGCAGTCAGCGGGAAGCTGAAGGCAAATAGGTTCAAATTGACAGGGCGGTCTGTCTTCATGGTTCTATTCCAATTGCAGTGATTTGAAAAAANTCGATCTAGGCGTTGCCACGCGGGCGCTATCAGCNCGTAGAGCGAATTGAGCCAAGGCTCCTGGTGGCCAGCTGTCGAGCGACAACCGGCNGCTTATTTTAGTGGCGATGCCGGCCAAAGCCAAGTACAGAGTGGTAATACCACCTCAAACCGCTGTTTTTNTCGTCAACCGCTAGGTTACGCCAGATTNGCTCTCTTTTGGACACAGCATAATGTTCAAGAAGCAGTGGCGGGCTTTTGTCCAGCATTGAAACGACCCTTGGCTAGAAAAGCTACGATTTGCCCCANCACTTCTTTATTGTTCATCATCAGTGGATGGCTAACAGGCAGCGCAATAAAGTCNGTCATACCCGCTACCTTTGTCGCCGCCANAGAAACCTTGCCATCGTCGGGGTTCGGCAACAGCTGNGATAACAGCGGGTTCAGACTGCGGNTTCCCGCAATGACACCTAATTCAAAATCTACCGGNCCAAGCGCCCTNGGCAAATCCGTGGCAGCGGTACCNAGTTGCTTACCTGCCGGCCCATTGAGCAAAGCAAACCCTGGCANACGACCTAATCGGTCAACCACCTGGCTGCCTTGGTTGGGAGGGCCGAGCATCACCACCCGCCCTAACCTNNGTAGTTNATGTTCAACCAAGTAGGCNCTTAGCAGGATGCCGCCCATAGANTGGGTGACAAAGTGCACCACATCCGCGNCTNCACATGCGGCTACGGCNTCTGGAATCGCCACCTGAGCCAACACCTGCACAGTATCCGAGCGCGACGGATAGCCGTNATTNACCACACGATAGCCATTAGCTAGAAGCTCGTCCTGCACCGAATCCATGGACGCGGCGGATCGTGCGAGTCCGTGCAACAACACAACACACTGCGAATTTTCGGGCTGTGCCGGCACTACCGGAGACCAGAGCACTCCGCTACAAAGCAGAATCGCCGCTATTTTGCGCATAAACTTGGCCTAAATTCGTTCATTCGCGTTTGTCAAACTGGAAAACCATCGCACTTTCGTCAATGATACTTGCTCACTGATGACTACTGTGGGGTCTAACTTACCGGATCCCGAGCGCCAATTGCCCAAAAAATAACGATAAGTGGCACAGGCAAGTAGAGCGCACATCGGTGGAAATTGAGGACACAAGCGCATAACGCTCAACTGGGAGGACGTAGGACTTTAACCATGACTGATCAAGCCACGAAACACGCAAAGCTCACCATAGACGGAGTTAGCGACCCCATCGAATTACCCATTTATTCTGGTTCCGTAGGTCCGGACGTGATCGATGTCGGCAAACTGACCTCTCAGGGCTACTTCACCTATGATCCGGGGTTTGTGTCGACCGCATCCTGTGACTCAGAAATCACCTATATCGACGGCGACAACGGTGTGCTCTTGCACCGCGGCTACCCCATCGAGCAACTGGCAGAGAAATCAGACTATCTAGAGCTGTGCTATCTATTATTGAATGGCGAGCTGCCAAATTCCGCGGAAAGCGCTGACTTTGTCGACACCATCAAACACCACACCATGGTGAACGAGCAATTGCGCAGCTTCTTCAAAGGATTCAGCCCCAACGCGCACCCCATGGCTATTTTATGCGGCGTGGTTGGTGCATTGTCTGCGTTCTACCACGACTCAACAGATATTGATAACGCGGAGCATCGCAAAATAACCGCGCATCGCCTGATCGCCAAAATGCCCACCTTGGCTGCTATGAGCTATAAGCACGCCCAGGGTCAGCCATTCATCTACCCGCGCAATGATCTAGGTTACGCCGAGAACTTCCTGCACATGATGTTTGCAACACCCTGTGAGGATTATCAGGTCAGCCCGACCATCGCCAAAGCTATGGACCGCATTTTCTTACTGCACGCAGACCATGAGCAAAACGCCTCAACTTCGACTGTGCGTCTGGCTGGCTCCACTGGCGCCAACCCGTTTGCCAGCATCGCAGCAGGGATTGCAGCGTTATGGGGACCTTCCCATGGCGGCGCCAACGAGGCTGTACTGAACATGCTCGACGAAATCGGCAGCGTCGACAACATTCCGGAATACATTAAAAAAGCGAAAGATAAAAACGACCCCTTCCGCATCATGGGCTTTGGCCACCGTGTCTATAAAAACTACGACCCGCGCGCCAAGGTTATGCAGCAGACCTGCCACGAAGTGCTCGAAGAGCTGGGGGTTGAGGACAATCCAGTTCTAGCTATGGCCCGGGAACTCGAGCGCATTGCTCTGGAAGATGAGTACTTTGTAGAAAAGCGCCTGTACCCGAATGTGGATTTCTACTCAGGCATCATCCTCAAAGCCATTGGTATTCCGGTAGAGATGTTCACCGTGATCTTTGCGACCGGCAGAACCCCAGGTTGGATAGCGCACTGGAATGAAATGATCAGTGGGCCTTATAAGATCGGCCGTCCGCGCCAGCTCTACAAAGGCTATACCAAGCGCGATTATCCGAACTAGAAACGTTCGGCATTGCCAAAAAAAGGCGCCTTAGGCGCCTTTTTTTATGGGCAATTAACTCAACCGGCGCAAAAGACTGGACGTATCCCAGCGACCACCGCCCATACTCTGCACATCCGCGTAAAACTGATCCACCAACGCGGTCATAGGTAAGCGCGCATTAAGTTCGCGGCCGGTGTCCAAAGCAATGCCCAAGTCCTTACGCATCCAGTCCACAGCAAAGCCAAAATCGTAGGTATCTTGTGCCATTGTCGCTGCGCGATTATTCATCTGCCAAGATTGGGCTGCGCCTTGGGAGATCACATCAACCACCGCATCTACATCAAGGCCTGCCGCCTGAGCAAAATGCACACCCTCTGCAAGCCCCTGCAGCACCCCGGCGATGCAGATTTGATTCACCATCTTAGTTAACTGCCCGGCGCCGACTGGACCCATTAACGCGGTTTTTTTGGCATAAACATCCAGCAATGGACGAATCTTCTGATAATCGCCGTCGCTACCACCCAACATGACCGTCAAAGCGCCATTCTCGGCTCCCGCCTGACCGCCTGACACCGGTGCATCGAGAAAACTAACTCCTGCGCCGGTGCACGCGCTCGCTAATTCCACAGCGAGCTGTTGCGATGCCGTGGTGTGATCCACCAAAACGGTGCCAGGACTCATACCCGCCAGCGCCCCATCCTCTCCGAGGGCAACGCTGCGGACATCGTCGTCGTTACCAACACACATAAGCACCACATCTGCCGCTTCTGCAGCCTGCCGGGGCGTGGCAGCCGTCGCGCAGACGCCATGGTCCTTATGCTCTTCTAGCCACTGTTGCGCCTTCGCTCCGGTGCGGTTATAGACCGTTACGTTAGCCCCTTGTTTTGCTAAGTGCCCAGCCATTGGATAGCCCATGACCCCAAGACCGATAAAGGCGACTCGACCTAGCTCGTTGCTCATGGTTGTTTTACCCTTTGTGCTTTGATTACAGCCATCTTCGCAATCCTGTATCCAGATTGCGAGATGCAACCGCCCCGCTGTGGGTTTTTATTTGAGCGAATACTAGAACTGACTATGCCCGAATTACGCGACTTACCGGCCATCGAGACTCTATTGCACGCTGACGAACTGCAGGCGTCCATTGCCGGCCATGGCTTACAAACCGTCAAAGCCATCTTGCGTGATCTGCAGACACAAATGCGCGCCACCAAGGTAGTGCCGGAATGGGCAGATCAACCTAGCGGCTACGCCCAAGCAGTGGCTGAATCTCTCAGTCACTCAGATTACACCCCAGTATTTAATCTCAGCGGCACCATCATCCATACCAATCTCGGCCGCGCAGTGTTGAGCGAACAGCTGTGGCGCGGGATCGAGCCACTGATTACGCGCCCGATGAATCTGGAGTACGACCTTAGCGCTGGCAAACGCGGCAAGCGCGATACCGTAGTAGAGGCGCGCTTGTGCCGCATTATCGGCTGCGAAGCAGCAACCGTGGTGAATAACTGCGCTGCAGCATTAATGCTGGTACTGAACACTCTGGCTTTGGACAAAAAAGTGCCCGTCTCCCGCGGCGAACTGGTGGAAATCGGCGGTAGTTTCCGCCTACCGGAACTGATGAGCCGCGCTGGCTGCGAACTGATGGAGGTTGGCACCACTAATCGCACCCGACTCAGCGATTTCGCCAACGTCGTTGACGAAGCAGCAATGCTGTTGAAAGTTCATCCCAGCAACTACCACATTGAAGGATTTACCGAATCAGTCGCCGCTCACGAGTTATCCCAGTTAGCTCAGGCGCACAATTTGTCTAGCTGCGTAGACCTCGGCAGCGGCACCCTTGTGGACCTAACACGGTTTGGCCTGCCCGCCGAGCCAACACCCCAACAAGTGCTTGCCGAGGGTGCTGACCTTGTAACTTTTAGCGGCGATAAACTGCTAGGTGGCGTGCAAGCGGGAATCATTGTCGGAAATAAAGAGCTTATTGAGCGCATTCGCAAAAACCCCATGAAGCGCGCATTGCGTGCAGACAAAATAACCCTCGCGGTACTCGAGGCTACCTTAAAGCTGTACGAAGACCCTGATACTTTGAGCGAAAACATTCCGATCCTGAAAATTATGACCCGCTCCGTGACCGAGCTTGAAGGCACGGCACAGCGGTTAAAGACTGCACTACCCGCCTCCTACACCTGCAGCATAGAGACCACACAGGCACAGATCGGCAGCGGCGCCCTGCCAGATAAAACCATACCCAGCCTGGCACTGAAGTTGAGTCACGCCTCCTTCACCGCCAAGGACATCGGCGAGCAACTGCGCGCCCTACCGATCCCCGTAGTCGGTCGCATCAAGGACGATAGCGTTTGGCTCGATCTGCGTTGCGCCGAACCGGCTGATGAGCTGATGCAGCAATTGTCACTACTGCCGGCATGATCGTCACGCTGGCTGGCCATGTAGACCACGGCAAGACGTCGTTAGTGCGCGCGCTAAGCGGCGTCAATACCGACCGTTTGGCCGAGGAGCAACAACGCGGGCTGACCATAGACTTAGGCTTTGCCTATATCGATGGCGGACAGATCGGCTTTGTCGACGTCCCAGGCCACCAGAAATTTATCCACAACATGGTTGCCGGCGTTGCTGCCAATCAATACGCCATGTTGGTGATCGCGGCCGATGACGGACCTATGCCCCAAAGCCGCGAGCATTTGGAGATTTTGCGCTTAACAGGCATTGCTGCCGGCTGCGTAGTCATTACTAAAAGCGATCGCGTAACCGCCGAGCGTCTGCGTACATGCGAAGAGGAAGCCCACAACTTAGTGCAGCAATCGTTTTTACAGGCGCGCCCAGTTTTTGTGACATCGACTGAAGATTCCGTAACCTTTACACCACTGTTAGAACACTTGCGCGCACAAGCTCAACAGCATGCAAACACACAACGGCACCAGCCGTTCAGACTTGCCGTAGACCGCAGCTTTAATGTTAAAGGCGCTGGTCTGGTGATTACCGGCACCGCCCACAGCGGATCCGTAACCACCGATGAGCATTTATTCCATTATCCGTCCGGGCAGTCGGTGCGGGTGCGCGGCATTCGCACCCAAGATCAGGAGGCGAGTACAGCAGGCAGCGGCGAGCGTTGCGCGCTCAACATCGCTGGTATGGAATTGGCTAATATCCAACGCGGCGACTGGCTCAGTGCAACACCACCGGCTCGCTATCGCGCTCTTAGTGTCGAGTTGCACGTTAGCAAAGACTTTCCGCGCGCAGTCAAACACTGGACCCCAGTGCATGTGTACCATGCAACCCACCACTGTCAGGGCCGACTGGCATTGGCCCCCGGCCAACGACTCGAGCCAGGGCAAACCGCCCAGATCGATCTTGTTCTTGACGAGTCTATCTATTGCCACCGAGACGACCGATTGATTTTGCGCGACCACGGCCTCGACACGACCCTAGGTGGGGGCTCAGTGATCTATGCAGAAACCATAGCGCCGCGGCGGCGCCAAGGCGTTAGACGTCAGCAACACATAGCCGCCTATGCCCTAAAAACCCCCAAAGACTGTTTAGCAGCATTGCTGCAAGCGGGCATTACCGACCTGCAGCTATTTCGTGACTTTTGGCATCTCGCGGACGCTGACTACACCAACCTCGTGAATGAATTCGTTCTTCATTACAGTGGTGATTTTGCGCTGAGTGACGAACATTGGCTCAAGCACAAAGCCGCGCTACTAGAACAATTTACAGCTTCACCGGATGAAGCGCTGCGTGAGAACCAGTTGCTTGACACCATACCCAGCGCTTTCCGCCAAGCACTACTGAATGAACTGGTGCAGGACAAGACGCTCACCCATACCGGTGGTGAATACAAACTGTTAGGGCAGGCGCTGAAGCTGCCTGACCATCTGGTTAAACTTTGGGAACTGCTAGAGCCAGCCCTTGCGCACAACCAAGCGCCCAGTACCGGGGATCTAGCGAAGCGTTTCAATATCGCCCAGAACAATCTCGAGCGCGGGATGAATGAACTGGTTAAAACAGGCCTGCTCATTCACGTGGCGAATCATCGTTACTACTTGCCAAACCAACTCAAAGACGTCGCAAAAATTGTTAAACGTATGGCCGCGACTGAGCCATTAACTGTACGAGGCTTTCGTGATGAAACCGGCATAGGTCGTAATGTCGCCATCGAAGTTTTAGAGTATTTTGACAGCAAGGGATTTACCCGCCGACAGGGCAACGATCGGATTATTTTGAACCCAACTATTTTCGACTAAAAAAGAACATAGCTCCGGCGCAGATTTAGGGGAGAACGTGCCAGCGATGAAAGAGCGAGATAACAAACAGCTAATTGCGCAAGATTGCCCAGTTCATCTAGGGCATTCGCTGTGAACCAGAACCCACCAACGCTGGACGGAGTAAAAGCAAAATTTCAGCGCGCCGAGCAGCGTGTTGGCAAGGTCCCGTTCTGGACTAAATTTGCACAAGGGTTCAGTGCGCTTCCGGGCCAACATAAAGAGTGGGCATTCAACACTTTGTTGCTGTTGTACTACTCTCAGGTACTCGGCCTACCAGCAAGCACAGCCTCGATCGTCCTGGCTATTTCATTGGTGTTCGATGCCATTTCAGATCCCATGGCGGGTGCTTTTTCCGACAGCTACCGCAGCAGATTTGGCAGACGTCACGCTTTGATGCTCATGTCAATTCTCCCTTCTTGTGGCGCGATGTATGCCTTATTCGCACCGCCAGAAGACCTGAGCACTGCGGCGCTCGCGGTCTGGCTGCTAGTAAGTACCGTAACTTTGCGGGTGAGTTTCTCTTTCTTTGCCGTGCCA
>NZEI01000116.1 GCA_002690405.1 Gammaproteobacteria bacterium
CCACGGGCCGTCCCACTCACGCGAAAACTGACGCTCAGCAGCAACTTTGCCGTCCATTACCGAACCGCCTAAGTTAACAACAAACCAGTAGCCGTAAAGACCCTCCCCGGATGTATCCAGCGTAATGCCTATGGAATCTCGATTAATAAATTCGTCGCGACTGGATAACCGAGCAATCAACGTGTCTCGAGGTTGTTGCATATAGACTCCGATATACAGGCCTTCATCGGTGTAAAAAAATCGAGCGTCGGTCTTAAACCGCGTATCCGCGAGCGTGTCTGGGTCCATTACCAGCATGTTGTCGTAACCAGGCACCTGGGCCCATACACCCTCATCCAAACGTCCGTCCAGACGCATGCTTACCATGTCTTTGGCGAATTCCGGAATTTGGATATCAACATCCGCACCCCCTGGACCCAGAGCAACCATAGACTTCATGGCGCTGGCATCTCCCTTAGGAACAGGCAACGGTTCGGTCTTGGCTAGAGTCGCTGGAGGAGCCGGCCGCGCCTTCGGCTCGGCTAAACTCTGGGATCGCGGCGCCACACGCCTAACAGTTTTTCGAACATCCTGAGCGATAGCTCTGGGCAATTCGATACGCCATCCACGCCCCAGCCCTCCGGCGAGCGCCCGCGACCGCAATTGTTCCAAACTGAGACCNTCAGCGGCNACAACCACNCGGTAGAGCTGCCGCCCATNTACNCNNGCAGCCACCACACGCACNGGNTCNCGCATAACAAATTCGACTTCNGCCCTACGGGCGTCTGCATTGTCCTGAGAGCTAAAACTGCCGAGCACTAGGCCTGGGAGTGCCATCNCTTGTGCACTTGCNAATACACCCAGCGCCATCAGCGAACCTTGAAAAANCGTCCTCCAGCTCATGCAGCCCCCTATTTGAACCATNCCCCAGTATAGACCTAAACATGTGGTCATCGTAGGCTGTCTACATGGTTTGGTTATCTGCAGTCTTTTTCATGGGCCTCGTCGCCGCGGTTTCGTATTGGCTCACACGCGGCAAAGTTNCGAACAGCGAGGGCTTTTTTTTGGCCGGCCGCTCACTCGGCGGCACATTTATTGCGGGATCATTGCTACTGACCAATATTTCCGCAGAGCAAATCATCGGCCTTGCCGGCTCTGCCTATGCATTCAATCTCAGCTCTATGGCCTGGGAGGTAATGGCGGTAGTTGCCATCATNATCACCGCAATTGTGTTTTTACCCAGATTCCTGGCGCACGGTTTCACCACCCTGCCTGAATTTCTCGGCGCACGCTTTNATCAACGGGTNCGTATGGCTGTTGTAGTCCTGTTTCTACTCGCCTATGGGTTGGTGACTATCCCCTCTATCCTCTACTCGGGCACCATCGCAGTTGTCGAGACATTCAGCGCCGAGCTTAGCANCGCNATGGCCTTNCCGGTCAGCATGGTTGTGATTGCAACGATCGGTACCCTGTATGCGGTTACTGGAGGCTTACGCGCTGTTGCTGTCTCGGATACGCTCAACGGCATTGGCTTAATCTTTTTTGGCTTTGCCATCCCGATCCTTGGCCTCATGCATTTAGGCGGCGACAGCATGGTCGAAGGTTGGCGTATTGTGACCACGGCTGCGCCAGAAAAACTCAACGCCATCGGCAGCGCGACCGATCCCACGCCATTTTTAACGCTGTTTACCGGNATGCTGTTTGCGAACCTTTCCTANTGGGGCACAAACCAGTACGTAATACAGCGCAGTCTGGCAGCTGAAAGCCTCGCCGCTGGTCAACAAGGGGTGCTGCTGGCAGGTTTTTTTAAGCTGTTAATACCCTTCTTTATCATGCTGCCCGGCATCATTGCCTTTCACCTTTACGGCGCTGACATTGGTGGCATGGATAAGGCTTATCCGCGCTTGGTAAGGGATGTGNTGCCNAGCTATCTNATCGGCCTGTTTCTGGCCGTATTGCTGGGAACAGTGTTCAGCTCGTTTAACAGCCTGCTACAGAGTTCCGCCACCATTATTACTTACGACATCATCGTGCCCTGGCGCGGCCAGGCAATCAGTGAGCGCAGCAAGGTGAATGTCGGGCGCTGGGCCTGCGTCGTCGTAAGCATCACGGGGCTGATCGTTGCTCCAAGTTTACAACTTGCCCCAGAGGGTCTTTGGCAATTGATTCGCAAATTCAGCGGNTTTTACAATATTCCACTGATCGCAATTGTNCTCGCTGCCCTCTTTCTACCGCGTGCCAATAGCANAACNGCCCTTGGCGTAGTGTTATTTCATATCCCGGTCTATACCGTAATCACCTTTTTCTGGGACACCGGGATCCACTTTATTCACTGGTACGGTATTTTATTCGTGCTCGAATTCGGCGCCCTGGCGATCTTTGCCAGCGCTAGCCCCCACGTTTCGCCAAAGACCGAATCACCAGTAGATCTAACGCCCTGGCGTCCNCGCTGGTGGGTAGTCGGCTTTCTGGCGTTATGTATTGTCGGGCTTTATTTGCTGCTTTCGCCCATCGGCATAGCGGCTTAAGCGCCCGCAAACAAATCTTTATGTTGGTCGCGCAATACATTCTTCTGAACCTTACCCATAGTATTTCGGGGTAATTCGTCCACATAGATCACAGCCTTAGGTTGCTTAAACCGCGCCAACTGATCGGCCAGAGCCGAATTCAGCTCATCAACATGCAGTTGCTTTGCAGCAACNAATACCGCCACTACGGCTTCGCCAAAATCGTCGTGAGGCACACCAATCACCGCCGACTCAACAATGTCCGGCATTTCATCCAAAAGNCGCTCCACCTCTTTTGGATAAACGTTGTAGCCACCAGAGATCACCAAGTCTTTGGCACGCCCGACAATGGCAACACGCCCATCCGGCTCCTGAGTGCCGAGATCTCCAGTAATAAAGAAACCGTCAGGCCGGATCTCCTGAGCAGTCTTNTCGGGTTGTTGCCAATAACCACTGAACACGTTTGGCCCGCGGACTTCAATGGTACCGACGTCGCCATGGGGCACTTCAGCGCCNTCAGCATCGGCTATTCGCACTTCTTGATTAGGCAGCGGNAACCCAACGGTACCGGGTACACGATCGCCTACTAACGGATTGCTAGTATTGATAATGGTTTCGCTCATACCGTAGCGCTCAAGTATCTTATGACCCGTAGCCTGCTCCCACGCAGCAAAGGTTTGCTCAGTGAGCGGCGCAGATCCGCAAATAAAAACTCTAACGTTGCGGGTCTGCTCACGGCTCAGTTCCGGCTGTTGCAGCAGACGCGTATAAAACGTCGGCACCCCCATCAATACCGTGCAGTCCGGTAGCGCCGCCAGCACATCTTCAGCGACAAATTTACTGTGGAAAATCATCGGCGTTGCGTTGAGCAGAGCGCAGTGACTGGCAATAAACAATCCATGCACATGAAAAATTGGCAGGGCATTTAACAGTACATCGTCATCTTGCCAGCCCCAATATTCGCTCAAGCTGCGCGCATTAGACGCCAGATTGCTATGGGTAAGCATGGCGCCCTTGGAGCGTCCGGTGGTNCCCGATGTGTAGAGAATCGCTGCCAGATCCTCGGCCTGTCGATCAGCTGTTTCNGTTCCATTNGCGGCATCATGCTGATTAGCNGCCTCGAGCAAGGTGCCCTGACCGTTGCCGTCGAGGGTAAAACTAGTTACCCCTGCACGCTTATCTGTGCCCACGAACAATCGGGGCTGGGCATCGTTAACAAAATAATCAAGCTCGGCCACCGTATAAGCAGTATTGAGCGGCACATATACACCGCCCACTTTTAGAGTTGCCAAATATAGGGCCAGATTCTCCGGAGACTTTTCCACCTGAGCCATAACGCGGTCGCCCGCGACCACACCCTGCGCACGCAGTACTGCAGCAAATTGATCGACAACGCTCACCAACTGCTGGAAGCTCCAGTCTGGCCGATCCTTTAAGATCAACGCTGGTGTGTCTAGCCGCGAGCCGAAAGCCGTTTCCAGAGATTGATAGAAGTTAGTCATGGCACCTCCTCGTTACTCCAAGCAGCAATATAAGGGTTGTTTCAAAACATTGCAGCGACAGAAACCATCTGATACTTTTTAATTTCAGCCCTGCCGGGTTCGGGGGGAACTGAGGGCACTGCGTCCTTAATTGTGACGCAATTATGCGGACGGCGGCGGTTGCCTTGCAAACCTCGCTGATTTTCCGCAGGAACGTAGGCGCCAGATCGACCTACATGCTGGGCATCTGTTTTTAGATCCCAAAGCATTTACGGACGACGAAAGGCTTACACAAAATGCGGGCATTATGAGAGGAATGTCCGCAACCCCAGAGAATAAATATAAAAAATTGGGGACTTGCTAGCCGCCTCTGGATCGGCAACGTATCGTTAGCTGCCAATCCAGAGGCGGTTTTTTCTTTTGCGGCCTCAGTTGCTGCCAACGTCTGTCTTTCTTAGAGTATTTTCATTACATTGCGCGGCTATGCACGATCTAACATCAAAGCCCACTCGAGCTGCAGCTAAACCACCCTTCCAAGTCAAAAAGCTGGCTGTTCCTTTTACCGCACGGATTACTCTGCCTGGTAGCAAGTCCATCGCACTGCGACAACTTGCCATCGCTGCGTTGTGCTCGGGAACAACGCACTTAACAGGTATACCTGAGTGCGACGACACCGCGGCGATGCTAGATTGCATACAAGCATTAGGCGCCAAAGTCGAAATAGCCGCGGCAGTGACCGTTGTCACCGGCCCTATTGATCTTTCCGACAAAACGGTGNANCTCAATGCCCGCATGAGCGGAGCATCAACCAGGTTACTGATAGGGTTGGCNGCACTGCGCCGCGGAGAAACCCTTATTGACGGTCATCCGTCTTTGCGTGCGCGCACGAATAAACCGCTNTTGGATCTTTTATCCGCGCAAGGCTGCAAGGTTGAATCAGACAATGGCTGCCTGCCNGCAAGCATTTCTGGTCCNATGAAAACAGCCGAGCACCTCCGCATCGATGGGTCGTTATCGAGCCAATATATAACCGCTCTGCTTATCGCAGCACCAGGCTATCTGGGTACAGTAAGGCAAGTGATCGAGATCCAAGGCGAACTGGTTTCCCGTCCCTACATCGACATCACTATTAATGAAATGCGCAAACGCGGGGTGCAGGTCGCATGGCTCGACGANCAGCACTTAGANATAACGCCAGGACCCTATCAGGCGGGTTCTGTCACAGTGGAGGGTGATGCTACTGCCGCCACCTACTTTGCGGCNTTGGCGACCCTGCATAAAAGCAATGTGACGCTCACTAATCTCGGCAGTAACAGTTGCCAAGGCGATTACGGTTTTTTTGGCGTCATGGAGCAACTGGGTGCAGTAGTAACGCGCGGCGACGAGACCCACATCAGTGGTCCGCAAAATCTCCAACCAATGCAAACCATCGATATGCAGGCTATGCCAGACGCAGCCCTGACATTGATAGCCATGGCACCGCTACTGACAACGCCGATACAAATTACCGGCTTAAGCTCACTACATCATAAGGAGTGTGATCGCCTCGAATGNCCGGCAAAGGANCTGGCTTTGATGGGGGTAGAGTTATCAACAACCGAAGATTCGATCAATATCTCTCCAGCTAATCCAACCACGCTGAANCCNCATACATTGACCACCTACCACGACCACCGCATGGCTATGGCCTTTTCGCTNCTGGGCAGTATGAGCGGCACNCTTGAGGTAGANGACAAAAANGTGGTCGATAAAACCTATCCGCGCTACTGGGAAGACTATGCCACTTTAGTNGCCGACCCGGGCTGATTACACCAATGCTACTGCTGCGTATCCGGTGACGATTTAACGTTCAAGCGCACATAAATGAGTCCAGCCACAGCGCCAGCTAAGCACTGAGACGCGAATCCAACCACTGTTCGCGTGACCGCGATCGGATTAGTTCCCATCAGGATTTTAAAGAACAAAATCAGCGTCAGCATGCCTACGACACCCGCAAGCACATACCCAAGCGTGCGCAGATGCGGCACCCAACGCAACACTAGGGTGGCGAACAAAAAAGCCAGCAGCAACGCCACGAACATGGCGAGCAGGTAGACAGGAGCCATGCTCAGGAGATCATGACCAAACGTGGCNAAGCGATCGCCCAAACTTACGCTAACACCCATGTCCGTTAAGTTACTCAGGTTCAGTTGTGAGTAGGCCAATACTGCTGCCGTGTAACCGCCCAGTAATGCGACAACGAATGCCAAAATTCGTTTCAACAACCCTAATCTCCATCGTGTCAAATCAGACCGATAAGGCTACCATAGCTTGCACATCTTTTTAGGATCGACCTTCTTGAACACAATAACATCCTGCAAACGCCACCAATCCTCGTCACTGGTTAAGATACTACGCGCAGCTAGTCTCGGTCTTTGCCTTAGTATGGGTATCGCTAGCAATTCCCTAGCCGCGAATTATCAACTCGATACCGTTGCCGCAGACTTGGATTTTCCCTGGAGCGCGGACTTCCTACCTAATGGAGATATCTTAGTAACCGAATTATCCGGTTCACTGCGGCGGATTTCGGTGGACGGGTCCCTGAGCGATCCGATCACGAATGTGCCTGAGGTCTTTCGAGCAAGCCAAGGCGGCCTTTTCGACATCCTCGTGGATCCAAACTTTGCCGACAACCAACGGGTATTTNTGTCCTATGCAAAGGGCGATGCCGACAGCAATGGCACAGTGGTGGCGAGTGCATACCTTGAGGGCGACACCCTCAGCGACGTGAAAGAAATTTTCACTGCAGCGCCAGACAAATACGCGCCGCTGCATTACGGCGGCCGCATCGCATGGCTTCCCGACGGCACCCTCCTATTAACCACTGGCGACGGTTTCGATTTTCGTGAGCAGGCACAAAATTTAGCAACGCATTTCGGCAAAATGATTCGCATGAATCCGGACGGCAGCGCCCCAGCTGATAACCCATTTCCAGAGCACCCATTCGTTTTCAGTTATGGCCATCGCAATCCCCAAGGCCTAGCCGTGGCCCAGGACGGCACAATTTATGAGCATGAACACGGCCCCCGTGGCGGTGACGAGGTCAACATCATCAAGCCAGGGCAAAACTACGGCTGGCCTATCACCACTCATGGATTGGATTATAACGGCGCGTACGTCTCACCCTTCCAAGAGCGCGAGGGCATTGAATCTGCAGCACACATTTGGGTGCCCTCAATTGCACCCTCAGGTCTCGCGGTTTACGAAGGCGACGCATTTGCAGCTTGGCGGGGCAATCTATTCGTCGGAGCACTCGTCAATAATGATGTGCGCCGTCTGACCTTGGAGGGCGATACAGTTGTTGCAGAAGAAATTCTCTTTACAGAGCTGGATCAGCGCATACGAGATATTCGGGTCAGCCCAGATGGCTTGCTCTACATCATTACCGACGGAGCACAGGGACAAGTGGTGCGGGTATCACCAAAGTGAATTCCCTAGTGCACAAAGCTACGCTCACCATATTTGGCTGCTTGTTGGTAGGCGTAGCCACGGCAAAATCACCGACCCAAGAAATCCCGAACTTTCGAACCTACTCCGCGTCTTTCGCAAGCTCCGGCCAAATTACCGGCCACCATCTCAAATCTCTNCAGCGAGATGGCTTTCAGCGCATCGTCTATTTAGCCTATCGCAGCCACGGCAATACCACCGACCAACTTAGCATTGACCGACAGGCCACCGATCTCGGGATGAGTTATGTGCATATCCCGGTGCCGTGGCAGGCCCCTTCCCTTGTGGACTACCAAACTTTTGCAGCAGTAATGAACAGTCAGCCGGGACAGAAAACACTCCTGCATTGCCAAATGAATTACCGCGCTTCGGCGTTTAGCTTTCTGTACCGAGTTTTGGAGCTAGACACATCATTAGACGACGCTGCCANAGACCTTTTCGCAGTATGGACTCCAGACCAAACATGGTTGGAATTTATCAATAANGTGCTTGCGGCCAATAATCGAGCAGCACTGCTTGCACCGACAGATCTATAGAGCTGCTTTAGGGCTGAAGTTCTTATCAGGCTGATTTCACAAAAAGTTACACACTACAGTTCCGTAAATTTTGGTTTACGAATTAGGGGCTTTTTGCTAAACCTAGGCGCTCAGGTGTAACTTTTTGAGTGCGGATAACTCTATGTCGACCGAAAAACGTTCTAAAGTATTATGGCAGGCAGCCGACTCTACGATTAAGGAAGACTATAAATAGGCAATCCGTAGCGGCTTATGCGACATTTTTTTCTCATCTTTAGCTTACTTTGCTGCAGCCA
>NZEI01000117.1 GCA_002690405.1 Gammaproteobacteria bacterium
AATTCTCGCAAAATTTGTTGATGGCGCTCACGATCGAGATTGTAGAGGTTATAAATGAGTAGCGAGAAGATTGCGGCGACGCCCATGATGGGGCCGGCAGTAATGCCGAGTCGCATTATTATGTCTGCATCAAGTTCACCGGGGATCGCTTGCTGGGGGAGCCGCACGTAGTACTCCAGCATAAGACCGGCAAAGAAATGGCCCACGGAGTTGGATGCTTTCGCAAAGAAAGCCCGGGCAGAAAAAAACAGGCCCTCTTGGCGCTCGCCAGTAAGCAATTCGTTCTCGTCCACAATATCGCCAATCATGGACATGATCGCTACCGACCCCATACCAATGCTGAAAGTGAAGCCGGCAGCGTTGAGCAATAACAGCGGTAGTANCAGCGGATCGCCGTTTTCAGGCATAAGCCCGAATAGTCTGAGGGTAACCACCAACTGCGCGCAGATGGTGGTAATGCCCAAGGAGACTAACATCACCGGCTTGCGGTCAAATAGGCGCATCAATTTGGGGGAAAGTAATGCTCCGGCAATTCCTGCAAATAGCCCGACGACGGGGAACAGCTTTATCTCACTCGGCTTCAACTCCCAAAAATAAGTCGCTATGTGAATATTTAGGGTGTCGTAAATACCGCTGGCGATCATAAAAAAGAAATAACCCACTAAGAGCACCAAGTAGCTGCGGTTTTTAAATGTGCTGGTGATCTCGCGTAAGAATTCGACGAATTTCAGTCGATTGGCTTGTTGCTCAGCCTTAGACAGATAAGGAATCTCCTTGGCGGTACCTGCAGCGCAGGTCCAGATGGTAATAATCACAAGCGCGCAGGCAGTTAGGATAAGTGGCCCGTAGGACTCGGCGGCCAGNTGGCCTGGCACTACGGCGCCGTCAGATGCCCGAANGACTTCGTCNGNAAAGAAGAANGCNNANGCGNNGGTTNCAAAACCCGCTCCAGAGGCNAAGCCAAAAATCGTATTAGCACTAAATAGCTGCGACCGTTCGTGTTGGTCTTTGGATANCTCACCACCCAACGCTAGGTGCGGTACGTTAAAGAGGGTCAAGATTGCTCGGCTTATAATGGTCCATGCTGAAAGCCAAATGAAAAGTGCTATTTGGCTGGACATATCTAGTAGCCACTGGGGCGGGTTAAACGTGAAATAAAGCGCGAGCGCTAACGGCACCGGCGCGGCGATAAGAAACGGATGTCGCCTGCCCAGGCGCGAGCGCCAACGGTCAGAAACAATGCCCACCAAAGGGTCACTGATGGCATCACCAATCATGGCCAGCATAATGGCCAGGCCTATCAGGGCATTATTTAAACCAATGATTTGGTTGTAAAAGATNACTATGAATGCGTTAGACAGTGCCAAATAGATGGCCTCACCGGATGCGCCGATGCCAAANGCNANTTTNGTGCTCAAAGGAAGCTTGCGCTGACCGTTGTCAGTGCTNGTGGTTATGTTAGAGATAGTGGCCCCCCGTTTCAGCCGCTANCAGCTTAACCGCTAAAGGTGCTGTATCGCTAGTTTTATNGGGNGAGTTGGGTTTGCAGGGCAGCTTGTCTGCTCAGGGGCGGCAGGCTTGTACGAACAATCGGGCAAAACTTTTGATACGGCGCTCAAAGTTTGAGAGATCTTGCGCCCCTTGCTTNAGACCGCTGGCGCTGAAGTTAATTAACTCTGCCGCAGTCTCCCCATTGAGTCCGGCGCGGTGCAAATNAATTTCGTCATTACCNACAGCATNGTTNAGGGCTGTGGTCAGTAACTTTAGGAATTTACTGTTAGCGTCACTGACAATGTCACTGCAAAGTCGGTGGTGCTCATCGTAAAT
This sequence comes from Gammaproteobacteria bacterium, assembly GCA_002690405.1. GTDB lineage: Bacteria > Pseudomonadota > Gammaproteobacteria > Pseudomonadales > Azotimanducaceae > UBA4421. Next base: position 1,828 of record NZEI01000117.1, read on the forward strand.
TTCGGTGCCATAGGTAGATTCTGTCGCGACTTTCTGGAATGGGCCATGGCGCGCTAGCAGAGCGCCCTCGATGCGGCTGGCAATGTCATTGTCGCTACTTTCNAGACNGGCTTGAGCNATGTGNTCNGCCTGGTCATGTAACTGGATCGACACGTTGCGAAAGATGTCGTCTTTATTCTGGAAGTACGAATAAATAGAGGCCCNGGAGATGCCCGCTGCCTGAGCAATGTCCTCCATCGAGGTTTTNCGAAAACTGTAGTGACTGAACTGCCGATAAGCTGCATCAAGAATTGCGTCACGTTTTTGGTCTTTGCTCATAGCCGGCATTTTTACAAAAGCACGCTTTGCTGTCGAACGCTCNCAGAATTTGGATTTGTGGATGATTCTTGACGNCGATGCGAATTGACAAATAATACAATAAATGTCAAAACGAAACGAAAATAGGAGTTTCGTACTATGAGCAATTCCACTGGGCTGGCCGGTAAAACAGCCATTGTAACGGGTGCATCGAGCGGTATCGGTCGGGCTATAGCGGCGCAATTGGGCGCAGCTGGCGCCCATGTATTTTTGAGCGGGCGTACCGCTGANGCCATGCAGGATTGTGCTGCGCAGATTGTTGATCAAGGGGGGCAAGCGTCGGTNGTGGTTGGGGATGTGACTCAACCGGGTGTTNTGCAAACTCTGGTTGATCAAGCGGTTGCTGAAACCGGCCATCTGCACATNATGGTCAACAATGCAGGCCTATCGTATAGCGGTTCCATTCTAGAGGGTGATCCGGAGCATTGGCGCACCATGTTCGATACCAATGTTCTNGCGTTATTGGTGGGTTGTCAGGCTGCAGTGCGTGCCATGCGCGCCTGTAATGCGGAAGGTCAAATTGTGAACATTTCCTCGGTGGTGGCACAACGCCCTAACGGTGGGGTCTATGCCGCGACAAAGCATGCGGTGAATGTGATTTCTGCAAGTTTGCGGGACGAGTTAGAACAGGATTCGATTCGCATAACAAATGTAATGCCTGGGGCGATTGCCACTAATTTTGCGCGTAACTTTGATGTGGAGTTTTCTGCAACGATGTTGAAGATGGCGGGGATCGATGCCGACCCGGCACCCGGCGGACATCTGGCGCCAGAAACTCTTGAAGCTCTGGCGAACAATATGCAAAACCTATTGGGTAACCCTCAGGATGTGGCCAACGCGGTTATGTATGCGGTGACCCAGCCAATTCACGTTAATATTGCTGATATTGTTGTGCGACCACCCAAATCCTTTGATGTGGCGCATTAAAGGCTGCAGCGCTTAAGAGGGGAGTCAAATGAGTAAACAGCAGGGTCCGATGGAGCTAGGCCAGTTGCGTGACCGCGTTGCGGTAGTGACTGGAGCCGGTAATCATGGCATCGGCTGGGGCCTGTGTTGCCATGCGGCTGGTGAATTAGGTATGCATGTGATCGTACTTGATCTGCATGAAAAGCTGGTTCGTGAAGCTGAGCAACGATTGCGACAACTGTACCCTCAGGTGGAATGTCATGGTTTAGCTTGCGATGTTACTGAGCCGGAACAACTGACCACTGTGGCCGCCCGAATTGCTGATTTGTTGCCTGGTAAGGCGATCGGTGCTGTGTTCGCGAATGCCGGTGTTATTTTCTCCCACAGAATTATGAATAGCACTGTGCAAGAGTGGGAAACCACGCTGCGGGTCAATGTCATGGGTGTGGTGAATACCATGCACGCCTTTATTCCGTTATTGCAGGCCCAAGAATCTGAGTCGATTTTTTCTGCCACCGCATCCGTTGGCGGATTGGTGCGGGGTGATAACGGCGGTGCCTCCTATCAGGCCAGCAAGCATGCGGTGGTAGCCACTTGCGAGGCGCTGTCCTTTGAGTTGGCGCGGAAGTCACCACAGATTCGGGTGCATGTGCTGTGTCCGTGCATTGTCGCTTCTGCTTTGGACAAAACCAGTGTGGTTAACCAACGGGTACAGGACGGCGAATCCTCCGCAGATGAGGTGGAAGCCCTCGGCGCTGGCGGCTTTCGCTTGGCTATGACTCCTGAGCGACATGCAATCCAGACCTTTGAGCATATCAAGGCCGGGAATTTTTATATGGTCACCGATAATGTCCGACCCTATGTGGATCATGATTTGCCGTTCGATGGCGTGGCTATCATGCGTGAGCGCCACGAAAATATGCAGACATTGACGCTGGACAACAGCGACGCTTGGGAGCGCCGGCCCGGCATGGCCCCCAGTGCAATTATGAAGGGGCCAATGTTTGGCGAGCCGGAGTCTTTTTAGATGCCTTAGGCCTTGGCGTGCAGGCGTACCGGAAGGTCGGTATAGCCGTGCACAAAACACGACGGTGTGCGTACTTCTGGACCCATTACTTCGATACGCTCAAAACGCTGTTGGATTTCTTCCCACAGCACTCTTAGTTGCATTTCCGCCATACGATTACCCATGCAGCGGTGCAGACCGAAGCCGAATGAAATATGGTTGCGTGCGCGTTCGCGATCGACAAGAAACTTTTCGGGATCTTTAATACTGCGCTCGTCACGGTTGCCCGATGCATACCACATAATGACCTTGTCACCGGCTTTCATCTGCTGGCCCCTAAATTCATAGTCCTTGGTTACGGTGCGACGCATGTGAGCGAGGGGGGTAACCCAGCGAATAATCTCTGACACCATGTTGGGAATAACGGCGGGGTTGTCGCGCAGCTTTTGGTACTCCTGGGGATGCTGATTGAGGGCTAGAACGCCGCCGGATATAGAGTTTCGTGTGGTGTCGTTGCCGCCAACGATCAGCAACAGAATATTGCCTAAATATTCTTGCGGCGACAGATCGCGGGTTGCATCACCGCGAATCATCATAGAAATAAAGTCATTGCCTACGGGGTTATCTTCGCGTTCTTTCCACAAACGGGTGAAGTAGGCGAGGCATTCCATTAGCTCTTCTTGGCGTTGTTCATGGCTCTCAATAATACCCTCGCCCAGGCGTGCAAAAACGATATCTGACCAGCGCGTGAGTTTGCTGCGGTCTTCGAATGGAAAATCAAATAACGTTGCCAGCATTTGCGTGGTTAATTCGATCGATACCCGATCCACCCAGTTAAAGGTTTCGCCCAAGGGTAGGTCGTCGAGGATTTGTGCGGCGCGGCTGCGAATGGTCGCCTCCAGCTCTTTGAGGTTTTGTGGTGCCACTGCACCCTGCACAGTTTTACGCTGGTCGTCATGGTTGGGAGGATCCATTGCGATAAAGGTTGGTGTGGAAAATGTGCTGCCCTCTACCGGATCGCCAATCGAAATTCGTGGATAGGAAGAAAATATTTCCCAGTTTTTCTCCACTTCCATGATGTCTTCGAAACGCGTGATCGACCAAAATGCGCCGTATTCGCTGTTGCGGCAGTAGTGCACAGGCGCTTCGTCCCGCAGGCGCTTGAAAAAGGGCCACTTGGCGTCGTTTTTCCATAAGTCGATATAACTGATATCAATCTCTTCCAGCGGCATGGTGGCTGGGTCGCGATCAAGCATATTGGGAAGTACGGTAGTGTTCATAGGAAGCCTGCTTATGGTTGGGTCTCTTCGATAGGATTAGTTTTGGTTTGGTTGCGTGTACTGATGGGCGGCGCCACTGCTGCATAGTTGTTGCGCCTTGGCGGCATCGTAACCCAGGAATTGCGTAAGTACCTCCAGCGTATGCTCGCCAAGTTCTGGCACGCTATCCGCAGTGGCGGTATCGCTACCGGCAAATTGGAACGGTGGATTCTGTATCTTAAAAGGTCCGTCATGGTCCTGCATTTGTTTAAATGCGCCGCGCTCGGTGATTTGCGGATGGTCGAACAGATCCTTGGTTGCAGTATAGATACTGCATGGTACACCGGCGTTATTCATAGCCGCTTCGCATTGCTCTGCAGTAAGTGTCTCTGACCAGCTTTCGATCTCGGCAACAAAGGCGTCCATGTTTTTGTAGCGTTGCAAGCGTTGCGCGAAACGCGGGTCTTCGATCAAATCCTCGCGGTTCATAGCCTGAGCCACGGAGCGCATATTTTTTTCCGAAATAATACAAATCATAACGTAGCCGTCGCTTACTCTGATGGGGCGAAAGCCGCCGTCGCGCGGAGTTTTGGCCAACTGCGCGTCCTGCAATTGGCGCGGAATTAGGCTCATCATGGATTCCATCATGGTGACGTCTACAAAGTCACCTCTACCACTTTGCATGCGCCCAAGTAGAGCGGTTTGGATTGCACCAAAGGCATAGCTGCCCGTGAGCATGTCGGCGATCATGATGCCGGAGTCAGGAGGACGGCCACCGACATTTCCTTGGGAACTCAAATAGGCGTAATCGAAGCCGCTGGCGGCATGGGCGATCGGCGCGTAGGCCGCTCGCTGGGCGAACGGGCCCTGTTGGCCAAAACCAGAAATCGAACAGTAAACTAGGCTTGGAAATTGCTCACTCAGATCATCGTAGCCAAGACCGAATTTGGCCATTACGCCCGGGCGGAAATTTTCGATTAGCACGTCTGATTGGGCGATAAGTTGCTTAGCGATCTGTTGAGCGTCAGGCTGCGTAAGATCTAGGGCAATACTGCGCTTACCGGCATTAAAATGGGCAAATACTCGGCTGTTGCCGGTCGGGCCACGCATAACGTCGCCGCCGCGAATGGCTTCTACCTTGATCACATCGGCGCCGCAGTCGCTGAGCATGCGCGCACAAATGGGTCCCGCATAAACGGCAGAGAAATCAGCTATTTTGAGGCCCTGGAGTGGCTTGGCTGGCATGATATGTATGGCCCCCTAGTCACCGCTAATTATTCGGCTCGACAAATCGACATCTTACATCAATATTGTCAATTTGATGAAATGTGTAGCCATTATTCGCCGGTGAATTTTGGCTCGCGTTTTTCGCCGAAGGCACTGATGGCCTCTTTAAAATCCTTTTGGCTGCGGGCGTAATCCATCGCAAAATTTTCAAAGTTGCGGGCACTGTTCATGTCCGCATTTACGCCCAAGTAACCGATACGCTTAGTGAGCATCAGCGCAGTAGGGGCGTTGCGAGCGATCTGTTTGGCCATTTCCTGGGCACAATCATGCAGTTCTGCTGCAGGCACCACTTGGTTGACCAGACCAATTTCCAGCGCTTCTTCCGCTTCGACAAAGCGACTGGTAAACCACAGTTCAAAGGCCTTGCCTAAGCCGATGAGGCGCGGCAGGTAATAGCTTGAATGTGCTTCAGGCACCTGACTTAAGGACGTGAACGGTAAGCGAATGCGCGCACTGTCGGCCATGATCCTGATGTCACATTGCAGTGCCAAGTTGTAGCCCACACCTACTGCGACTCCATTGATGGCCGCAATCATCGGCTGGCGTACGGCGGTAAGATCGGTGGTGCCATTGGGGTAGCGGGGCTGTTGGTGGGTGATATTAGAACGGCCGCGATGGCGAGCGTCGATTTCTTTCTGGAAGCGCTGTTTGACGTCAGCGCCTGCCGAAAATGCGCGGCCGGCACCGGTCAGGATGCCTACGCGGATGTCGTCATCGTCGCTGATCTCCGTAGCCGCTTGAGCCAGCTCGCGATACATTTTAGGGTTAAATGCGTTGAGCTTGTCCGGCCGGTTTAACGTCAAGGTAGCGATGTGGTTTGCCTTGTCTAAGGTGACGTGTTCATAGCTCATAAGTAAATCCTCATTATTCGATGTCTGATTTCCTAGTCGGGCAGTTCCAGCACGCGCTTAGCGATAATGTTTTTTTGTATTTCTCTAGAGCCGCCGGCGATGGAAAACGATTTGGTATTCAACCAGTGACGGGTCAGTCGCAATTCCTCTTTGCTGTGGCCGTCACCCCGCCAACCCACACCCTGAGTCCCGCGCAGTTGCAGTTGCAGCTCTGCTTGCCGCTGGTTCAATTCAGCACCATAGAGCTTAAACATGGATGTGGCTGCGCCTGGCGTGCCGCCTCGGGATTCTTCAACGCTGCGGCCTTGGGTGAGGGCAAAGGCTCTGGCGTCCATGCGATGCTTGGCGACCGCAGCTCGTAGCTCTGAATCGGCCAGCTTGCCGTCTTCTATCCCCGCATAGGCGGTTGCGGCATCGACCAAACTTAGGCCGGTATCCTGCTTGCCCTTGCTGCTGGCAGCTGCCGCTAGGGTATGAATACCCGAACGTTCATGCTGCAGTAGCCTCTTGCCTACGGTCCAACCCTTATTGAGTTTATGCACGAGGTCGGTTTTTGGTACCTGCACATTGTCTAGGAAGGTCTCGCAAAAATGCGAGACGCCGCTCAGTAGCGGGATTGGTCTCACGGTTACGCCAGGGTCTTCGAGGGACAGCAGCACAAAACTGATGCCTTCGTGTTTCGGGGCGTCCGGGTCGGTGCGCACCAAGGCAAACATCCAATCCGCATGGTGGGCCCCCGAGGTCCAGATTTTTTGCCCGTTTACGGTGAAAAACTCGCCATTGTCCACTGCTCGTGTTTGCAGGCCCGCAAGGTCGGAACCTGCCCCTGGTTCGCTGTATCCTTGGCACCAGCGCGTTTCGCCACGGGCGATCTTTGGCAAATGACGAAGCTTTTGCTCTTCGTTACCGTACTCCAATAGGGTTGGGCCAATCATCACAACCCCCATACCAATAAGTGGGGGGCGCGCATTTATCGCCGCCATTTCTTGCAGCAAAATCACATACTGTTCTTTGTCGAGCCCGGCGCCACCGTATTCTTTGGGCCAGTTGGGTACGGTCCAACCTTTTTCGATCATGCGCTCGAGCCACAGATATGAGTCGGGATTGTCGCTGCGACGTTTATTGCCGCCTTCTACGCGCTCGTTATCCGGCATTGCTGAACGCATGCTAGTAGGACAATTTTCGTTTAACCAAGCGCGCGTGCTTAACCTGAATTCGTCATGCTCTGCCAAAACTCTTCCTCCTGACCCCGTCACGGAAAATTGACACTATTGCTCTGAATTGTCAATTTGTCGAAAACACTGTTGCCCTGACCATGGTTTCGACATCCATTATGGTTGGCGTTGTTAGGTACAATGAAGAGCAATTTCTGGGGTTAAGCATGCGGCGATTTATTATTGCGGGGGGCGGTATTGGAGGTTTAACCGCGGCGCTGTGTTTGGCGCAAAGAGGCTGCTCGGTATTGGTGCTGGAGCAGGCTGCGCAATTCTCGACTGCTGGCGCGGGTATTCAGTTATCGCCCAATTGTTCTCGAGTGCTGCATCATCTTGGTGTCGAAGCAGGCTTGCGGGCCAAAGGTTTTTTACCCGAAGGCACCCAATTTCGCGACTGGCGCAGTGGTCGCGTGATCACTGAGTCGGTGCTGGGTAGTGCAATAGCTGAGCGCTACGGTGCACCCTATTACCACATTCATCGCGGCGACTTACTCGATGTACTGCTCGAGGCTGCGCGCGCGCATCCGCATATTGAATTACGCGTTAATGCGCGTGTTGAGGAGTTTGAAACTGTTCGTGCAGGCTCTGGTGTGCAGGTGCGCAGCGCTGGCATAACGGAATCGGCGGCAGGACTCATTGGTGCCGATGGCATTCACTCTCAGGTGCGACAAATATTATGGGGTGAACAGCAGCCTCGATTCACGGGTAATGTGGCTTGGCGCATGCTGGTGCCAACCGCTCGCTTGCCTGCGGGCATGGTGCGGCCAATGTCGACAGTTTGGTGGGGTCCCGGTAAGCATTTCGTTCATTACTACGTGGCAGGCGGCGAGTTCGTTAATTGTGTCTGTGTTGTCGAGAAGAGTGGATGGCAGGTGGAATCTTGGACCGAGTTGGGAGATGTCGCCGAGTTGCGAGAGGATTTTGTTGGGTGGCATGCAGATATCCAGGAGTTAATCGGCCATGCTGACCCGAGTGATTTGTATAAGTGGGCGTTATTTGACCGGCCGCCGATGCCACAGTGGGGCAAGCATAATGTCACACTGCTGGGTGACGCCTGCCACCCGACTTTACCGTTTATGGCGCAAGGCGCGGCCATGGCGATAGAGGATGCCGCGGTACTTGCCGCGTGTCTGGGTGCGGACCACAGTGTTGCCGATGGGATGCAGCGCTATGAGGGATTGCGGCGTAAACGCACCGCGGGTATTCAGCAAGGTTCTCGGCGTAACGCTAGGGTCTTCCACCTATCGGGCATGGCGGCATGGTTGCGTAATAGAGGCGCCGCTCGAGCTCGTCGCGGCACCATGGACGGATTATTCCGCTATGACCCGCTGGGGGTTGTGCAGAACGACTGAGTGTTGATTTGCATTCTGCGGGAACTTGCAGCAGCTTAGGTTCGTTGGGCTTTGGAGGAGGTTATGAACAAAGTAGCAGGCTTACATCATCTGGCGATCTGTACCGCCAACATGAAGGAGCAGATAGAGTTTTTCACTGACAAATTAGGGATGGAGCTACAGGCGCTGTATTGGATGCACGGGGTCGAAAACACCTGGCATGGATTTCTGCGGTTGAATGACGAAAGCTCCATTGCCTTTGTTTGCAACCCAGACATTGAGAAAATACCCCGAGTGCTTGGGGAGTCTCATGCAGGGAACCCCGGCGCAAATTGTGCCGGCGGTGCCATGCAGCATTTAGCGTTAAAAGTCAGTGACCACGGGGAACTGATGGCTATGCGTGACCGATTACGCTCCAAGGGTGTGCCCGTGATGGGCCCGCTTGAGCATGGCATGTGCTGTTCGATCTATTTTGCTGGCCCGGAAAATTTGGCATTGGAACTGAGTTATTCATTGGAGCCTATTGATCAAGAGGCGTGGATCGATCCTGAGGTTGTGGCGCTGGCTGGCATATCTGCTGACGAATTACAGCGCTACAAGCAACCGCCAGGGTATCAAGACCAGGGCGGTGAGGTGCCACAGCCGGAAATAGCTGCGGCACCAGGGCCGCATATGAGCAACTACCCTGAGGGTGTATACGAGCGAGTGATGCAGATACCGGATGCGGTGATGTTGAACTCGGTGCCCAGCGAGCCGCCTGTGGTAATAGAAAAATAATGAGTCATCAATTTGGGTTTAGCGGGAACGAAGGGCTATGAGTGGCGTTACAGACAAAGTGGTATTGGTAACCGGTGCAGCTTCTGGATTGGGTTTGGCTGATGCACAGGTGCTGATTGAGCAAGGCGCCCAGGTGATCATGACAGATATAGAGGCGGATCGCGGATCTGAGTTGGCGGCACAATTTGGCGCCATGTTTCTGCCTCAGGACGTTGCTGATGAGCTGCGCTGGGCGGAGATTATGGACGCCGTCAAAGCTGAGTACGGTCGTTTGGATGGAATTGTCAACAATGCGGGCATCGCCCCCATAGCCGACATAGAGACCACTACCACTGATATGTGGCGTAAAACTTTAGCCATTCATTTAGACGGCACCTATTTCGGTTGTCAGGCCGCCATAAAATTAATGAAAGAGTCGGGGGGTGGATCGATCGTGAATATGTCCTCCACGGCAGCCCTCGTTGGTATCCCGGATTATTTGGCCTACTCTGCGGCTAAGGGTGGCATTCGAGCGATGACGAAGGCGATCGCGGTGCATTGCCGCCGCGCAAAGTTGCGTATTCGTTGTAATTCTGTGCATCCGGGCAGCATTAATACACCCATGGTCCAAAACGCGGTGAAACAGCTCATGGATATCGACCTTGACGATAACGCAGAGAAAAAGCGCAAAGCGATGGGCATTGGCGAACCCCGTGACGTTGCCCATATGGTGGCTTATCTACTTAGCGATGAGTCAAAGCACGTAAATGGCACCGAAATGGTCATCGACAACGCTGACACGGTTATCTAACGCCAACGACTGCAATACCAAGGATCGACATGAACATAACTGGAATGGTTCACATCAATATCAATTGCCGCGATTACGCGCGCTCTAAAGCGTTTTACGAAATGCTTGGATTTGTTGAGGTGTGGAAGGTGCCTGCAACCAATAATTCTGCGGTAAACGCTGCGGTAGGTATGCAGGACTATCAGGTTAACGGTGCGATTATGGCGCTGCAGAATGCGGAACCGCCTATGTTGATCGATCTCCTAGAATGGCAGAGTCCCCGGGATAATTCAGATCCGTATCCGAATTTGCACCGGCCTGGTCTGGCTCGACTTGCCCTGCGCACCAGTAATCTGCAGGCGGATTATGAATTTCTTGTTGCTCAGGGCGTCGAGGTGCTGTCTGAGCCCGCGACAGTGATGTCTAGTGCCGATCACGGTAGCAGCTTCTTCTGTTTTAAAGACCCGGATGGCACGTTCTTGGAGCTGGTAGAAAGTTTCTAGCGTAAGCGTAAATCAACAGCGAAAAGGGCGAATTGTGGTGTTAGTTGCTTCCTTGTCATTGACTCATTTATGGGGTGCACCGTGACTGCGCGGGCTTTACCAAGAGTACTTGGCGCTTGGGATGTATTCTTCGTTGCCGTCGGTCAAATTATTGGCGCCGGCGTAATTGCCCTGACGGGTATTGCAATAGGCATGACCGGACCCTCAGTGGTCTTTGCTTATTTGGCGTCGGCTTTACTGGTCTTGGTGGTAACGCTGTTGATCATGATGGCGGGCACGGTGGTGCCCGCCGTTGGTGCCTACTATACGTGGACTTCTCGTCTCAGCGGCGGTTGGCTTGGGTCCATTGTGTTGCTGCTTATTTTGCTCGCGAGTGTATCGCTGAGTCTCTATGGCAGTTCTTTTGGGCTATATCTCAATCCATTATTTCCAGTGTTGTCGGTAAACGCATGGGGCGTTGTGGTCATTCTGTTGTTATTTTTCGCCAATTTGTTTGGTCTGCGTATGGCCGCCAAGGTGCAGGTGGTTTTGGTGTTAGCACTTACCTCGGCACTGGCCCTTTATGCGGGATTTGCGGTGCCAAATATTGATAGAGAATTACTGTCGCCGTGGTTGCCGGCGGGTGCAGCGGGCTTTATTACGGCAGTGTTTTTGCTCAAGTTCGCGACCAGTGGCGCATACATGATTGTTGGCCTGAGTGGCGAGATGCATAACCCTGCGCGGGTGATTCCATTGGTGATGACGGTGGCGACCATTGCTGTGGCGGGATTGTATGCCCTTGTGGCGCTCGCAAGTGTTGGCGTAGTGGGGTGGCGCGAAATGGTAGACCAACCGCTAACAGTAGCGGGCCGCGCATTTATGCCGGGCTGGGCGATGACCTATTTCCTTATCGCTGGGGCAGGTTTGGCGATTTGCACCACGCTTAATTCCCAATTCATTCAATTGCCGCGCACGTTTTTAGTGGCCAGTTGGGATCGTTTGCTGCCGGAATGGGTTGGTCGTTTGAATCGCTTTCAGGCGCCTCACTGGATACTGACGATTATGTTGGTGGTGGGTATCGTGCCTCTAATTGCCGGACTCGATATTGGCGATATTGCCAGGGCGGCCACCATTTCCGCTGCCTTGCCAGCGATCTTTGTCTACTGGGCCGTCACCCGGATTCCGCGTGAATTTCCCGATCAATACGCTAAGTCGATTTTTAATTTTTCGCCGTTTTGGCTTTGGACACTGTTTGTGGTTTCGGAATTGTCGGTATTTGTGGGCGTTTACTATTTGGCGCAAGATTTGTCGCCGGCAGTCATCGGCACACTAGCCGTCTGGGTGGTGGTGACCATCGGCTACTATCCGTTGCGCAAAGCTTATTTGCGGCGTAGCGGCTATGACTTGGATGCAGCGACTATGGATCGTGGCATTTTCGACATCGCTGATGGATAGATAGCAATATCGTCAGGTTTCTACAGTTCCGCAAAGATACTGATTTGCAGAGTCGAAAGGTCTAATGCGTCGCTCATAGTCAACGACCGCATATTGCGTAAATTTTCCAAAGTGCCGCTAACGTCTTCGCTATTGATGTTATAGATGGCCAGATAGCCATGGGATTGCGGCTGCATTTGTTGCTCGGTAAG
>NZEI01000039.1 GCA_002690405.1 Gammaproteobacteria bacterium
ATTCCCAGATTTTTCAATTGCTTAGAAGAATTCAGATGCTGGCACAGATTACGTATGCGCTAAAATAGTGCGCATGTATTAGCCCGGTGCGTCAAATTAGCGCGGGCGGGAACATGGTTGGGGCTAGGTGAGGGTGCCTGCTTACAAGCTGTAAGCAGACTAAGACAGGCATTTCAGCATTTCTGATATTTCTACCAGCAAGCGCAACGCATACACTGGGACTCAAGAATAGCGAGTAGCGTAGTTATGCAATCTTCCCAATCCCTAAAAATATTGCTCGACATGATGCGCGAGGACCTTAAAACCAAACTCAACTCAAGCATTGGCGGCATGCCGAATACAGGTGGCGCTGTTGACGACAGCATTAGCCATGCAATTGAAACCCTCCGCGAAGGGTTGCTCGACAAGTTCGAACTGGTTGCCAAAGCAGACTACGAAGCCCAAGTAGCGCTACTTGAGAATATGCGAGCCCAGTTAAAAGACTTAGAGGAAAGATTAGCGGCCCTGGAGCAAGCTCAGACAAGCTGAGCGTCTGCGCGGAGTTGTCAAAAGGTATCTCGGATCGCTCGCAACATCGCTAATCTGGAGGCCCAACATGAGATAAGCCAATCCCACATGTTTGAGGCGCTGGGGTTTGGGTCCCTGCCTTGGGATCAAGGCCTGAAATAATCCGAAGAATTTTTGCAATAAAAAAAGGCCTCCGAGGAGGCCTTTTGATCTGTTGTTAAAGCTGAGGGGGGAGAGACTAGAAGCTTTTACCAACAGAGAGAACGATTGCTTCGCCGTCTTCTGCAGCGATGTCGTCATCTGGAAAGATTAAAGACACGCCAAAGTCGAGCTCCGCCACTGAAAAGCCGTAGTCCGCTTGAAAGTAGGCGCCTGCAAAGTCTTGGCCAAAGCTGCCATAGGTCGCAGAAAATCCAGCGCCGAGATCTGCAGACAGCGCCGTGAAGCTATAATCTTGCTCGGCAGCCGGGTCGTCATATGTACCCACAGAATACTCAAGGCTAAGTGGGCCGTAACCAGCGTTAAAATTGATCTCTTCGTAGGTGTTGTCAAATGATCCAGTGTAGTAATAACCGGTAAAGCCGACGCTCGCAGATACGTCGCCCATTTCAACGCCGTAACCCAAGTAACCGTCTACTTCGAGGCCCTCACCNACATCNGCGGTCCAAGCGCCNGCATAAAANCCGCCTTCTTCAAAGTCGATGCCTGCGCTGGCTGATGAGCTCTTCTGGAAAAAGCCGCGGTAGTAGTATTCCGATGCAAACCCTACGTTGTAGGACACGTCTGCGTGCGCAGCAACNGGNACCATAGCAGAACCGGCCATTGCGGTAGCTACAGATAAGATTTTCGCCATTGTTTTCATAGTTTCTCCTAAGGATTNTCGCGAATNGCGTCATTNTGGGCCACAGCCCTTCGACACACACCGCCCTCTATGGCAAAAACGGTGCCAGTATTTAAATTCNNATTAAATCAGGGGGTTAAGCGGGGNNCACCAGGTATGATTCGTTTTGATGCCTCATCTTGGNGCCATCATAATGGCCATATGCCCCGTATTAGTGCAGATTTTCCGAGCCTTTGAGCAATAGCAGGGCANGGGCGCAAATTACGCCCCATCAGCCATTCTACTGNGCGGCATCCAGCATATACGTGACGGTAGCAGCAAGCTCATCGTCAGAGCAGCTCATACAAGTACCTTTCGCTGGCATGGCATTNATGCCGTTGATCGTGCTGTCCATTAGCACATCCATACCTTTGGCGATGCGCGGTGCCCAAGCTGCCGCGTCGGCAAACAAAGGCGCGCCGCCGACACCACTNGTATGGCATACCGAGCAATACTGGTCGTATACCTCTTCACCACTTAATGGCCCCGCCGCCACCTCTTCCACAGCGGCTTCAGCGGCAGCTGATCGTACAACACTGCCTACNGGCTTTANGCGTTCACTAATTTCTTTTTCGGTACCTGGAGGTAATGCGTTCACTGCAAAAACACTCAAAATAACGGCTAATCCCGAGACCGTAAGTAAAAGGCGTCTCAATCGAGTTCTCCTAGCTAACTGTTTTGACTTTTGCGTGTCCAAGAACAACCTTGAACCTCTGCTATTGCTGATGCCGAAATCCGTGCAATGCGCACCTCTGTGGCTTCAGGCACCACCAGATTGCCGAAGCGGACTCGCTTCGGGCGCGGATTATAGCCTTACCCTTACGCGGCGTCGAATAACTCGCGACCGATTAACATGCGCCGAATTTCACTGGTGCCGGCGCCGATTTCATAGAGCTTGGCATCCCGCAACAGCCTGCCCGCAGGATAATCGTTGATATAGCCATTACCACCCAGTGCCTGAATGGCCTGGAGCGCGTGTTGAGTAGCTCGCTCCGCAGCATAAAGTATGCAGCCAGCTGCATCGATTCGGGTGGTTCTGTCGTTGTCGCAGGCTCCAGCTACCGCATAAACATAGGCACGTGCTGCATTGGTTTCAGTGTATAAGTCAGCGAGTTTGCCTTGCATAAGTTGGAATTCGCCGATGGGCTGGCCAAACTGTTTACGTTCTTTAAGGTAGGGCGCCACCAGATCTAAGCATCCGCGCATGATGCCCAACGGACCGCCAGCCAGTACTACTCGCTCATAGTCGAGACCGCTCATCAAAATACGCACGCCTTCACCAACACGGCCGAGAATTTGTGTTTTTGGCACCCGACAGTCGGCAAAAATCAATTCTGCAGTATCGGAGCCACGCATACCCAATTTGTCCAGCTTGGTGCCCGTACTGAAACCTACCTGTGACTTTTCGATCAGGAACGCTGTGATGCCTTTCGACCCCAAGCTTGGATCGACTGTAGCATAGACAACAAGCACGTCGGCTTGGGGACCGTTAGTGATCCACATCTTGCCGCCATTCAAAATATAGTCGTCGCCGTCTTGCTGGGCCCGCAAGCCCATGCTGACCACATCGGAACCCGAATTGTGTTCGCTCATCGCTAGCGCGCCAACAAATTCGCCACTGATCAAGCTTGGTAGGTAGGCTTGTTTCTGTGCATCCGTACCAAAACGGGCCAACTGGTTAACGCATAAGTTCGAGTGCGCACCATAGGACAAACCAACCGCGCCAGAAGCCCGGCTTATTTCTTCCATCACTACCGTATGGGCCAGATATCCAAGATCCACACCTCCATAGGTTTCGGCCACCGTCATGCCGAGAACGCCTAACTCGCCAAGCTTCGGCCAAAGCTCGCGAGGAAACTTGTTGCTGCGGTCTATTTCCGCCGCCATCGGTGAGATTTCACGCGCACAAAAGGCTGCCACGCTGTCGCGCAACGCGTCTATGGTTTCGCCTAGACCAAAATCAAAGTCCGGTAAGCTCATAATATTTCGTATCCGTTAGTTTTTATCGCCCGCTACCGCTACTACTTTGGTACCGCTGACCCAGTCGTGGATGCATCGTCGATCCCCGCGAAGACCCATAAGCAGGTCGAGCGCAAGCAGATACCAAAAGCCAATCAACGTGGCATGCATAAGTGGAAAAAAAGGTGCTCGCAAAACAATCAGTTTCCACAAGGCGGGCACCTGTCCTGATTCATGGTCGACGATTTTAATCTTTGCCAGCCTTTTGCCCAAGGTTTGGCCGCACCGCCAAAGCAGCACTCCATTAACCATCAAATAGCCAACCACCCCGAGCAGAACCACCCGGAGCCAAGGAAATCCATCTGTCCATGCTTCGGCATTTTCTAGCGCACCCGTGATCAGCATAACGATCATCGCCGCGCTGGGTACGATAACGAAATCTATAGCAGCGGCCGTCACCCGGCGCCAAACAGTAGCATTCATATCACCGTGCTCCCGGCCCTGCAGCATCCGCAGGCTTAGTTAATTGAAAAACTAAGAACGCATTGCCGCTCTTCATGCCAACCCCAGAATAACCGGAGCTAACCAGTAATAAATCATCAACGAGCAGCGGACCATGTGAGTCAATACTGCCGCCCTTGGCCTCGAGTCCGTTGACCGTAGTGAAAGGTTGGGCTGTTGTGTAGCGCCACAAGACAGCGCCGGTCAGCGCATCATAGGCTTCTAATTGCCCGGCGAGATCGCCGGCAATAACAACGCCGTCAGCCGCAACTATTCCGGCCGACAGCCCAGGCCAAAAACCTAGCTTAGCTTGGGCTTGCTCACTAAAGTCCTTGGCCGCAAACCACTGTACCGATCCGTCATCAAGACTTAGCGCATACAATCCGGGGGTCGGAGCAGCCGTAAGATCTAGACCTGCAGGGTAGTCGCTGACTGGCACATAAAGTAAACCCCGCTGGATATCCGCTGCCAGACCCCAATGAATACCGCCCAGATATCCACCGCGACCAAACTTTTGGCTCCAGGCACGCTCACCAGTTGCTGGGTCAAGGGCGCTTACAGCACCTGACTTTTGCGCAACAAAGAGCAATTCGCGGCCCTGACTATCTTGCGCCAACAGTGGCGGCGCACCAAAGTCTAGGTCTGGGCCCTCTTGTTCTGGACAGTTGAGACCGCCAGCAACACACGCCATATTAAATGTGTCGTTGGCGGTAAATTGATTAACCCAGCGTCGCTGACCAGTGCTTGCGTCTATCGCAAAAATAGCGTCGCTGGTAGCGGTCGCCGGAGCCGAATAATTTTCACCAGTGCCATAGAAAAGCAGGCCGCGCCGACGATCCAAAGTCGGTGCGCTCCACACCGGCGCTCCGCTTGGTCCCCACTTTTGCACGAACAGTAACTGCCTACCGGTTACTTGCGCCGCTTCTTCGATGGTCGGGAGGTACCAAAGCTGCTCGCCGGTTTCGGCATCAAGCGCGGCCATACCGCCGCTGGTGGTACAACATCCGTAGAAGGGCAACATACTTAAACCAATTTCCTGGCTGGAAATCGGGACATAAATTACCCCATCGGCAACCAGCGGTGATCCGGAGTACAACGGCAGCGGCTCGCTGTCGGTGCCGCGCTGCCAGAGCGTTTTACCGCTTGCGGCATGAATCGCAAAAACACCTTTTTCTCTATGCGCAAAGAATAGAGTCGGTCCAAAACTGGTTTGCGCAGCAACAATGCTGCTGGCAGCACCGCCGGCAGCATCTGTATTCCGCCACCGCACACAGCCGCGCTCGCGGTCTAGGGCCACCAGACCGTTTTCACCATCGCCGATATAAATCGTATCTGCGGTAACCAGCGGATAAAACCTTGGTGCCTGGGTGTTCAGTCCGTAGGCCCACTTAAGCTGCAACTGGTGCGCATTGTCCGCGGTTATTTGACTATTTTCGGGGGTCACGTAGCGGGTATTCGCTACATCAATACCCCAGCTTGGCGGGAAAAATTTTTCTGTATTGGGGACGCTAGCGCACTCTAATGCCCAAGCGTTTCCACTGAACAGTAGGGTGATCACGGCAATACGGACGTTGCTAAACATTGTCATTCTTGATCCTGTTGAGCCGGTTGGCTTCCAGATTGTGCTGGGCCTTAGATCAAATGGCTCTTGCTCGCCCACTCTAGTGTCGCGTCCAAGCCAATCGCAAACTTACTTATCAACTCATCTATCTGATCTTCAGTAATCACTAGGGGCGGGCAGAAAGCGACACTGTCACCGAGATTACGCAAAATAACGCCCGCATCATGACACGCTGCGGCACAGTACGCGCCTACACCCGCTGACAATTCAAACGGGGTACGCGGCTGCTTTTGCTTTACAAGCTCTACCGCGGCAATCAGACCTGCACCGCGCACCTCACCTACCAATGGATGGTCGGAGAACTCACGCAGCCGCTGTTGGAAAACTTGCCCAACTTTGCCCGCGTGGGTGTACAGGTCCATTTCGTCCATAATTTCGAGGTTCCGCAACGCCACCGCCGCACATACCGGATGCCCAGAGTAGGTAAAGCCATGGCCGAAATTACCCAATTCATCAGAACGGCTGGCAAAGGCGTCGTGCATATACTCCGGCAACAACACGGCACTGATCGGCAAGTAGGCAGAAGACAATGCTTTCGCCAGACTCATGGTAGTTGGACGAACACCAAATGTCTGAGCGCCGAAGGGCTGACCGGTACGCCCAAAACCACAAATTACTTCATCATCAATAAATATGATGTCGTGCTTTTGCAGCAGTTGCGCTACCCGCGGCAGATAGTCTTTGGGGGGCACCACCACGCCACCAGCGCCCTGGATCGGCTCGGCGATAAAGGCCGCAATGGTCTCCGGACCTTCTTGCAAAATCAATTGCTCAAGTTCGGCTAGCAACCTGTCAACAAACTGCGCTTCGGATTCGCCAACCATACCTTCACTGTAGTAGTGAGGGCAGGTCACATGCATGATGCCCGGTAGGGGTAAATCAAACTCTTTATGGAAGGTGGGAATGCCGGTAAGCGAGCCGCTGGCGACAGTGATGCCGTGGTAACCGCGCTTACGACTGATTATTTTTTTCTTTTCCGGCCGGCCGATCGCATTATTGTAATACCACAGCAGCTTAATCTGGGTGTCATTGGCATCACTGCCAGATAAGCCGAAAAATACCCGCCCACCATCCATTGGGGCCATCTCGATTAAGCGCTCTGCCAACATCACTGAGGGCTCGTTGGTACGTCCGGCGAATAACTGGGAATAACTCATTTTGCGCATCTGCTCTTCGGCAACCCGCGCAAGCTCCTCATTCCCATACCCCAAAGCCGTGCACCACAACCCGGCCATGCCCTCGAGATATTGCTTGCCCTTGTTGTCCCAAAGGTAAACCCCTTCGGCCCGCTCGTGTACTACAGGGCCCTGCTGGCTGTGCTGTTTTAAGTTTGTCGATGGATGCAACAGCGTGCGCAGATCTTTCGCTTCAATGGAATCCGGTGCAAATTCGTTATGCAGGTTAAGGCTTTCTGATCCGGCACGTGGAGTGATGTAAGTCATAGTCTGACTCCTGAATTTTTTCGCTATATCAATTCGGCGGCCTGCAGGTCGAACTCCTGCATCACTTCGTCCGCGTAGTCAATGCGGCCAGTCAGCGCTTGGGGATCACCGTGGCACAATCTTAAGCAGGCCTCAGCCATATGCTCGACTGGTGTTACTCGATCCTCATTCTCGGAATTAATTAACTTATGGTGCATAACGCCTGGCGTTGCCACCAGCCCAGGCGAAATGACGTTCACGCCAATC
Source organism: Gammaproteobacteria bacterium (assembly GCA_002690405.1). Classification (GTDB taxonomy): domain Bacteria; phylum Pseudomonadota; class Gammaproteobacteria; order Pseudomonadales; family Azotimanducaceae; genus UBA4421. The sequence continues at coordinate 7,157 of NZEI01000039.1, forward strand.
CCCTGATCGTAGGTCTCTTGCGCCAGGCCCGTGGTAAAGCGCTCCAATGCGGCCTTACACATGCCATAAACGGTACCGCCACGCCCGGAAAGTGTTTTTTCTGGATGAATCGCCGCGTGGGAGGATATGTTGAGGATCCAACCCGAACCTTTTTCCTGCATCCCGGGAAGCACACGTTGTGCTAACTCAAATGGTGCCCATACCTGCACATCCGTCATAAGTCGAAAGCGTTTCTCAGGAAAATCTGCCACGGGAATAAAGTACGTGATGGCCGCATTGTTGACTAAAATATCAACCGGACCGAACTCCGCCTCAGCAGCAGCGATTAACCGCTCGCGATCTTCCGCCGCTGCCAGATCAGCCTTAACCCCTAGGGCTTCGCCTCCTGCTGCGCGAATCGCCGCCACGGTTTCATTAATGGTTCCGGGCAAGTAATGCTCACCACTATCCACGGTGCGTGCCGAAACAACAACCTTGGCCCCCTCCATGGCAAATCGCCGCGCGATGGCATCACCAATGCCTCTACTGGCACCAGTTACCACGGCCACCTTGCCGGCCAGTACACCACCTGGATTTACCTTGCTATTGCTCGACTCGCTCATTGTTCCCCCCTCGCTAATCTTGCGCTGCGTGCGCTAGTGCATCTACCGCCCTGCTTCCGAGTCGTTAAGGTATACCCTATGTAAACGCTTGCCCAGCCCAGTGAGCACTTCGTAGGGGATGGTTTGAGCTTGAACGGCAATATCGTCAACGCAAATATTTGCACCCATAACCTCGACCCAATCACCCACTGCAACGTCAACTTCAGACGCATCTGCATGCAGCATATCCATGCTAACGCGGCCGCGAATAGCACAGTGCTGGCCTTGCACAAAAACATGGCCTTGATTGGACAGTAATCTGGGTACGCCATCAGCGTAACCCACCCCAACAATCATAATTCGCTCGTCGGCAGTGGCTATATAGGTGCCGCCATACCCTAAAGGCATCCCTGCTTTGAGATTGCGCACTTGCAAAACCTGACCAAACACACTCGCGACAGGCCGAAGCCCAACATCACCGGCGCGGCCAGTGGCCAGCGGATTACCGCCATACAAACCAATGCCCGCTCGACCTAGCTGCTCAATCCCCGCCGGCAACGATGCACCACCTATGCAAGCTGCTGAGTTATGCAAACTCAAGCGTAATTCGGGCCAACGCTGCAGAAGCTCGGTATAAACAACCATTACGCGATCGGTTTGTGCCTGAGTAAAGTCATGCTCAAGCTCATCCGCTCGCGCAAAATGGCTCAGTAACAGGCGCACATCTATCGCATGATCCCGCAACACCAAGGCGATTTCCTCGGCGCTCAATCCAAGCCTTGCCATGCCAGTATCAAGTTGCAGCGCCGCTGGTAAATCACTTGGACTCCATAAAACACACTGATCAANACTGTTCAGCACTGGACATAAATTTTGCGTGCGTAGCGTGGCTAAGGACGATGAAGATACGCCCTCTAAAACGTATATCTGCGCCTCCGGCAAGACACTGCGCAATGCCACACCCTCGGCAGCCTGAGCGACAAAAAACTCACGACACCCCTCAGCCCACAGCGCTGTGGCGACTTCATTAGCGCCTAGACCATAGGCATCGGCCTTGACCACCGCGGCTAAGTTTTGCCCATTGCCGGCCTGCAACACGCGATAATTGTGCGCTACAGCAGCGAGGTTTATTTGCAGACGTCCGCTCACGTCACTAAGGCAGGGTGTTGATGTAAGCGACCACGTCGCGCATTGCCTGTTCGGTCGGCAGCGTCATGATCATGCTGCGCATTTGTCTGCCGCCGTGATCCGCGTCATGGTAGCCGCGCTGGCCTATTTTGAATTTCTGCAGCTGCGCCAATAAATACCAATCGCTCTGGCGGGCGAGCCGGGGCGCGGCCATCGCCTCAATTCCTTCGCCTTGATCGCCATGGCAACTGGCGCACGTGGCATAAAGCTTCTTCCCAGCTTCACTATCCCCCGTGATGGTGGGCTTTGGCGCCTGATCTCGAAACGTGCCTATATACGCTACTAGGTCTGCTAGAGCCTGCTCGTCCCGCAATTGCGGGCCTCTGGACATNGCTGCCATTTGCATGCCTTGCATATCACCTGAGGCTGCACCGCGAGCACCCTGTTGAAACAACTCTANCTGCCGCAACACATACCAAGACATTTGACCGGAAATTTTTGGTGCCTTCATCGCCGGATTACCAGCGCCCGAAACACCGTGGCAGGCGGTGCATACGGGATAAAGACTTTTGCCTCGGTCGGCATTACCCACTTCGTTGGCGAAGACAGCTCCCCACGGCATACACCAACAAACAATCCAAAGCAGTGATCTGGTCATNGCCTTTTGCTGAAGCTCCTATTCATTTCATTGCGACCCTTAACCCTGAGGCGGCTGAGCCGTAGACTGTCGGCTACTATAACGATGGCCCTTTTGCGGTACCAGCAACCACTAAGCTATTGGCCGTCCTACAACCATTGCCACGGATGTCTTTATGCCTTCTCAGCAACCTGCAACTGCACCGAGTCTTGAAAATCGCGTGATCACATTGCAACACGACTCGTCAGTATTAGCGAACAATCCACTGGGCGACCCGAGTCGGCGTCCGATCAATGTCTACATACCCCAGGCCTATTACAATCGCCAACGCAAAAATCGCCGCTTCGCCGTGCTGTACAGTCTGGCGGGATTTACCGGTGCTGGGCCCGGTCAACTGAATTGGAAGGGCTTCGAGGAAAACCTAGTGGAGCGGTTGGAGCGCCTGATCAGCAGCAATGAGATGGCGCCTACTATCGTCGTATTCCCTGACTGTTTTACCGCATTCGGTGGCACTCAATACATCAATTCCAGCGCCATCGGTAATTATGCAGATTACATCAACACCGAATTGGTGCCATTGATTGANNAAGAATTTCGCACTAAGGCAGCACGCGAGCATCGTGGTTGCTTCGGCAAATCATCAGGCGGCTATGGGTCACTGATGTTGGCAATGCACTACCCAAAACTCTGGGGTGGCGTAGCTAATCANAGTGGCGACGCTTACTTCGACTTTGTTTATCGCAGCGACTGGCCCGGAGTGCTGACCCATCTGCAACGTTATAGTGATGCACCACGCGGCAAGTCGCGCGCCACTAGTCTGCGCCAGGCCAGTGGATTGGGCGAGGACGATGGCCGAGTGGAGCGCTTTTTAAATAGCGTCTGGTCGCGGCCCCGCGGTGGCGCCGAGCGTCTTAGTGGCGATGAGATGATGGCGCTAATGCTTCTGGGGATGGCAGCAAGCTATGACCCAGATCCGGAAGCAAAGAACGGCTTTCGCCTGCCTTTCGACCTGCAATCGGGTCAGCTGATTCCTGAGCGCTGGCGCGTTTGGTTNAAGCACGATCCAATTAATCAGATAAAGCGCTATGCACCCAATTTGAAAAAACTACGCGGTTTATTCATGGATTGCGGTCACCGAGACCAGTTTCATATTCACTATGGGAGCCGACAGCTGTCACAAGCAATGCTTCAGGCCGATATCAAGCATCATTATGAGGAATTCGACGGTACCCATTCCGGTATCGATCACCGTCTTGATGTCAGTCTGCCTTTTTTAGCTAAACGTTTGCGTTAGCCNCGAGTAGCTTNGTAAGGGTTGTATCGACGCTACAAAGCGCCGGCATTTGCAGCGCCTGCAGCGCCGGTGCAGGATCAATGGCGTCGTCATGATCAAGAACACCCAACATGGCAGTGGTTAAGGGCGGGTTCGCCAATAACGTCTGCATCACTGCAGCCAGGGCGTAACCAAGGGCAATCGGCAATCCCACNACCGACGTACTTTGACCCATGCTTTGTGCCGCGCGCTGCAATAACGCCCTGCGGCTGAGGGATTCCGCTCCTGCGAGATCCAGGCCGCCNGCGTACTTCAGCGTTGCTGCTTGGCCGATAGCCGTGATCACATCACCGGCATAAATTGGCTGCTCTAAACTCGCTGGGCGAAACGCAAAGCTACGCGCTTGTGCTGCCCGCCTCAACANAGCACCGCTGGCGTAATCGCCTTCTCCCAGCACCATGGGCACGCGTAGCACACAGGTAGGAGTGCTGGCACTCAATAGAATTTCTTCAGCACGGCCTTTCGAAGCCAAACAGGCATTAGAAGAAACCGCACGTGAACCCAATATCGATAAATAAGTGAGATGTTCAATACTGGATNCATCGCACACTTTCGCCATTACCCCGGCACTCGCTTCGTGGGCCTCAGCGTAAGTGGCCGACTTNGTCGCCTTTAAAATGCCAACCAAGTGCAGCGCTCGGGTACACCCTTGAGCAGCCTCCAACAACGCCGCCTGATCTGTGTAATCCAATACCGCCACATCCAGCCGCGCACTCTGCTCAGCTGTTAATTCGATAGCCGCCAACTGCTTGGCCGCGCGATCGCTGCGCACGACGGCGCAAATGCGATCCTGAGTGGCGCTGAGGGTCGCCGCAATAAACCGCCGACCCAGATTGCCGTTTGCGCCGGTAACCAGCCATTGTTGCGCATCTGCCTTGTGCATGAATTACTCCTAGGTTTCGCAAAAAAGTCGAGGATAGCGTCTATGCAACAGCTGAGCTGCTGGACATGACAACTCGACCTGCGAGTTATTTTAAGTATGATCCGTTTCTGTTTTAAGCTTATTCTGTCACTGCTCCCACCTGGATAGTCATTCAACAATGCGCACTTGGTCTTTCAACGTTGGTTTTTTGATTTGCGTTTTTGCAACCGCTGCCTGTTCCGGCCCCATAGGCCCGATCGCAGGGGGGGCGCTGGAGGGTAATCAACAGCCCTGGCCGCAAGAATGGGCATTTGCGGATGATTGCGAAAACGTGCTCTTACAAACCAATTCAGCCGACCCTTACTCGGTTACCCTGTGGGGCGTCAGCATCGGCGAAAATTTTTACGTTGCCTCTAGTGACCAAGCTACAAACTGGGCAACCAACCTTGATAAAGACCCAACCATTATCTTAGGCATCGAGGGCAATTTATACGCAGGCGCGGCGCAGCGTGTCGCTGACCCAGAGGAAATTGCCGAAGTGCTGGAGAAATACTCGCTCAAGTATGATTTTTATCTAGACGAGAGCGAAGAGACCAATGGTGTAATTTACCGCCTAAACCCTGAGCCCGAGTAAGGCCCATGCGTGCCAGCGGCGTTTTGACTTGGGCGAATGTCCTGACCCTAACCCGCCTACTGCTTTGCTTACCCCTGTACCTTCTAATTCGCAGTGAGTCGTGGCTGTGGGCATCGGTTTGCCTGTTCGTCGCTGTACTAAGCGATATTTTCGACGGCAAAGTCGCTCGCAAGCAAGGTAATACCAGCCCCCTGGGCGGCTTTTTCGATCACGCCACCGACGCCATCTTGGTCACCACCAGCTGCTTCGCTTTAGCCCAGTCCGAATTCATAAGTTTTTGGTTGGTGTGGCTGATACCCGTCGCGTTCATCCAATATAGCCTGGATTCGCGGGTTCTAACCGGCCATGCATTGCGCAGCAGCGCCCTCGGTCGCGCCAACGGCATTGGTTATTTTGTACTGGTCTGCAGCGCCGTTGGCAGTCGCCTTTTAGAGTCGGCTTGGCTGCAAAGCATCATTCCTATGTTCAGTTGGGCGCTGGTCGCCAGCACTGCAGTGTCTATAGCCGACCGCCTGCAGGCCACGATTCGCGCCACCCGCCAGCGGTAACCGGCAAGACTTATCCGTTATGACCCTGCAATAGCATATGCGTGGGCCTTGAATTCGTGACTAAATGGATGCCAAAAACCCGGCATCCGTTGGGTCAGGCAGAATCCAGTGATGCCGGCATTAGGCGCCATCCAACTGTGAGTGCCCGCCATACCGCCCCAATGATATTCATCTTGGGATGCGGGCGGTTCTGTTGCCTGCGGGGTTTGCTTTAGAGCAAAGCCCAGGCCGAAGGTGGTCCCGGGCATTGACCACATCGGAAAGGCCACATTAACTCCTGGGGCTAATTGATTTTGGCGCATCGCCTCGAGGGTGGCAGGCTGCAGCAAACGCACGCTTCCGTATGCGCCACCGCCTACGATCATTTGCAGAAATTTCACATAATCGGCAACCGTTGAAACCAAACCACCGCCACCACTCAGTAACCGTCGCAGTTTGTTGTACTGGCCGTTAACCGGGTCGTCTGCTTTAACCAAGCCCGGTTTCATCGGGTCAAGTAAATCTGTCGGTGCGTATTGTGTGATAAAGCGGTCGGTTTTTTCAGGCGGTACCCAGAACCCAGTATCGACCATTCCCAGCGGCGCAAAGATCCTCTGCTGCAGAAATTCATCAAACTTTTGCCCAGACAGCACTTCGACTAGGCGCGCACAAACATCCGTGGCTACCGAGTAACGCCAGCTTGCTCCTGGTTCATAGGCCAGTGGCAAACGTGCAACGCGGTCACAAAACTCTTCTAGATCAATACTGGAGTCAGCCAAAACATTCAGCCCGCCCTGCAAATAAGCCTGGTCGATGACTGAATTAGGCTCGATAAAGCCATAAGAGAATCCAGCACTATGGCTCAAAATATGCCGAATCAAGACCATCTGTTGAGCTGGAACCACATCCTCTGCGCTCTGGGCGTCAGGTTTGAGGACCGATAGGCCATCAAATTGCGGCATGTATTTAGCCAGCGGATCGTCCAAATCAAATAGGCCCTCTTCGTGCAGCATCATCAATGCCACCGAGGTAACCAATTTGGTGTTGGAATACATTCGGTAAATGGCATCGGCACGTAACGGCTCCTTACTCTCCAAATCCATATAACCGAAGGTTTTATAGTCGATAATTTCCTGTCCCTGCATTACCAAGGTGGCGCAGCAAGACAGGATATTTTGCTCTATGTAAGCGTCCATCCGCTCGTGCATAGGCGTGAAATCTAGTGCGGTAGCTTTAATGTCCATTCCCGTATCCTTATTAAAATCTCTGAGTTGGCGTTAACGGCGCGCAGTAAATTGCTGCAGCACGGTGTAATAGATTTTGACTCCGCGTCGCAGTTGCTCCACCGCAAGCCGCTCGTCGTTACCATGCACACCACTAAATTCTCTGGGTGCAAAAGCAAACGGCGAATAACCATAACTGGTGATGCCAAGATCCCGGAAAAAGTGCGAATCGGTAAAACCGCCCGCTACAGTTGGAATCACTGTGGCACCAAAAAATTCGTCCGCGACGTTTTCAAGCACCTGAAACAATGGTGTATCCGTTCTACTAACCGCTGGAGTAAAGCCCATAATTTTATCAATCGTTATGCGCGGGTCGTTGATGATTGCCGCTAACTCCCGCAGAAACGCTTCGGGATCCTGATCAGGCAAGAGCCGACAATCTAATTCAGCATGGGCTTCAGCCGGAACCACATTTATTTTTGAGCTGCCCTGTAACGTGGTAATCGAACAGGTATTACGCAACAGCGCATGGCCACCCGGATTACGCAATTTCATTTCTAGCAAATAATCGCTGTCGTTTACCGCATCGCGGATATTCGGCGCAGCAGGCTGACCAATCGCGAGTTGATAGGGCGCCAAGCCCTCGAACATTATGGCGACCGGCTCAATTACACGCACCGGGAACTCGGTTTCACTAATGCGCTTGAGGCCGCGGACAAGTCGTGTCACTGAAGTCTGCATTTGCGGCGCTGAGCCATGACCGGGGCGGCCTGTAGCAGTGAGCCGCAGCCACAATGGCACTTTTTGTGTCACCTCGACTAAGACCGCGATTTGATCACCAAATACACGGCCCGAGCCTCCCTCATTCAAGACATAGCCGACATCAGAAAAAAGCTCGGGGCGGTTCTCAATCAGCCAGCCCACACCGAAAAAGCCACCGGCTTCTTCGTCCGCTGTAGCAAGTAAAATAACATCCCGATTTAGTTCCGCACCGCTAGCGGCCAAGGCTAAGAAAGCTTGCAGCTGAGCAATACCTAGGCCTTTCGTATCGATGGCACCGCGCCCATATACAAAGCCGTCCGCTACATCGCCGGACAGTGGTTCAAAGCTCCAATATTTTCGGCTAGCAGGCACGACGTCAATATGATGCAACAGGATAAGGGCGGGTTGCTTATCTTCTCCGGCCGCCGCGGTGCCGGGTATGCGCGCCCAGAGATTGCCACGCCCAGGCGCAGACTCTGCCGTTTCATAGGCAATGCCGGCAGCGTCGAGTAGCGAACTAATGTAGCGGACACCTCGAGACTCGTTACCCGGCGGATTGATGGTATCAATTTGCAGGTAGGCAGAAAGTCGCTCAACCGCTTCGTTAGCATAGTCATCTATGGTCTTTGCATTAGCCGCGGTGGTGATACTTAAACTCACGCACAGCGCCAGCACTATCCGCTTAACTTGGGCCATTAAGTTGTTCCTTTATATTCGGGCCGAGTCCAAGGTTGCGCGCACAACACGCTAGCGAAAATTCCATCAACGCCGACCTCCTGCCGATCTCGCGCATAACAAGACCTTACCGCATAGATGCCACTATACTGTGTTTAAGTAGCGATCATGCATCCACGCACCGCATTCAATCATAAGGGGAATTATTATGCGCATTGCGACTTTGTTGAGTTATGCCGGCGGCTTTAAAGAAGCCGTCGCCGAAGTTAAAGCTTTGGAAAAAGCGGGGTTGGACGTAGTTTGGGTGCCCGAGGCCTATTCATTCGACGCGCCGAGCGCCATGGGCTATATCGCTGCTGAAACAGAACGGGTCACCATCGCCTCTGGCATTTTGCCTATTTATACCCGCACGCCGAGCCTCCTCGCCATGACAGCGGCAGGCATCGATTACCTCTCCGACGGACGCGCAATGCTCGGATTGGGAGCATCCGGGCCGCAAGTTATAGAGGGATTCCACGGCGTGCCGTATACCGCGCCAGTTGCACGAACGCGCGAAGTGATCGAAATCTGCCGCCAAGTTTGGCGCCGCGAGCGAGTGCAACACATGGGCGACCACTATCAAATTCCGCTACCCCAAGACCAAGGCACTGGCTTGGGTAAACCGCTAAAACTTATCAATCATCCGGTCCGCGATGAAATTCCGATCGCCATCGCCTCCTTGGGTCCGGCCAGTGTCGCTGCTACAGCGGAACTTGCCGATGCCTGGCTACCGGCTTTTTATACTCCTGAAGCAGCCCAGGCAGTTTGGGGCGACGCCCTAAGTAAGGGCAACGCGCTACGCGATCCCAATCGCGCACCATTGGAGGTATTTGCCGGCGGCTCCGTCGCCATCGGCCCGGGCATGGAGCATCATCGAGAGCGAGCAAGAGCCGGGGCGGCCCTGTACATCGGCGGCATGGGAGCGCGTTCTAAGAATTTCTATAACGATATTTTCTCCCAGAGTGGCTATGCTGCGGAGGCCAAGCAAATTCAGGATTTGTATTTGGCTGGCCGCAAAGATGAGGCCGCAGCGGCGATTCCAGAAGATTATCTAGCAAAAAGCGCGCTCATCGGCGACGAGGGATTTGTGCGCGAGCGTCTCCACGCGCTGCAGGAATCTGGCGTCAACGCACTGAACGTCAGCTTCATCGGANCAGATGCCAAAGAACGGGTTGCGCAATGCGATAAGTTACGCAACCTNGTCGACGCGCTGTGATCTCAGGGGTCGTATCCGGGTACCCGGATCAGTCCTTCCTGTACAGTAGACGCAACTAAGGTACCGTCTGCGCTAAAAATGTTGCCGCGGGTGAACCCGCGCGCAGCACCAGTGCTGGGCGAATCCACTGCGTATAAGAGCCATTGATTGATCTCACATGGCCGGTGAAACCACATCGCATGATCAAGACTGGCCACCTGCATTTGATCGCGCTGAAAGCGCCCACGGTGCGGGAGCCGCGCAGTGCCCAGCAGCGCAGTATCCGACTCATAGACCAATAGGCAGGCGTGCAGTGCCGGATCAACTGGCACTTCGCCGGTAACTTTGAACCAAATAAACTGCTCTGGCGGCTGAGGCGTTTCCGACTGCAATCTGCGAAATTCGTGACGCCAAGTTATGAACGCACCCTCCAACAATTCGCCCGGTATTTTCTCTGCCGGCGGCGGCTCTAAGTCGGGCATTGGCGTTTGGTGGCTGAGCCCCTCCTGTGGCCTTTGAAAAGACGCATCCATACTGAATATGATCTCGCCATTCTGTGTCACCAATACTCGACGGGTAGAAAATGANCCGCCATCGCGGGTTCGCTCAACNCGGATTATTGCCGGCACTTTCGGCGTTCCTGGTCGCAGAAAGTAGCCATGCAAAGAATGAATACAGCGCTCTGGCTCCACCGTGTGCTGGGCCGCCATAAGCGCTTGAGCCATGATCTGACCACCAAACAAGCGTTTTGTTCGACTGGCCGGATGGCGAGCACGAAAAATACTTTGATCGATTTGCTCGAGCTCCAGCAGGTCTAGGAGTTCCGTCAGTTTGTCACTCATCACGAAAACCTGGCGGCGAGCGTCAATTGCCGCAATACGGACCGTAAAACGGGTCGTCGATAAGCGCTTGGCGCCGACCGTTCTGATCGATCATATCGGCATAATTCCACANCAGATTCGACGAAAGATCCGCTTGNTCGAGCGGGTTGTGCAAAGCATCGAGCATGACTTCAGCGTCTTCCGGCAACAACAAATCTTCTGGAATCGCGCACAGCATATCTANAGCATCACGCACGGCNGTGTCACTGGGTTTGCACTCAGCCCGCTGCTCTAAAGCCCAAAGCCACATTGCTTCGCTGGCTAATTGCTCGGCCTGCCATGCCANTAGCTGCTCAATCAACACCGCTCTCGTCAATTCTTTCATACGTCTTTTTCCATGAATTATCAGGCGCCGGATAANCTCTACATTGTAGAACGTTCTAACCNCTTGGGACAAAAACCACCGTCACNGAACAATTGCACCANCACCAGCAAGCGCACAGAATTAGTCCATGACATTTAATTACCTCGCAATTCTCCAACGTAAATTCACAATCCCATTGATGGCGGTACTGTTCTGCACGAGCAGCGTCGACGCCATAGCCAAACAGTCGCCTGAATTTGTCGGCACTTGGGCCTTGAATCAGGCAGAGACCGAGCTGTTACGCGATGATCTGGACGAAAAAACTATCAAAATCCCTACCGCTGGNCGCGCGCAGATTTCAGTAATGGGTATTCCACTACCTGGCGGCGGCGCCAGCACCCGTAGCGGCCATTCGCCGCTCACCGCCAAACAGCCGGAGGTTTTGCGCTGTAAAACNATGACAATTTCCACTCGCGANAATCTTGTGGAACTCTTTTACCCGGATCTAGATCCACAAGAACAGCGGGAAATCCTGCGTGNNGGTCACTATCGCGGTCGCGACAGCAAATGGAGTCGGAAACGCCTGCAGCAGAAGTATAAAACCTCTGAGCGCAGCGTCAGTAAGAAGTGGTCCATGCGCAAAGATGGCCGCCTANTAGTTGAAGTAGCGATCAAGCACAAAAAAGCCAAGAAACTTACCTTTCGCAGGGTATTCGATCGGGTGGCTGCAAAGTAACACCTAAGTCGAATAGCGCCATTCATAATGCACAGCTACATCCTGCCAACTAAGGTTTGTGAATTTCGCTTTGTGCTGGGATCTGGCCCCGGAGGTCAACACGTCAACAAGACCGCCACCACTGTGGAATTGCGGGTGCCATTGGCGAAACTGGGGTTACCCCCCGGCGTCATGAGGCGCCTACTGGCACAACAGTCAGGCCGCATNAACAAAGCGCGCGAGCTTATCGTGCAAGCGAGTAGCCACCGCTCGCAGCTGCAAAATAAAGAGGCGGCGGTGCGTCGAGTTGAAAAGCTCATCACCGCCGCATATCACGNACCAAAGCAGCGCCAGGCGACTAAGCCAACAGCTGCCTCCAAACGCCGTCGCGTTGATAAAAAGAAACAGCGCGGCAGCGTTAAAACCCAAAGACANCGACCGTCCATAGACGGTTAATGGCTGCCATAACGCACGCTTGCATCCAAATCATGTCCACACTCGGGTAACAATAGTGGCTATGCCTAGGAACGCCCCATAGGTACACTCCGATTCGAGGAAAACTAAAAATGGAGGGGGTTGTGTTGCACAAAACCAGATCATTACGGTTGGCGCGCGTTAGCGTGCTAACTGTCTGCGTAGCGTTGTTAGTCGGCTGTGGTGCAGCTGAAGACAACACTTCAGAGAGTCCAGCAGCGGCAAGCACAGTTACCAGCAATGCTGCATCAAGCATTAATGGCGAGAGCATTATTCGCGGCGAAGCCAGCAATTGGCTATCCAATGGCCGCACTTATGATGAGCAACGCCACAGCCCGCTGGACCAAATCAATTTGGAAACCGTCAACGACCTAAGTCTAGCCTGGTATTGGAATACCGGAACCAAGCGCGGCTTAGAATCTACCCCCATCGTCGTGGATGGCGTGATGTTCAACTCTGGGGCCTGGTCCATGGTTTGGGCCCACGATGCAAAAACCGGCGAATTGCTGTGGGAATTCGATCCGCAGGTCGATCGCGAATGGGCACGTTACGCTTGCTGTGACGTAGTGAATCGCGGCGTGGCGGCATGGAAGGGCAAGATCTACGTTGGCACCATCGACGGCCGTTTGATCGCCTTAGATGCGGCGACCGGTGAGCCCGTTTGGGACATCAATACCCTCTTACCCGATCGTCCTTACACCATAACCGGGGCGCCACGCATCGTTAAAGACAAAGTGGTCATTGGTAATGGCGGTTCGGAATATGGGGTACGCGGCTACGTCACGGCCTACAACACCGAAACCGGCGCCGAAGAATGGCGCTTTTATACGGTACCCGGCAATCCGGCCGATGGCTTCGAATCTGACGCAATGCGCGAAGCGGCCAAAACATGGATTGGTGGTGAATGGTGGAAAGTTGGGGGCGGCGGCACCGCTTGGGATTCCATGGCATTCGACCCCGAGTTAAACCTGTTATATATCGGCACCGGCAATGGTGCGCCGTGGAACAGATACATCAGAAGCCCCGGCGGCGGCGACAATTTATATCTTTCCTCTATCGTCGCCTTGAACCCGGATACCGGTGAGTACGTCTGGCACTATCAAACAACGCCCGGCGATACTTGGGACTACACGGCGACCCAACACATGATCCTTGCTGATATCGAGATCAACGACGAACCTCGAAAAGTCATCATGCAAGCACCGAAAAATGGCTTCTTCTACGTGCTGGATCGAACTAATGGCGACTTCATCTCTGCCGAGGCCTATGTGCCAATGAACTGGGCAACCCATGTTGATCCAGAAACCGGACGACCGGTAGAAAGCCCAGCGGGAAATTACGCNAACGACAGCAAGCGGGTAAAACCAGGTCCGCTGGGTGGGCACAATTGGCATCCGATGACCTATCATCCGGAAACCGGCTTGGTGTACATACCCGCATTAGACTTGCGCTTTGACTATGCACAAGACAATGCATTCAAGCATTCCCCCAAAGATTGGAACCTCGGTACCGACTTTAAGGAAACCATCCCCACTGCCGACCCTGCCGAGCTAATTGATAATCTGCAGAGCATTCGCGGCTTCCTAGCTGCTTGGGATCCGGTATCGCAAAAAGAAGTTTGGCGTGTTGAACACGCCACCACTTGGAATGGCGGTTTACTGTCCACTGCCGGCGGGTTGGTCTTTCAAGGCCGGGCGGACGGCCAATTTGCAGCCTATCGCGCTGACAGCGGCGAGTTGGTTTGGGAGTCGCCCGTTGATGTGGGCATTATCGCCGCGCCGGTGAGTTACGCTATTGACGGCGAGCAATACATTTCGGTGGTAGCGGGATGGGGGGGTGCCTATGCACTTACTTCAGGTGCGCCACGGCATAAGGGTAATGTGCTGACCGAAGGCCGAATCCTAACCTTTAAGTTAGGTGGTGAAGCGCAACTTCCAGAAACACAAATCACCTATCTGAATGTGCCCGAGCCACAAAAAATGGACTATACGGCAGAGCAGCGCGCCGAAGGGGAGCTACTCTTTGCTCGTTACTGCGCAGTCTGTCACGGTCCCGGCGCAGGTACCGTAGGCCCGATTCCAAACCTCCTTTACTCCGGTGAGGATGTGCACGCNATCTGGGACGGCATCGTAGTGGGTGGCGCNCTAGCGCACAAAGGCATGCCTAAGTTCGATCACGCAATGGATGCGGCAGGNGCCCAAGCGGTTCGCGCCTATGTCATCGATACCGCGAAGAACACCATCGCTTTGTGTGAATCTGAGCTGCGGGTTCAATACCCAGAGCTCTTGAATCCTGCCTGTCAGATGTCAGTGGCGACTACCGCAGAGTCTGCTGGCCGCTAGCTAAGAGCATCGCCCTGCAAACCTATAGGTTTGCGGGGCTTTCTATTTTGCTGGGTGCTGGGTGCTGGGTGCTGGGTGCTGGGTGCTAATTATTCTGCCGCTCTGCCCAACAGCAGCTGCGCGGGATACTTTAACGCTTCAGTCCGCGTTGGCCGCCTGTTCTTTGGCCACCAAAAAGTCCACTACCTTTAACATCGCCTCGTTACCGCCTGCTGACTCGCCGTCAACTCGATACTTTCCATTGACGATCATGGTCGGCACGCCCGTGATGCCATAACTACGACTTTTACCTCGAGATTGCATCACTCGGCTCTTTACCGAAAACGCACGAAAGACTTTCTTAAACGTATCCGCATCCACNCCGCCATGACGCTGAAATAGCCGTGCCATGGCATCTTCATCGCGAAGATCTAGACGTTCCACATGCACCGCCTTGAACAGAGGCTCATGCATTTCTGCCTCTACGCCTAACGACTGAGCGGTGTAATACGCTTGGGCCATTAATTGCCAAGCTGGATTGAAGACTGCTGGCAGACGTACAAAATCCACCGTGGCATCTTGGGCCTTATGCCAATTCGACAGCATTGGGTCAAAGGTATAGCAGTGAATGCACATATATGANAATACTTCGACCACTTCCACCACTGACTCAGGCGCCGCTGTAGCCACAGGCGTTTCTAAAACCGCGTAATGCTGGCCCGCGATATATTGCTCACCCGCATCTTGTGCTTGGCCAAAAGTTTCGGCCTGTAACCCGAGCGCCCAAATGCTGCTTGCCATAAGCNCTAGAGCCTTTACGCCGCAACGAATTTTGCGTCCGAAATAAATCATGTCTCTCTCAAAGTATCGGCTGTGGGTTAGGGCGTTAAACCGTGGATGTAGTCTGCCAAAACCCTGATCTGGCCGTCGGTGAGCCCNGACGCGACATTGCGCATCATTGCCCCNTATTCTTCATCTGAGGCCCGCAGGCCCTCGCGATATGCAGTTAGNTGAGCGACTGTATAGGCTACTGACTGGCCACCAAGCACTGGAAATCCGGCTTGATCATTACCCAAGCCCCCCGGACCATGACAAGCGGCGCAGGCTGCGACACCGCGATCGGCAATACCGCCCTTGTAAATCATNCGTGCAGTTTTAATGTCCTCGTCACTGCCAACCGCTTCACCGATCTTACCTGGCAAGCTGGCATAGTAGGCAGCGAGATCCTCTAGATCCTGGGCCGATTTGCCGATCAATTGCGCGGTCATCAGTGGCACATCACGCTCTCCAGATTGGAACATCTGCAATTGCCGGTTAAGGTACTTCGCACTCTGCCCAGCAAGGTTTGGATAAGAGGGATCGATCGCCGTAGCACCGTCCTGACCATGACATGCAGCACAGGTTGCCGCTTGGGCCGCGCCAGCCTCTGCGTTGCCTGCTGCATGAGAGGCCACCGCCGTTAAGGTTGCAGCAGCAACCATGATCCATTTTGTAATGCGCACAAAAACTTCCATTTAATCTATTCCGTATTTTGGGGTCATTCGACTAAGGCCAACCCGAACAGCCGGAGCACTAGGTTGATGCTAAACTATCCAACACCTAAACCTGAGCCTAGCTCTGCTCTTAGCACTGCGCCGAGCAATGCTGGCGCGGCGCGATTATATATCAAGACAAGCAAGTGTTGTTACCCGAACGCCTCGATGCGACCTTTTTAACTAGTGCACCAGATCTTCGACGCTGCCCTCCTGCTGACATGCCAGAAGTGGCATTCGCCGGACGCTCGAATGCTGGAAAATCCTCTGTACTGAACCAACTTACCGGCAATCGGCGCACGGCTAAGGTCAGTAAAACTCCGGGGCGTACCCAGTTGCTCAACTTTTTCTCGGTGCGCCAAGGCGGGCGCCTGGTGGATCTGCCCGGTTACGGGTACGCCAAAGCGACATTAAACGCCCAGCGACAGTGGCAAAAGGCCGTTAACCACTATTTGTCCTATCGCGGCAGCCTAGTCGGGTTGGTTTTGGTCATGGACATTCGCCATCCAAATCAGCCATTTGATCAAGATATGCTGAATTGGAGTCGCGATTCCGAGCTGCCGATACATGTTTTGTTGAACAAAGCCGACAAACTCGGACGCAACGCTCAGCACAAAGCGTTGGCGCAACTACAGCGCCAATATGCCGAGTACCCAACTGTCTCAATACAATGTTTTTCAGCGGCTAAGGGCCAGGGCAAGGAGCAATTGATGGGTGTTCTTTTGCCATGGCTGGCGACGCCACTGCCTGCCCCAGACGAACCAGAGCAATAACCCACCCAGAGTGGCCGCTAGTTGCCCCAATGGGTTGTCCGCTAATGCGCTTCGTCCCAGTTTGCTCCTATGCCGGTCTCCACAGTTAAGGGCACCGTTAAGTCAGCCGCGCCACACATCAATGTTTCAACCTGCTGTTGCAGCTCCGCAACGTCACTTGCGCTGACCTCAAATACCAATTCGTCATGCACTTGCATAATCATTTGCGCATCCAGGGGACTCTCAGCTAACCAATTCTGCACTGCAATCATCGCGCGCTTGATGATATCTGCCGCAGTGCCCTGCATCGGCGCATTGATCGCAGTGCGCTCAGCTGCTTGACGCCGCATCACCTGCCGAGAATTTATTTCCGGCAGGTACAAGCGCCGCCCAAATACCGTTTCTACATATCCGCGCTCCGCTGCTGCGCTGCGAGTCTCATCCATGTAGCGTAAAACGCCAGGGTAGCGGGCGAAGTATCGGTCTATATAGTCTTGCGCCAGGGTTCTAGAAATATTCAGCTGCCGCCCCAGGCCAAACGCAGACATGCCATAGATCAGACCAAAATTAATGGCTTTGGCGCTGCGACGTTCCTCCTCAGAAACCGTGTCTAAGGTGCGGCCAAAGACCTCAGCCGCGGTCGCGCGGTGAATATCCTGCTCTTCCGCAAACGCCGCATGCAATCCGCTATCACCGGACAAATGCGCCATGATGCGTAGCTCAATCTGCGAGTAATCCGAAGCCATGATGACCTTATCAGGGGCAGCAACAAAGGCTTGGCGAATACGCCGTCCTTCAGCATTACGAATCGGGATATTTTGTAAATTTGGATCCGAAGACGAGAGCCGACCAGTAGCGGCAACCGCTTGATGATAGGACGTGTGGATACGGCCCGAAGCCGAATTAATGTCCAGTGGCAGTTTGTCCGCATAGGTAGATTTGAGTTTCGCCAAACTTCGATATTGGAGAATAGTCGCGGGCAGCTCGTAGTCTTGGGCAAGGTCAACTAGTACCGGTTCTGCTGTGGACGGTTTACCGCCCGGTGTTTTTTTCAAGACCGGCAGATTTAATTTGTCGTAAAAGATCGCCTGCAACTGCTTGGTGCTGTCGAGATTGAACTGTTCGCCCGCCTGCTCCCAAGCCTCTTCGGTTAAGCTGTGTAGCCGTTCGGCAAGTTCCGCGCTGTGCTGTTTCAACAACCGCCCGTCCACTAATGCACCTTGGCGCTCGACCGCCGACAAAATGGGCACTAATGGCATATCAATGTCTAACAGCACCTGCTCCAGCGCCGGCTGCTCGCGTAACAGCGGCAGCAGGTGTTGATGTAATTGCAGAGTGATATCAGCGTCTTCTGCAGCATAGTCTGCTGCAATGTCGAGGGATATTTGATTGAACGTAAGCTGCTTTGCCCCCTTTCCTGCAATGTCCTCAAAATGTACCGTGCTGCGCCCGAGATAATGTTCGGCTAACGCGTCCATATTGTGGCGCGTGGCAGTGCTGTTAAGCACATAAGATTCCAGCATCGTATCGAACAATGGCCCCGCAAAGGCGACGCCATAGCGCGCCAAAACACTCATATCGTACTTAATATTTTGGCCGATCTTGGTAAGTTTCGGATCCTCTAACAACGGCTTTATAAGTGCTAGAGCAACATCTAAGGACAATTGCTCCGGCGCACCCGGATAGTCATGGGCAACCGGCACATAGGCTGCACGACCGGGCGTGGCCGCAAACGAGAACCCTACCAATTCTGCCTGCATGTAATTGATGCTCGTGGTTTCAGTATCCACCGCAAACTCGCCAGCCGCACGCAATTCACCGATCCATTGTTT
>NZEI01000040.1 GCA_002690405.1 Gammaproteobacteria bacterium
GGCGGTAAGCCGGGTTCACCCAGGCCAGTNGGGTCAAANTCGCTTTCAATAAAGTGCACATCTACCTGGGGTGCAGCATCGATTCGCAGCACCGGATACTGGTCTAAATTGGTNTGTTNGATGCGNCCNTTTTCCATNGTGATCTGTTGACCCGCCATGGCACTGTAGCCATCGATAATGGANCCCTGCACCTGATTNAGCGCNCCACTGCGATTTATGATCGGCCCAACATCCACAGCAGCNGTAACCTTATGCACNGTCACCTTACCTTGCGCATCTACGCTAACTTCCGCCAGTTCAGCCACATGGGCGGCATGGCAGAAATAAAANGCNATACCTAAGCCATGNCCACTGGGCATGGNGCGACCCCACCCGCCTTTCTCGGCAGCAAGCTNAATCACACCAATAGCCCGCTGTGTNTTCATAGAACGAAAGTTGTCTGGNTCAAGCCANCGCGGCTCACCCATCATTTCGACTAGCAGCTCAACGTGATCGCGTCCCGCAGCCTCGGCTAATTCGTGGATAAAGCACTGAGAAACNAAGGCATGAGTATTAGAAAAAGGNGCACGCCACGGACCCGAGGGCGTGTCCATGCGAAAGGTAGTCAGGGAACCTCGAGCATTAGCACTGGTGGCAATAGGGAACGAACCAGCGCGAACACCAGTCCAGCGCGACGGCTCNGAACCTACCGCAGCGCCAATAGTATGCTCTTCCCAGGCCGCTAATTTGCCGTCGGCGGTCATTGCACCACGCAAGCGACAGAACCCCCCCTCTCGGAAGTAATCGTGACGCATACTGTCTTCTCGCGACCAAGTCAGTTTCACTGGCCGACCACTGAGCTTCGACAGTTCGATTGCCTCACACATGTATTCGCCGGATGTGCGCCGNCCAAAACTGCCCCCCATACGCTTTACATGGATAGTGAACTGATCGGCATCAAGACCATAGTGGTCTTGCGCCAACTTCTTAAACCCGGGCCCGCTCTGGGTCGGCAGCCACATTTCGATGTGGTCTTTAGCGCCTGCCTTGCCAGGCCGGAAGTGTGCGGTGCAGTTCATGGGTTCCAGACATAAATGACTGAGATAGGGATATTCGTAAAAACTGCTGANTACGGTATTACCCGGATTCTCCANCGCCTCGTCCACAGCGCCTTGTTCGTANAGTACCGCAGCTCCGGTATCCCCCTGTTTGGCTGCAAAATCAGCGAAATCGGTCCAACTGTCTTTGGACGCTTGAGACTCGTCCCANACGATTTGNAGCGCCTTACGTGCGGNAAATACGGCCCAAGTGCTGGTACCAACAATGCCTACNCCGTCTGAAAGTTCACGCACGTTGCCATTGCCTTTAATGATGTAAGCATCCACCACACCAGGAAGCGATTTAATAGCTCCGATATTTGCTTCGACAATTTTGCCGCCCACNGCTGGGCACTTGGTATAGCTGCCGTANAGCATGTCCGGCACTCGCGTGTCGATACCAAAATCGCCCTGACCGGTAACNATTGCTAACGAGTCGACTTGGCTTTTAGACGTTCCGAGTATTCGATAATCTTCCCGCGCCTTAAAAACTAAATCTGTTTTCGCNGGCATAGGCTGTTCCTGTGCCAATGCCGCCAACTCGGCGAAACTGCGTGANCGATCGCTTAGCAGATGCCGCACTCTGCTGTCCTCTGCTTTAAGCTCTTCTCTCGGCAANTCCATAACGATAGCGGCTGCGCTTATAAGCATTTCCCGCGCTGTGGCGCCCATCTCGCGCATTAATTGCCAGTTCAAATAGACCGTATAAGACCCGCCGGTAGATTGTCGGCCATAACGCTCGGAATTGACCTCAGGCGTTTGCTCAACAACGACGTCATCCCAATCAGCACCCATTTCTTCGGCGACGATCATCGGTAACGANGTTGCAATGCCCTGACCCATCTCAGGTGCACCACTGTATATGACTATGCTGCCGTCTGGTTTGATCTGCACATAGGCGTTTAGCTCGCCCCCACCAACCAAATTGGNCGNGCCCTGAGCCCAACCTGGCGNTGTCGCCGCAAGAACCAAACCTCCCCCCATGACGCCNGATATTTTNAAGAAATCACGTCGCGAAGGCTGNTTACCTAGGGATAAAGTTGCATNCATCTTGTTATCTGACTTCATGATTGCGCCCCTTTTGCTNCNGTGGCATCGAAGCTCAGAGCCGCCGCGTGGATAGCCTCTCGGATACGGATATAGGTGCCACANCGACAATAGTTACCGGCCATGGCGGCATCAATATCGGCATCAGTTGGCTTGGCNTTGTTCTGCAGTAATGCGGCAGCAGACATAATTTGCCCGGACTGGCAGTAACCGCACTGAGCAACATCTTTCTCAATCCACGCTTGTTGCAATGCATGCAGCGCTCCGTCCTCNGTAAGCCCCTCAATGGTGGTAATGGCCTGGCCGNTGACTTGGCTAACAGGCACCAAACAACTGCGTACCGGTGCCCCGTTTAAATGTACCGTGCAGGCACCACACTGACCGATGCCACATCCGTATTTACTGCCGGTCAGACCGATGAGGTCGCGTAATGCCCACAGCAATGGCATATCGTCTGGGGCATCTACTTGAGTATCGGCGCCGTTTACGTTCAGAGNAATACGGGTCATGGGCAACTCCAAAGTTCATAAAGCACCCAATATGGCATACCAACGCGAGCTACGGCAACGTATCACGCCGCTGGACACTGTGATTTAAGCCCGTAGCATGAGCCNTCGAAAGATTTTAGAAGAGACTCCCTCATGTTCAGTCATATTATGATCGGCGCNAACGACATCNACGCCGCGAAGNCGTTTTACGATGCAATCCTTGGAACCTTAGGCGTGGCTCCAGGCCANATCGACCCNAAAGGCCGATGCTTCTACCGCACGGATTCCGGTGTATTTGCGCTCACGCCACCGATCGATGGCAACCTAGCGACCCACGGCAATGGTTCCACAATCGGCTTCAACGCCGACAGCACTGGGGCAGCCGACGCATGGCACGCAGCAGGACTCGCCAATGGTGGTTCGGCTTGCGAAGACCCGCCTGGCCCGCGCGGCGACCTTTACTTGGCTTACCTTCGCGATCCATCAGGCAATAAAATATGCGCTCTGCATAGATTACGCTGAAATTATTAACAGAGAGTACACCCAATGATNAAGAGTTTATTTCGCGGCCTCGCCCGTTCTGGCGCCGTTATGCTAATGATAACTTGCGCGACCACCTCGCAGGCAGCACCGCAACTTCTTTGGGGCGATACTCACTTGCATACGTCCTACTCCTTTGATGCNTTTCTGAACGGCAATCAAACTGCCGATCCGAATACAGCGTACGCTTTCGCCAGAGGCCAACCNGTCATCCATCCGGGCACACGCGTCCGTGCCCANCTGCAAACGCCACTAGACTTTTTGGTGATCGCTGACCACGCAGAATTCTATGGCGGTATTCGAGATATCTATCTAGATGGAGTACAAAAGCCCGATCCAAATATTCTCGAGAGACTTGCTTTTTGGTATACCGAAAANGAAATTCGCGACGCCATTGATAGCGGCAATGGCCAAACTTATTTCGCGAATTTATTACCGGCTGATGAGGACCCGATAGAAGCCGCAAGGTCATGGACGGAGAATACNGCAGCGGCAGCACCACCGGGCGCCGATATTTCGGCCCGCAACGCCTGGCAACGGATGCTCGAAAGCGCAAGACGCTTTGACGAGCCAGGCGAATTNACGGCCCTTATTGGGTGGGAATGGAGCTCGGTNCCTGGAGGCGCCAATCTACACCGAGTGGTGATCACTGACGCAAGTTTGGAGCTCGCTGGCACCTTTTCACCTTTCTCCTCTACCGACAGCCCATTTCCTGAGGACTTGTGGAAATGGATGGACGAAACTGCTGCTGGGATAGGCGCCAGATTTCTCGCAATCCCACACAACTCAAATATATCCAAAGGACAAATGTTCTCTCGAAGATCTCTTCGGGGCGANGCANTTACCGCTGANTACGCAAAACAGCGAGGGCGCCTCGAACCCCTTGTCGAAATCACNCAATACAAGGGCGACTCGGAAACTCATCCGGATTTATCACCCGATGACGAATTCGCCGACTTCGGNTTATATCCCTGGTATATCCAAAAAGTACGCACTGACAATTATCAACCGCGACCCGGGGATTACGTGCGCTCGGCACTGAAGACCGGCTTGGAACTGGAGGACAATCTGGGCGTTAACCCCTATGCCCTTGGGGTTATCGGATCTACCGACAGCCANACAGGACTGGCTACCGCTGAAGAGGCGAACTTTTGGGGCAAGATGGCCAGCGGTGCNACCCCNGAGCGCAACGCAGGCCCTCGAAATCCAAATAGTCCCAACAACGTAGGCCCTACCGGATGGTCAATGCAAGCGTCCGGGCTGGCAGCAGTCTGGGCAGAGGAAAATACCCGTACTGCTATCTTCAACGCGATGCAGCGCAAAGAGGTCTACGGTACTACTGGGCCCCGCATTCGCCTGCGCTTTTTTGCGGGCAATGGTCTGAAGNTTGAGGATTTAGACCGAGACGATTGGCACAGCTACCTAAAGACTAAGGCAGTGCCCATGGGCGGCANCCTCATTACAACTAGCGATACTGCACCGGGATTTCTTGTTGCAGCAACCAAGGATCCTTTGTCGGCCAATCTTGACCGCATCCAAATCGTCAAGGGCTGGCTCGGCAAAGATGGCCGCGCTGCGGAAAAAGTATTTGATGTGGTTTGGTCTGCGGGTCGCATACCGAGCAATGGCAAACTCCCTGCATTGGAGCCACAACTTGATGAAAAAACCGGTGTTTGGAACGATGATCAAGGCGCTGTGACCTTGCGAACAGTCTGGCAAGACCCGGAATTCAACCCAGCCCAGAAAGCTTTTTACTACGCCCGTGTGCTGCAGGCGCCTACGCCCAGACATGCCTTGCTCGACGCTATCGCCTTGGGACTCGATGCGCCAACAGTGGGCGANTCAGTGATTCAGGAGAGAGCTTATTCAAGCCCAATTTGGACTATGCCGCAGTAACTGGGCGCGACCAGCTACTGAACAGCGCGCGCAGCATTAATAACGCCAGTACCGCACTCGCCCCGTAGGCAAGCCAACTATGACTCATGTCTATGGCGAGTTGCGGCTGCGCCACAAANGCNAACCCCCAACGCGCGGCTAAGGCATTGGTTAAATACCCAAAGGCAAANCCCACNCCGACGACACTACCAAGATAAGCGTATAGGGCGCGCCGACCAAGCTCTCTTTTNACNAAGGCAACTGTCGCAATATTCGTCGCCGGGCCAACCAACATAAATACCAGCACGGCACCCGGCGAAACGCCTGAGAACAGCAAACCNGCNGCGATTGGAGTAGACGCTGTGGCACAGATATACATAGGCACACCAATAGCCGCCATTACCACGAACGCAAGAAAACCATCGCCCCACTGCAGNAGAAACTCTTGGGGAACTAAGGTTTTTATCAGTGCCGCGCAACCCAAGCCGATGAGTAGCCAGCGGCTAATGTCCTGCACCAAATCAACAAAGGTAAAACGCCAGGCCGCAAGCAGCTTATCGCCCAAGGACAGGTTTGGGTCTGAATTAGTGGCNACNTCAACACAGCATGTNTCTTCCGCAGCTTCTGTCAGCGGCTCGGCATCCTGCCGATCAGTATCACGACCAACGACTACACCAGCANCAATGGCACTGCAGACTGCGGCTATTGGCCGAATAATTGCCATAAAGGGCCCTAGTAACGCATATGAGATGGAAACAGAGTCCACCCCTGTTTCTGGTGTGGAGATCAAAAATGCTGTAGTGGCGCTTTTCGACGCACCACTGCGCCGCAAACCCACAGCCGCAGGAATAACACCACAGGAACACAACGGTAACGGCGCACCAAGCAATGCTGCTTTTACTGTGGATTGCAATCCAGGCTGACCCAACTGACGCGCCAATAAATCTTCGGGCACCAGGGCTTTAATCACACCCGCCAGCGTAAATCCCAACAGCAGCCACGGCGCGGATTCCACGAATAAGGTGACAAAGTTCGTTAGCAACTCCAACATCACAAGAGCCGCCGTGGGATTGGCCCGCTCTCTGCTTGCGCGTTTAGAGCTTCTAAAATCGTACAATGAGTTGCCGGCTCAGCACCGCCGCAACATGCATCACTGAGAGTTTTTAGCGTCTTCTTTATACGCTGCATCTCACCAATACGCTGGTCCAGGTTATCCAGTTTTTCGTCTACAAAGCGCTTTACATCCTCGCAGGATTTGTCGTCCTTGGTGACTTCAAGGCCCAACAAATCATGGATTTCGTTCAAGGTGAAGCCAACACGCTTGGCGCTCAGGATAAAGCCCACGCGCTCCACATCCGCTTGAGAATACAGCCTATATCCCGCTTGGCTACGCAGACTCGGCGCCAATAACCCGTGCTTCTCGTAGAACCGCAACGTGTCTTGTGACACCTCCATGAGTTTCGCCAACTCACCAATTTTTAGGTTTTTTTCGCTCATCTGCATACTTTAAACCCTAGAGTTAGGTCCAAAGTCAACCGCTTATCAACACCGGCCTTAATGCAATAGATCCGGGTCGTCATTGATCGCCACTTGATCGGCACCGAGTACTTTTTTTACCGTACGCGTTACGAAAGTATCTCTTTTGCTAAACAGCGCCTTAGCCAACAACGCCTTGAGGCGCACTTGCCATTCGCTGCGCCATTGCACCCAGCTACTTCGCTGGGTCATGCTACCGATCCCGCATCATTTGCAGTCAGCACACTCGGTGCGGCGGTTTTCACAATGCGCCCTGGAAAACCCTTAAAGTGTGGGACGCCTTGTTCGTAATCTAGAAACTCGTCATCGTCGGAACAAAGCACTGCGTCACTGGACACAAAGGCCCCGGCCAGATTTTCTTGACCTCGGGTCTCGGGATACCACCAACCGTGGGGCACCCGAATATGACCTTCTTTCATGGATTGCTGGATCGATATTTGCGCTGTGACGGCGCCGGTTGCCGACTCCAATCGCACCCAATCTCCGTCCGCTAGCTGCTCTCGCGTTGCGTCAGTTGGGTGCATATACAATTGGGGGTTTGGACAGCGCGCGCGTAACACCTCAATATTTCGTTGCCCGGTCTGAAAGAATGGATCTTCGCGCACACCGGTAAACACCGCGTAAGGGAAATCTTCATTAGGAGTCGGCCCCTCGCGGTAATAGGGCAAGGGATCAAAACCCAATTCCTCCAACACGCTGGAATACAGCTCTACCTTACCTGAGGGTGTAGCGAACCCGTGTTTTCGATATTTGCGGAATTTAGGTGCCGGCATCTCCATAAAGGTCGCGGCTTCAAACTCAGCGAACGTGCGTCCAGATCGTGACAGCCGATAATCGAGCATGTCTTCGATGGTGTCCCAGGGGAAATATTCCGCCAGTCCCATACGACGCCCTAGGTCAGTCCAAAACTGAAACGTACTCGATGCCTGTTCAGGTGGCTCTACCACTTTTTGCGACAGCGTCAGGCGGCTGCCCCAACTCCAGCCATCCGCCACATGATTACGCTCCGTAAATACGTCACCCGGNANAATGTAATCTGCCAACATCGCGGTGGGGGTCATAAAGATTTCATGGGCGACNATCAGTTCCTGATTCATTAACGCCTGCAGGATTTGGTGCTGATTCGCATAACTGAGCAGGGTGTTGTTACCTAGAGTTATTAGCGCCTTGATCGGATAGGGATCGCCCTTCGCCATAGCTCTGAAAACATTTGTGGGGTTTGCCATATGACAACCCATCACTAAGTCTGCGTAGGGGAAACCCCATACTTTGTTGGTCGCTTCCTTGAGCATTTCTGCCGTTCGGTAGGTAAAGACCGGATGATCAGCAAACCCCAATTGTTTCGCTTTTTGCTCATCTGACAGCCGCTCATGCAGAGCGAGTTCACTTTCCGGAATATATGCAGGGTTAAAGCCACCAAGGGTCTCACCACCCACCACATCAAGATTCCCAGTGATCGCTCGCAAAATTGAATGCAGTCGAATCGCAGAGGTAGAAGAAATTTGCTGGTCAGTAATCGGTGTCCAGGGGATCACAGCACCATCGGCGCCAGCATACATGCGTGCGGCTGCTGCGATCGATTCNCGATCCACACCGGTTATCGCCTCAACTCGTTCTAAAGGATATTCGTTAACTCGTGCTCGTAGCTCAGCAAAACCCGAGCACCATTTCGTTACAAACTTTTGATCATACAGTTCTTCATCGATGATCACTTTCAACCAGCCCAAACACATGGCGGCATCGGTGCCGGCGCGCAAACGCAGATGCAAGTCTGCGCCTTCGGCTTGATCCGAAACACGCGGATCTAACACNATAACCTTAGCGCCCCGCGCCTTAGCAGAGCGAATAGCATTNTAGATCGGTGTCCATGAATGCTTTCGCGGGTTGTGACCNAACAGCACGATGCATTGAGTGTTGCCAAAATCGGGTTGCGGGAACCAGCCATAGGTAAGACGGTTTACCGCTGCCGTATTACCGGCACACAGGGCCACGCCGCTGATCCAATTGGGCGCGCCTATGAGGTTCATAAAGCGTCGATCCATGCTATGCGTGGTTTGCGTGTTCCAACCCGAGGTGGAAACAGCTAGGCCCTCAGCACCATANCGCTCGATAATGCCCTGTAACCGTTCAGCAATTTCATCCATTGCCTGTTCGTAAGAGATCTCTTGCCACTGGTCAGCGCCGCGTTCACCTACGCGCTTCAACGGCACCCGTAGCCGGTCAGCGTGATTGTGAATATGCGGTGCAGCTGTNCCCTTGTAGCAAATGTTCTTTGCCAGCATCGGACTGTCGTGGGCAATGACCCGGCTAACTTTACCGTCTTCAGATTCAGTGCGCAGTTGGCAGCCAATATCGCAGATGGTGCAGACCGAATATTTCGTTGGGCTTTTTGACGCCATTACTCACAGCCTCTGTGCTTGGATAGGTATATCCAAGCAGAAGCCGCTNACGACCGCAACACATCTCAGTAGGTAGTGATCCAGTCAACCTCCAGCGCAAACGCACCGTCTATACCGTCGTTGATCATCAAACCTAACTCGGCGACTTGAGCTGCAGTAATNACAGGCGCGTTCAAACGCCGGCCGCGCCANTTTGGCCAGAACGATGTGAACGGCAGGGCCACCTCCAACCATTCGCCGTCCTTTGTGGCAAANTGCGACCAATATGAAATCCGCGAATTCTTGGGGCGCAACCGAAACGTATAGTCTCGACCGTCCCCGCGGACTCGCAGACGAACACCAGCTGCTTCGTCCTCCAGCACGGTTCTCGCCGGGACTCTAATCGATGCAAAGCCACCACCATTTGTGTTGAGCGAGCCNGAGAACGACAAAAATTCGCCNGNCCGAGNGATATCGCCTAATGAGCGCCCACCCATGACATTGTCGTTGATTACCCGCCAATCCAGACTCCGCGCTGCTACTAGCCGCCCCCGCTCATCAGCGACCACGCCCATTGCTCCTGACGCAATTAACAATCCAAAACATACCTTAACCAACTTAGCCATCACTCTATCTCTGTCTGCCATGCCGCCCCCTGATCAGTTCATTGGAACAACGTATGCACCCGAGGCACTGGAGGAAATCGTGATCGTGCCTCCCATCCCCGAGTGGTTGAGACAGTAGTAATATAAGGTCGTGACTCCTTCGGGAACAGTTATTTGAACGTATGCGCCGGCACTACCGGCGCTACCTACGCGAGACACCCCTTCAGTGAACTCAGTGCCACCACCATGCGTGCCATTGGACGTGGTCGAGAAATAAACCGGATGCGTTCCATTACTTCTGTCCGACTGGAGCAAGCGGTAAGTCTTGCCGGTCTCAAGACTGAGGTTAGGACTAACGTTGTCGTTGATAGAATACTTATTGCCTGTACCGAAACCGTTAGTTCCCCGGGCAACAACCAAGTTGAATTCTACAGGCGACTCTGCAACGCCCTCAGCGACGTCAACGATGCGCACTGACAAATCTTGGGCTGTTTGTTCAGTCCCATCGCTTACGACAATGGTTATTTCATATGATTGCTTAGTCTCAAAGTCCGGGGCGCTCAAAAAAGTTATCGCTCCTGAGTCGTCTATCTCGAAGGACGATGCATC
The DNA here is from genome assembly GCA_002690405.1 of Gammaproteobacteria bacterium. Lineage (GTDB taxonomy): Bacteria > Pseudomonadota > Gammaproteobacteria > Pseudomonadales > Azotimanducaceae > UBA4421. The sequence continues at coordinate 10,155 of NZEI01000040.1, forward strand.
AGCTCCCTGCAATGAAAATGAGAGCAAATCTCCATCTGCGTCTGACGCTTCCACAGTAAGGAGGCTGGTCTGATTTTCATTAACCTCAGTGGTAGCAGCTAATCCTACGAAAACCGGTGCCCTATTAGGCGTCGCTTCATCAAGATCAATTATCTCTATCGTTACGTCCTGCGATGTGGTTACGGAGCCGTCTGATACTTCTACCGTAATCGCATAGGATGCCTTCGTTTCGTAGTCTGGCGCCGAGACAAAGGAGATCGTTCCATCACTGTCTATTTCAAATGCGTTGGCATCGTCCCCACTGAGGCTAAAGGAAAGATCATCACCATCTGCATCCGAGGCACTGACCACGGTTACAGCGGTTTGATTTTCGTCCACCTGAATTGACGAGGCGACACTCAAAGAGGGTCGCGCATTGACATTACCGGAGCCGTAGCCGCTGGAATCGGCGGTGCCAGAACCACCGCCGCCACAAGCGCCNAGGCCCGATACAAGAATTAGAGCGACCACATAGCCGGACGTTTTAATGAAATTTGAATACATGGGCTTTGACCGAGTAGAAACAGGCGCCTACGGTGGCCCTGAGCCCATGCAAAAACCATCAATAGAAAATTAATTTCCCATCAATATCCTTGGGACTGACGACTATTCATAGACACAACATAGACACGCGGTGCAAAAAGCCGTCAGACCCGTCTATGCAGCCACGAATTCAGTCTCGCGAAAGTACCACGACCGGAATTTTTCGGTCCGTCTTCTGCTGGTACTCGATATAAGGTGGCCAAACTTCCGCCATAATGTCCCACAGCTTTTGCCGACGCTCACCATCGACAGTAGTTGCGGTAGCAGCAAACTTATCAGCCGCGACCTGCACTTTTACCTTAGGTTGAGCGACTAAGTTACTGTACCAAGCGGGATGCTCTGGAAAACCGCCTTTGGAGGCTATGATGATGTAGTCGCCATTATCCTCGCCATAAATTAAAGGCAACATCCGCTCTGCGCCACTCTTGCTACCGGTTGTAGTGAGCAACAGAGTAGGCACACCACGCCAAATATGGCCATCAGCGCCATCAGTCGCTAGGTAATTACGCATGTGCTCTTGCGCCCAATCAGGCAATGTGGATGACATAGTTTTCTCCTCTGTGGTCGCTGCAGACCGTTACTGTGTTGTGTTAGCTGAATTAAAGCGGTCTTTGGCGCGCCAGAGCGCAACCATTGGTACAGCAAAAATGGCGCCAGCTATTAAACCCGCGACAATGCCCCCACCTCTGACGTTAATCAGGTTCCAAACCACCATCGCAATGACCACCTGAGCCGCGTATACCGATGCCCAAGGCCACATCCAACTGCGCATACGCCAGAAGCCATAAGCTCCTGCTGCGTATATTGCCCAGTGCAACGGCTCGGTAGCTTTCGCCCACCAGCCGGTTAGAGAAAACCCGAACCAGATCTCGTGATCTTCAGCCACGGGTTTAAAAAATAAGTCAAAGGGCATGTAGATAAAGGTCATATAACAACAGAAATAAAACAGACCGGTCATCCACCAAGGCCGTAACCCCCAGTCCTCTCGCAATTTTGTGATCAAAGTTACCTCCCCCCGAGGTTATCAACCTATCGCATTTGGCAACGGCTGGTTGGCAAAGTACGCGTGCAAATTTGCCATGGCGCAACGCCCCATGGCTTGCCGAGTTTCCTGCGTGCCGCTCCCCATATGCGGTAACAATACCACTTGCTCCATCCCTTGTAATTCGTCAGGCACACTGGGTTCGTGGGCATACACATCTAAGCCGGCACCGGCAATTACGGAATTTTTTAACGCCTGTATAAGGTCGCTTTCCACGACCACATCACCTCGGGCGGTATTAATAAGAATAGCCTCCTTACGCATGGCGGCTAAAGCTTGAGCATCGATTAGATTACGAGTTTCTGGCGTCGCCGGACAATGCAAACTGACAAAGTCAGCGGCTGCTAATACTTCATTCAATGGCAAAAACTCCGCGCCCAGTTCTACAGCGATCGACTCAGACAGCGGCGTACGACTGCTGTAAATAATCCGCATACCGAAGCCATGATGAGCCTGACGGGCCAGAGCGCTACCGATGCGTCCCATACCAACAATACCCAAGGTTTTACCCGTTACCTGAGTCGACAACATATGCGTGGGGTGCCAACCCTGCCAATCACCATTGCGGACTAGGCGTTCGCCCTCCCCAGTACGACGCGCGCACATGAGCAACAACGTCATAGCTATTTCCGCAGTAGCGGCTGTTAGCACGCCTGGCGTATTAGTAATCGACAGACCGTGCGCCTGTGCGGAGGCTAAATCTATGTGGTTATAACCAACGCCAAAATTAGCTAACAACTTGGCCCGAATACCTTTTTGCGCCGCCGCAGCAAAGACATCCGCTGTTAACCCATCGGTTACCGTTGGGCATACCGCGTCGGCCTGAGTCAACGCCTCAGCCAATTCGTCTGCGGTAAATGCCTCGTCGGTTGCATTGCGAATTAGCGTATATTGCTCTGCAAGCTCGGCCTCAACTGACTCCGGCCAGCGCCGCGTCAGCACCACCACCGGCTTTTCGTTTTTCAACACCATTCCTTAATTTGCTTTGATCTGCCCTGCATACTGATACTAATCTTTCTCCGAGCAGAATAAACTGTCCTATTACCAGCAGCATCTGGGGAGTCGCAATGCGGGCAACAGAAAAAAACTATCACCACTTTATCAACGGCAGCCAAGTCACCGGCACTTCCGGTAGAACCCAGCCAATTTATAACCCCTCCCAAGGCAGCGTCAGCGGCGCGGTCACTCTAGCCACTCCTGCAGAGGTCAACTCTGCGGTCGCCAGCGCCGCACATGCGCTCGAAGAGTGGAGCACTATGAACCCCCAACGTCGCGCCCGAGTGCTCTTCAACTTCAAAGCCTTAGTAGAGGCTAATGCCGATGAGTTGGCGCTGCTGATCGCTGAGGAACACGGTAAGGTAATAGCAGATGCCCACGGCGACATCCAACGCGGCCTAGACGTAATTGAATTCGCCTGCGGCGTGCCACACCTTAGCAAGGGCGAATATACCCAAGGCGCGGGCCCCGGCATCGATGTTTATAGTATGCGCCAGCCAGTTGGTGTGGTGGCAGGTATTACCCCGTTTAACTTCCCTGCGATGATTCCCATGTGGATGTTCGGTGTCGCTATTGCTACTGGCTGCACCTTTGTTCTGAAACCTTCGGAGAAGGATCCGGGTGTGCCATTGCGCCTCGCTGAACTGATGATGGAAGCCGGTGCCCCAGCCGGTGTGCTGAATGTAATCAACGGCGACAAGGTGGCTGTCGATGCCATACTTGACCACCCGACAATTCAAGCGGTCAGTTTTGTCGGTTCATCGGATATTGCTCACTATGTCTACCAACGCTGTGCCGAGAGTGGCAAACGCGTACAGGCCATGGGCGGCGCTAAGAATCACGGCATCATTTTACCCGACGCCGATATGGACCAAGCCGTCAAAGACATCAGTGGTGCCGCCTACGGATCAGCCGGGGAGCGCTGCATGGCCCTTTCCACGGTGGTTACCGTTGGCGCGGAGACCGGGGATCGCTTCATCGACGCAATGCGTACTGAGATAGACCGACTCAATGTCGGCATCTCAACGGATCCGAATGCCGATTATGGCCCAGTCGTAACCGCGGCACATAAGCAACGAGTCAGCGATTACATAAAAATGGGTGTAGACGAGGGTGCAGAGTTGGTCGTGGACGGCCGCGGTTTTCAACTGCAGGGGTACGAGGACGGGTTCTTCCTTGGACCAACCTTATTTGATCGAGTATCGCCAGACGCTCAAAGCTACCGTGACGAAATTTTCGGCCCGGTATTACAGGTGCTGCGTACCGAGGATTTTGAGAGCGCTATGGAACTGCCATCTAAACATCAATACGGTAATGGTGTGGCCATATTTACCCGCAATGGTGGCGCAGCTAGAGAGTTTGCCCAGCGCGTCAACGTTGGCATGGTTGGCATCAATGTGCCGATACCGGTGCCTGTGGCCTACCACTCTTTCGGCGGCTGGAAACGCTCGGCTTTCGGCGATATGAACCAGCATGGTATGGAAGGTGTGCGCTTTTATACGCGCACAAAAACGGTGACTCAGCGATGGCCTGAGCAAGCCCAAGAAGCATCCTCTTTTGTCATACCAACAATGGACTGAGAACTGCGGAAACTAGAACCGCCGTGGGTAACAAGCCAAACTAATGGCTTGTTACTGGGAGCACTAACATAAGCCCTTAACGGGCACCAAGGCGCCGTGTACTGCCCTCGCAGCATCGGATCCAAGAAAGCAAATCACTTCACCAAGATCTGTTGGCGTGACCCAAGTAGCAAAGTCGGCATCAGGCATTGCAGCACGATTACCACTGGTATCAATTACGCTGGGCAATACCGCATTGACGTTAACTCCAGCGCCCTTAACTTCTTCGCTCAAAGATTCGGTAAGCCGCATAACCGTAGCCTTGGAGGCCTGATAGGCACTCATATCCGCACTACCCTGTAAAGCACCAAGGGCACCTACATTNATTATGCTGCCACGACCACGACTGACCAATATGGGTACTGCTGCCTTTAATACCCGCCGCAAGGTAGTGACATTNATATCAAACATGCGCTGCCAAAACTCATCCGCAGTAGCATCCACGGTTGGCCCCATAGCAAAACCACCCGCAATGTTGGCCAGCACATCGAAATCGCCGATGTCGTCAAATACCGCCTGAACGGCCGCAGCGTCTAACAGGTCGACGCTGTATGCTTGGCCAAGCTCTGAAGTAAAATTATCGACCACATCTAATAGTACGGGTTCTGCACCCTGATCAAATGCCACCTTTGCCACCCCCGCACCCAAACCGCCAGCGGCACCGGTAATGACAATTTTCTTTCCTGCTAGCGACATACTGGCTTTCCTCGTTATTTTGTCGGCCCCCATCGTACCTAGTCCGCGACAGAATTCACCCTGCCCTTAACACCCTCGCTAGGCCTATACTTGTGCCACATTTACATTGTGGGAGACGCGATATGTTGCCAAGAATTTTATCGGGATTGGTGGGGCTATTGATGCTTATGACTGGATTAGGTTGGATAACCGATCCCGCCAGCGCTGCGGCGAATCTTGGAATGCCTCTATTGGATGACTTAGGCCGCAGCACCCAGATTGGCGACTTCACAGCCTTCTTTATCGCGGTCGCTGGTTTTAGCTTATATGGTGCTTGGAAGGAGAGCGCGCACTGGGTACGTAGTGCCGCCATCGTGCTATTGCTGGCAGCTATTTTCCGCACCTTATCGTGGCTCGTGCATGGCGCCGCGTTTGCGACTCCGCAAATTATTGCAGAGGTAGTTCTCGCTGGAGTGCTGCTATTTGCCGCATCACGCTGGTCTGGCGCGACCAGCGAGTAGCTGGCGTTTTACGCACATCACGCCTATCGGAGGTTCTGACGGTAGGCGTGATTACCCCTGTTGAGCCGGCACCTCGACCACTAATCCGTCCATAGCTTCTGTGAGACGAATTTGACAGGCCAATCGACTGCGATCGCTGCGCCCCAGNGCGTAGTCGAGTAACTCGGCTTCATCACCGGTAGCCGGCCCTAGTCGATCTGTCCACGGTTCGCGCAGCCAGGTGTGGCAGGTACAACACGAACAACCACCACCACACTGGGCAATAATTCCGTCCACTGCATTGTCCACTGCTACGTCCATCAGGGTATCGCCGACTTCCGCATCGTAGGTATATTCATCGCCATTCGGCTGCACAAAAGTTACTGTAATCATCCCCNTATAATAGCCCGAGGCGCCNCTTCAACCCAATGCGCAAGTCGCTTTCCNCGATTCACAACGCTAGAATCNGNGGTTGTCGTCCATTTGGGGAGATTAGTTTGATTATTGGACTGACCGGCGGCATTGCTTCCGGTAAATCTACTGTGGCTCAGGCATTANAAACACGCGGCGCCTTNGTAATCGACGCTGACAAACTNGGACATCAGGCCTATGCNAAGGGTTCCGACGCATTCCACAAGGTCGTAGCGCAGTTTGGCGAGGACATTGTCANTGACGATGGTGAGATCGACCGCCGAGCTTTAGGCGCAAAGGTATTCGCCGATGGCGGCGGCTTAAAACAGCTTACAGATATCGTATGGCCAGCCATTCACGACATGGCCGCCGAACAAATACAGCAGAGCTTAAAGGCCGCTCCTNAGACTGTGGTCGTCCTTGAAGCNGCAGTNCTGATCGAAGCNGGCTGGCAACAGTTNGTGGACGAGATCTGGGTAACCACNGTNGAACCGGCAGTAGCCATCGAGCGAGCCAGCGCCCGGGACGGAGTTGACGCNGCCAGTGTCCAAGCNCGCATTGACGCGCAAATCAGCAATGCCGAACGGACTGCGGCAGCGACTGTTATCATCGACAATTCGGCAGATGCAACCCANTTANTGCAACAGCTAGAAACCCATTGGCAAAATTTACAGGAGCGATGTTCGTGATTATTGATCTGCATGCCCATTCCATAAAATCTGACGACGGTCGAGCCAAAGTTCAAAACTATTGCCAATGGATCAAAGCCAAAGNAATCGCCATTGACGGCTTCGTACTGACCGAACACCGCCAGTTCGATGATGACTCTGACTATTCGGANCTCGGNGANAAATATGGCTTAACCATATTGAAGGGCGCTGAAGTTGAGACTGAGTACGGNCATGTACTGGTCTTCGGGGTAACCCCAGAACTGCAGCAGGCTTTCGACTTTAGCAATATTCATCTGGCGTTGGCGGATGTGATTGCAGCCTGCGATGCCCACGGTGCGGTCGCCGTACCCTGCCACCCTGGACGTAAACGNGTGGGCATGGCCGCACATCTCGAGGAGTTTGGCGTCCCCGAAGGAGTGCGCATTGTCGAAGTATTCAACGGCGGCAGCCGCGACGACGAGGATGGCGTGTCTCAGCGCATGGCTGATGNATTAGGCTATNACGGCATCGGTGGCAGCGACGCGCACATTGTCAGCCATATNGGTCGCTGTGCNACGGAATTCGAACAACCCGTACAGAATGAACAAGAACTGGTTAGCGCGCTCAAAGGCGGCTCTTTTAAGGCAATTAAGCTTTAGGCACTCATGGCCAAAGCCCTACTTCCCAAGTAGGGCTTGCCACGGCACCGCGACCGGTTGNCGCAAGCTAGACCGGCGTCACTAGCGGGATAGAAAGTTCTTCGTGCTCCTCCCACTGCAGCTGCACGCGCTGACCGATGTGCACATCTGCGCCCGGATCATCGACACCCACTACATTTGTTAGGAACCTCGGGCCCTCATCCAAATCTACATAGGCGACTGCATAGGGCGCCTTACCGCGGAAAAACGGGTGATAGCTCAAACGCACGATNCTGTAGCTNTAGATCGTGCCCTGACCCNCCGANGTCTTCCATTGCAAATCGCCGTCTACGCATCCAGTGCAATGAGCTCGCGGATGCCAAACGATGGTTCCGCAATTCGCACATTGTTGGTAACGGAATTCTTTNTTCTTNGTCGCACGCCAGAACTCTGCNGTATCTAACTCAGTAAGCTTGGGCAGCGGGCGTGTCGGNATTTTCTTTTCTTCGCTCATNGTTTANTTCCTCCCCAAAATCACTGTTCCAGCCGAATGCCGCGCTCCGAGCATGCCGCCGTTGCCATGGGCTATGGCGAGCTTGGCATCCGCTACCTGAGATGTTGATTCCCCACGCAACTGGCGGGTCGCTTCNAGCAGCAANAATATGCCGCGCATCCCTGGATGATTTGACGANAGGCCGCCGCCATCCGTATTTAGCGCCGGCCCGTCATTCGGGCGGTCGTAGCGCAGTCGTCCACCCTCTACCCATGCACCGCCCTCGCCCTTAGCACAGAAGCCTAGGTCTTCCAGCAGCGTCAGCACGGTAATGCTGAAGGAGTCGTAGATCATAGCGATATCCATTTCGGCCGCGGTTACACCTGCCTCGGCAAAGGCTATGGGCGCTGACTGCGCACCTGCGGAAGTCGTAAGGTCGCCACCGTTTTGTGGGTACTTAGTGGCTTCACCGGTACCCAATATCCACACCGGGGNTTTTTTACAATTAGCTGCGACATCAGCACTGGCGATCACTACAGCNCCACCACCGTCTGANACCATGCAGCACTCCAATAAGTGCAGTGGGTCGGCAATCATGCGCGAACCCACAACATCGGCGATTGTGGTTTCTTGTATGCCGACAAATTCGAGGTCTGTCATTGCCTGCACGGCCTCAGGATTGCGCATGGCGTGGTAGCGCGTGGCGGTGGANATTTCGGCCAACTGTTCGCTAGTGGTGCCGTATTCNTGCATATGTCGNTGAGCCACCATCGCATAGTTAGCGATGAGTGTTTGGCCAGCAAAGCTCTCCATATTGTCGCCAGGGCTTATACCGCCGCCGCGGCCACCTGCGCCTATGGCCATGGCATTACTGTGCGCGGTTGAGCCATAGGTCAANAGCGCAACTTTTGCCTTACCTTCGCGAATCGCTCGCAGAGCATGCGCGGTATGAAACTCATAAGAACTGCCTCCAACCCCAGTGGTATCCATTACCGTAGGTTGAATACCGAAGTACTCTGAAATCATCAAACCACTCATTGGTGCGCCTTCGCCGGCGTCGTAAATGGCATCTACATCGCTCCAGTTAAGCCCAGCATCGGCAAGAGCTTTGGCGGCACTAGCCGCCTTAATCTGCAGCGCATTGACCTTTCCTTCCACGTCTCGCGATGGATATTCGTGAATCCCTACAATCGCGGCATCTCTACTCTGACTTACCATAACTCCCCCTTATTCTTCTGTTTGCTCATCGTTCCGAGCCAGACCCATATGCCCTTGCTGCATTAGCTTCTCAAGAAAAGACATCTCGTAGGCTTGTTCTGGTTCTTGGCGCACCATGGTATCTATTACCTTGGCGTCCTCTCCCACCAAAATACGCCATCGCTTTTCACGCACACCGTCTAAAATAATCGTCGCCGCAGCAGCAGCCGTGGTCGGCGCCTTGTCGCGAAAATCCTCTTGCTGCTGTCGCACCATCTGCCGAATATGATCGTCAGGTACGTTGTCTACTGGAAGCCCTAATGCCAGATAACGTTCGCGCACATCTGCAACTTCTTGCTCGTCTAATTCCATCGCGCTGTGTTTGCCCANAACCGAAGACGTATTTAACGCGATAGAAGTGCCGATATGCCCNGGCATTACCACAGAACACTGTACATGCGGGGCATTCATACGCAGATCGGTAATCAGCGCCTCAGTAAACCCTTTCACCGCAAATTTAGCTGCTGAGTATGAGGTGTGTGCGGTCATGGGACCCACAGTGGCCCAAAAGCCGTTTATTGAACTGGTGTTAATGATGTGCGCTTCATCACTCGCCACCAACATCGGCATAAATGCTGTGCAGCCATAGAACACCCCATACCAACAAACCCCAAAGGTCCGCTCCCACTCTCGGCGGTCAATGTCGATAACACTACCGCCACCGGCTATCCCCGCATTATTAAATAATAGATTTATATGCGAGGTGTTGTGCTGTTGCGCCACTTCATCGCGGAACCGCAATACGTCCGGCTCACTGGATACGTCGCACAGATGACTGGTCAATCTTCCAGACCCCAGCGCACCAGCGATCTTCTGCGTATCCGCCATATTTTCCGCGGACACATCACACATAGCCACATGTGCCCCAGCTGCAATCAACTGGCATACGAGCTCCCTGCCCATACCGGTGCCGCCACCGGTTACTACCGCAATCTTGTTATTAAAGTCCTGCATTCTCCTCCCATAAGCCTCTCTTTAATTTACATGACGCACTGTCTGCATCACCGCTGCAAATTTGTCCTCTGTCATATGCCTTTTACGGTATAACGCACTCACCGACGCCTCAGCAACGGCCACAGCGTCTACCGAGAAATGTTCACGCAAGCGAGACCGCGACTCAGACAAGCCATACCCATCTGTACCGAGCACCTCAAATCCTGCAGGCATCCAGGCAGCAATGCCTTGGGCAAGGGCGGCCATATAGTCAGTNACCGCGATAAATACACCGCTTTCACNCTGGAACATCTGCTCTAGTCGAGACACTTTTGCCTGTGCCTGTGGNTTTTCACGATTGTACTGCTGGCATGCTAGCGCATCGCGCTGCAGCTCGATAAAACTCGTCATGCTCCAGATGCATACACCGATTTCTGAACCTTCCAAGATGTCTTTCGCTAACAATGCCTGTTGCATNATGCTGCCGCTTGCAAGAATGTGCACGCTGCACTCGGCTGCCTCGAGACCTCGGTAGCAACAATAGCCGCCGGCAATGACGCCTTGCAGCACCGTCGCTTCATCGGTCTGACTCTGCTCCGCAATTTGCGTCAGGCTTTGCATCGGGTAGTTTTCGTTATAAAGCGTTAGGTAATAAAAGACATCTTGTTGCAATTCATACATCTGATGCATGCCCTCACGAACTAATGCCGCAACTTCAAAGCCGAAGGCGGGATCGTAACTGCGCAGATTGGGTACAGTGCTTGCCAATATATGCGAATGACCGTCCTGATGCTGGAGACCTTCACCGTTCAATGTTGTGCGACCGGCCGTGCCACCGAGCAAGAAGCCCTTACACATCATGTCGCCGCAACTCCAGATCATGTCGCCGACCCGCTGGAAACCAAACATAGAATAAAAAATATAAAACGGAATCATGGGTAAGCCGTGGACCGCATAAGCACTGCCCGCCGCCATAAATGAAGCCATTGCTCCAACTTCGCAGATACCTTCTTGAAGGATCTGCCCATCTGCCGCTTCGCGNTAAGGCAATAAACTGTCGGCATCTACGGGACGATATTTCTGACCCTCGGGCGAATATATTCCAGCAACCTTAAACAAACCGTCCATACCAAAAGTGCGTGCTTCGTCCGGTACAATTGGCACAACATAGCGACCAAGCTCTGGTTGCTTTAACAAGGCCGACAACAAACGCACCATAACCATGGTGGTAGACATCTCACGGCCTGCATAGTCTCCAAGAAATTCCGCAAATTCCTCCAGCGGCGGAACTTGCAGCACTGGGCANTGAACTTGGCGATTAGGAATATGTCCACCTAGGCGCGTTCGCTGATCGCGCAGATACACTAATTCTGCTGAATCTTCCGCTGGTCGGTAAAACTCTGCAGCTTTAGCGGCTGCTTCGCTTAAAGGAATATTCAGTTCCTGAGCAACTTTCACCCGTTCTTCGACCGACATATTCTTATATTGATGGGCTGTATTCTTACCCTGCGCGCCCATGCCATCGCCTTTGACTGTCTTAATCAAGATGACACTCGGACGACCCTCGTGCGCATGTGCCTTAGCGAATGCCGCGTACAGTTTCTTTTGATCCTGACCACCACGTTTGATTGCACGCACTTCTTCGTCAGTCAAAGAATTCATCATCTGTTCTAGCGCCGGGTTACCTTCCACCCAATGTTCGCGCTGCACATCGCCGGGTAATACCGAATACATCTGGTAATCGCCGTCCAGACATTCGTCCATACGCTGACGCAATACGCCGTCATGATCTCGNGCTAACAGACCATCCCAACCACTGCCCCAAATTACTTTAATGACATTCCAATCTGCGCCGCGAAAGACGCGCTCGAGTTCTTGGATGATCTTGCCATTACCGCGCACCGGTCCATCAAGGCGCTGCAGATTACAGTTCACCACTAAAATCAGATTATCCAACTTTTCTCGCGCTGCCAGGCTGATGCTGCCCAGCACTTCCGGCTCATCAGATTCACCATCACCAATGAAGCACCAGACCTTACCGCTGGCCGCCTGCTTAAGACCGCGATTCTCTAGATATTTAGCGAACCGGGCTTGATAAATCGCGGAGGGGGTTGATAAACCCATAGATGCATTCGGCACCTCCCAAAAACTCGGCATGCTGCGCGGATGCGGGTAGGAAGACAGCCCGCCACCAGCACCTAATTCTTGGCGATAATTCTGTAATTGTTGCAAAGATAGACGGCCTTCAAGAAAAGCCCGCGCATAAACCCCCGGTGCAGCATGCGGCTGGGGCAGCAACATATCCGCAGCGCCGCGATCATTATTAGGCCCAGCACCACGGAAGAAATGGTTAAAACCGACTTCCAACATAGTCGCGCAGGATGCATAGGTAGCGATGTGCCCACCCACACCAATCCCTTTATCTTGCGCCTGCAGAACCATCGCGATGGCATTCCAACGCAGTATTTTTTCAATGCGCTCTTCAATTTCTACGTCCCCCGGGTAGATCGGCTGATCTTCCGGCGCNATGGTATTGATATAGGGTGTATTTAATGTNGCTTCATCCAGCGCCACATTACGACCAAGCACATGATCCTGTACATTGCGCAGAATTTCTCGCACCCCAGCTTCACCGAACTCGCTATAGATGGCATCGATGGCCTCTACCCATTCCCGCTTATCGTCAGCAAGCAGCGCTTGTAAATCCTCCGACAACGACTGGCTTTTGTTCGATTCAGCCACGATAGGGGTCCTAGAGTTGATCGCGGATCAGTTGAGCATGGCGCTCCAGCAAATCAAAATCGGCCATCTGTCGCGCGTGCAACAGCATTTCTAAGCCCTCACGACGCGGCAGAATATGAAAATGCAGATGAAAAACAGTCTGACCGGCGGCCTCGCCATTAAGTTGCGCCAACATGATCCCAGGCGCATCAAATGCAGTCTTCACTGCAGCTGCAACCCGCTGCACCGTCGCCATGGTATGACCTAGGATGACTGGATCGGCATTGTGAATATTCTCTGTGGGGTCTTTAGGAATGACTAAGGTATGGCCCTCGACTTGGGGCATGACATCCATAAATGCTAGGGAGTAATCGTCTTCAAAGACTTTGAAAGCAGGCGCTTCGCCACGCAAAATCTTGGCAAAAATATTATCGTTGTCGTAAGCCATATCCGCCCCGGTTAGTGATCTACTAGTGGTCGATTCTGCGGCAAAACCTACCGTTCATTCAAACTAGACATCTGCGGCTAAAGACTGCATGACCGCTTCGGTATCCGCACCCAATTCTGGTACCCGAGGCGTAAAACCCTCGGAAACTGGCAACCCAGGTACACGGGGCAGTTCAATGGCTTGGTCTTGCACCCGCACTGACTCGGTATGGAAGTCGCCATGACTGAGCAATGCCGACACTGGGTTGAGGGGCGCAAATGCCACATCAGCAGCTGCTAAACGCTGGCTGATCACGGCATAAGTCAGTTCAGCAAAGGTCTGCTGCAGAGCACCGTCTACAAATTCACGATTGGCCACTCGAGTTTCATTGCCTTGGCAGCGGGGATCCTCAAGCATTTCCCCGCTATCTAAACCCACCCGACAGAGCTGCTGCCATTCACGCTCGTTTTGTATCGACAAGACAAAACGTTGTTCATCCGCACTGACAAAGACACCGTAGGGGCAGATACCGGGATGGGCTAATCCGACACGTTGTGGGGCACCGCCGCCATAACGCTGGAGAAGATAGGGCACCGCGAGCATTTCAGCCACGGCATCGAACAACGACACCGCAATAGCTGCACCCGCGCCAGTATTACCCCGTTGGATTAATGCCCCCAAAACCGCCTCGTAGGCAAACATACCCGTTGCAATATCAACTATGGAGACGCCCACCCGACCGGGCGCATGAGGACTGCCGGTGATGTCCGCTAAACCCGACTCGGCCTGCATAAGCAGATCATAAGCTTTACGTTCGTGCCCTGGCCCGTCCGGACTAAAGCCTGAAATGGAAACCGAAATAAAATCCGGGCGCTGCTCGTGAACCTCTGCCAAGTCGATCCCGAGCTTTACCAGCGCTCCGGGTTTGAGGTTCTGCACTAATACATCCGCACTCTGGATCAATTTTTTCAATGCAGCCAAGTCGCGATCGCTGCGTAGATCTAAAACCACAGATTTTTTACCTGCGTTGAGCCAGACAAAATAGGTGCTCTCACCAACTACCGCCGAGTCATAAAAGCGCGCGAAGTCGCCTTCTGGACGCTCGATCTTAATTATTTCGGCACCGGCCTGAGCCAAGCGACGCGTGCACAATGGCGCTGCTACCGCCTGTTCTAAGGCGACCACTCTTAGCTGTTCCAACATTACCCTGCCCCCTAGTTCTGCGCACAAAAAAAGAGGGCCTTACGCCCTCCTTTCCACAAACGTGTTGTGTACCGCGCTTTTACGAGCGCGGCGTATATCCCAAGATCGCCTTCGTTTCGAGGAATTCCTCAAAGCCGAAACGACCCCACTCACGGCCATTACCCGACTGCTTATAGCCGCCAAAGGGGGCTTGCTGGTCGCCGGGTGCGCCATTCAAATGGACATTACCGGTACGAATCTGACGCGCAATATCCCGCGCGCGCTCAGGGTTTTCCGAGGAGATATATCCACTCAGACCATACACAGTATCGTTGGCGATACGCACAGCATCTTCGTCGTCTTGATAGCCGATCATGGCCAACACTGGACCAAAGATTTCCTCTTGCGCAATGGTCATATCATTGGTGACGTGAGAGAACACCGTGGGCTTAATGTAATAGCCCGCGTTCAAGCCCTCTGGTCGACCAGTGCCGCCGGTTTCCAACTTCGCTCCCTCATCGATGCCTTTCTGGATCAGATCTTGAATCTTGTTGTACTGGACCTCAGAGACTACCGGGCCAATTGTTGTATCTTCGGCATTTGGATCACCGACTTTGACCTGCTCTGCAGCCGCCTTGGCAACCGCCGCGGCTTCGTCCATACGCGCCATGGGCACCAACATACGCGTAGGCGCGTTACAGCTCTGACCTGAGTTGGTAACCAAACCAAATACATCCCGGGCTATGGCTTTTTGGAAATCTGCATCATCCAGAATGATGTTCGCAGACTTGCCGCCCAATTCTTGCGCCACTCGCTTCACCGTAGGTGCTGCGGCCTTAGCGACTTCGACACCTGCACGGGTCGACCCAGTGAAAGACATCATGTCAACGTCAGGGTGTGCGGATAATGCGGCACCCACAGTAGGCCCATCACCATTCACAAGGTTAAAGACTCCGGCAGGCACACCAGCTTCATCGAGAATTTCAGCAAACAAAATCGCGTTGAAAGGCGCAATTTCTGACGGCTTAAGCACCATGGTGCAGCCTGCCGCCAGCGCCGGTGCCACCTTGCAGGCGATTTGNTTGATTGGCCAGTTCCAAGGGGTGATAAAACCGCAGACGCCAGCAGGTTCGCGGATAATCCGCGAGGTNCCCAGATCTTCTTCAAATTCGAATTCTTTCAATACCCCTAGTGTGGTCATTAAGTGCCCTAGTCCCGCAGGAGCTTGCGCCTTATTTGCCAAATTCACCGGCGCACCCATTTCTTCACTGATCGCAGCAGCAACATCACCCATGCGCTCGCTGTATTTAGCGATGACCGCTTCCAGAATACTAATGCGTTCCTCGCGAGTGGTTTGGGAGAATGTTGCGAATGCCGCCTTAGCCGCCGCAACTGCTTTATCTACATCTGCAGCACCCCCCATGGCCACCTGACCAATGGACTGTTCAGTTGCAGGGTTGATGACGTCAATAGTGTCGCTGGTAGATGGGGCGACCCATTCGCCATTAATGTAAAAGTTGGTTCGATTACTCACTATGGTTCCTTTTTAGTTTTGCTTTTTGCTTTTTGCTTTTGTGCTTTTCTGCTTGCTTTTTGCTTTTGGCCTAGAGCTTTTCACTTGTAGCCTCGCGCACTGTACTCGCTGCGGTCAGCTATCTTTGACCAACGCCTATTGACGCCCCAAACGTACGTAGCGTTTTTCAAGCAGCTGTAGCTTAACCCGCCATCAGCAGATCTGGAACCGGCAGCGTGCGCGGTTCAGCTCCAAGACGCGACGCAAAAAAATGTCCAAGTTAGATAGCAAATTCGATTACTGAGATCAGTGCGGAAAACTTTGCTCAGAGGTGCTCAGCACAGCAGTAGGCGGATGACCAAGCCCACTGGAAGTTAAATCCACCGAGCCAACCGGTCACGTCCAACGCCTCACCGATAATGTATAACCCTGGTGTCTGCTTAACCTCGAAGGTTTTGGACGATACGGCTTCCGTGGCGACACCGCCAAGGGTCACCTCAGCAGTACGGTAGCCTTCTGTGCCTCCTGGCTTAACCTCCCATTGATGCAGCTTGTTCGCCAATTCCCGCAGATCACGATGCGCAACCTCACCGATCCGACAGTCCTCAAACCACGCGCCGTTTAACTGCTGCACCAGCCGTTTTGGCAAGCGTCGCTGCATAAGACTGCTGAGCAAAATTTTTGGCGCGGATTCTTGCGCAGCTGCAAACCAATCAAAGGCATTTAGCTCGGGCAGCAAATTAATTGCGATGGCATCCCCCGGTTTCCAATAGGAAGAGATCTGCAGGATTCCAGGGCCGCTTAAGCCTCGATGCGTAAAGAGAATATCTTCTGCGAAACTGCTATCGCCACAACTCACAACGGCTGGTAAAGATACCCCACTAAGTTGCGCAAAGCGTTGCCGGTCTGAGTTGTTCCACGTAAACGGGACTAAGGCTGGCACAGTTTCAACCACGTCTAAACCAAATTGCCGTGCGGTGCGAAACGCCAAATCACTGGATATCTTCGGCATCGACAAACCGCCAGACGCCAACACCACCTTATCTGCGTGAAAATATTGCTCGCCGGAGGCAACAGCAAATCCACCCGTTGCTGCTGCTTCGATGCTGCCCACCTGAGTGCGCGTCTTAATCTCTACGCCTGCAGCCGCAGCTTGCTGCAGCAACATGCTCAAAAGATCCTTAGCGCTATGAGTGCAAAACTGCTGCCCTAACTTCTTTTCGTGGTAAGCGATATTGTTGTCCTCCACCAGCGCAATGAAGTCCCAAGGCGTATACCGACTTAAGGCAGAAATACAAAAATGCTCATTGGCGGAAAGAAAATGCGTTTTGGGATCCGTCCAAATGTTGGTGAAATTACAGCGGCCACCACCTGAGACGAGTATTTTCAAACCGCATTTCGGGCCTTGCTCTAAAACCAAAACCCGCCGCCCCTTACGACCGGCGTATATCGCACAGAGCAAACCACTGGCGCCTCCACCGACAATAACGATGTCCCAACGAGGGCCGCTCACCAACCTGACCACACAGGATCGCAATCAACTGGCAATGGCGCCACTTGCCCCAAAGCAGCCCAGGGCTGACCAGGCTGATGAAAGTCCGATCCGATTGAAGCCTGCAATCCAAACTGGCGCGCTAACCCGGCCAGTCTGCGGGTCTGTTCCGGCTGCTGCGCTCCACTGACTACTTCTATAGCGCTGCCACCAGCAGCTTTGAATACCGTCAACAATGCGCGCAATTTCGTTAGCGTCATTTTGTATTTGAGCGGATGGGCTAGCACAGCCACTCCTCCGGCGGCACCAATCCAACTGCACACCTGCTCCAAAGTTGCCCATTCGGCACGCACATAGGCCGGTTTGCCCGCCGCTAAATAGCGTTTGAACGCTTGCTGAAAATTCGCAACAGCGCCCAACTCGACGAGGTAACGCGCAAAATGCGGGCGACCAACGCTAGTCCCTTGAGCAAACTTCAGGGCACCCGCATAGGCATCCACAAATCCATGCCGCGCTAATTGTACCGCTATGCGTTCGGCACGCTGACTACGCGCTTGCTGCTGCGAAGCCAATCCGTCCAATAAATCGGCGGCCTGCAAATCCAAGTTCAAACCAACTATGTGTATTTCCCGACCCTGCCATTGAGTAGAAAACTCGCATCCAGTCACCAAGCGAATAGGCTGGCTTTGGAGATCCAACTCAGCATAAGCCGCTACTGTGTCATGGTCAGTAATGGCGATCTGCGCGCAGCCGCGCGTAACTGCCAGATCGACAAGTTCCTGGGGCACAAGCTGCCCATCCGAACACTGGCTGTGCATATGAAAGTCAACAATCAAGATAGAGTCCAAAGCCAAAAGCTAAACGATACGCCGGCATAGCTGCCGAGGCCGCACCGTACTTAAATTTTATGCACCTGCCTACAACCTGAGTACCGCATGGCACTAGGTTTCGATGAACCTTTACGGCAGAATGCAGGTCAATTTTATCAGGGGGAACGCCACATGAAAGGCACCGTGCATTACGAAACGCGAGACAACATCGCGCTTATGACCATAGACAACCCGCCCGTAAACCCACTGTCCTCGGGTGTGCGTCAGGGATTGAACGATGGCATTAACGCTGCCCTAGCTGACGATAGTGTCAAGGCTATCGTACTTACCGGCGCAGGCCGCGCATTCATCGCCGGCGCCGACATTTCTGAATTTGGCGGCAAAGCTGAAGGTCCGAGCTTGCACGACTGCCTGAATACTATGGATGCCAGCAGTAAACCGATCGTCGCTGCGATTAACGGCACAGCCTTTGGTGGCGGACTCGAAGTCGCGCTATGTTGCCACTACCGCGTAATTGCACCCAGCGCACCGGTTGGATTACCTGAAGTTAAACTCGGTCTGCTGCCCGGCGCAGGTGGCACTCAACGCTTACCGCGCTTAATTGGCGCCGCCAAAGCCTTGGATTTCATGATCACCGGCGACCCTATTCCCGGCCCCAAGGCGAAGGCTCTTGGTATTGTCGATGAGGTAGCTGAGGGTGATGTTGTGGACAGCGCCATCGCCTACGCCCAGCAACTTATAGCTAATGGCAGTCCTATTCGGCGCATTCGCGATGAGGAAGATATCGTCGCCGCAGATCGCGGCAACGCAGAAATTTTTGATAACGCACGTAAAACCGCAGCACGCAAGATGCGCAAACGTTTCGCACCGGAAATGATCGTGCAATGTGTTGAGGCCGCTGTAAATTTGGGCGACTTCGATGCCGGTATCAAGGTCGAGCAAGAAAGTTTCGCCAAGTGTTTGCAACACCCACAACGCGAATCGCTGATCCATATGTTCTTTGCGGAACGAGAAGTGGCAAAAATCCCAGATGTGCCGAAGGACACCGCCACACAAGACATCGCAAGCGCAGCAGTAATCGGCTGCGGCACCATGGGCGGTGGTATCGCCATGTGTTTCTTGAACGTGGGCATCCCGGTTACATCGCTGGAGATGAATCAGGAAGCATTAGATCGCGGCATCGGCGTGATCAAGCGTAATTACGACATTCAGGTGCAACGCGGACGCATGACCGCCGAGCAAGTCGATCAACGTATGGCACTGCTTACTGGCACTACCGACTATGCAGATTTAGGCCAGGCCGACGTTATCGTAGAAGCGATTTATGAAAACATCGACGTGAAGGTCGAAGCCTTTCAAAAGATGGACGCCGTGGCAAAACCCGGCGCTATTCTGGCGAGCAATACGTCCGGGCTCGACGTCGACAAAATGGCAGCGGCGACCAAACGCCCAGAATCAGTCATTGGTCTGCACTTCTTTAGCCCAGCTAATGTGATGCGACTGCTGGAAATCGTCCGCGGTGCCGATACGAGCAAAGAGACCATTGCGACTTCGATGAAGCTCGGCCGCACCCTAAACAAGATTGCCGTATTGTCCGGTAACGCCCCTGGCTTTATCGGTAATCGCATGCTCGGCGGCTACACCCGTCAGGCTGGCGAAATTATTTTACAAGGCGCAACGCCCTATCAGGTGGATAATGCCTTGTTGCAATTCGGCATGCCCATGGGGCCGTTTCAGATGAACGACCTCGTCGGCCTTGATCTCGGCTGGCGCGCCCGCAAACTCGGCGGCATGAAGCCCGAGGATGTGCCGATAACCGCCCGCGTCGCGGACAAGCTCTGCGAAATGGATCGATTTGGGCAGAAAACGAATCGCGGGTTTTACATCTACCCGGAAGGCAGCCGCGCCGGGCAGCCTGATCCAGAAGTGGTATCCATTGTCGAAGAAACTTCTGCCGAACTGGGCATTAGCCGCACCGAAATTGACGACGATGAAGTTCTTAAGCGTTGTCTATATCCGCTGATCAACGAAGGCGCGCGTATCTTGGAAGACGGTATCGCCATTCGACCATGTGATATCGATATTGTGTACATCAACGGCTACGGTTTTCCGGAAGTTACGGGTGGCCCAATGTTCTGGGCAGATCAGCAAGGCCTAGACAACATCCTGGCCGATATCAAACGCTTCGGTGAAGCTTATGGTGGCCCTAATTGGGAACCCGCACCACTGCTGGAGCGTCTGGTAGCAGAGGGTAAGACCTTTGCAAGCTTGCAAGGCTAAGCGCGAAGCATCTCAGGTGGCCGACGCCACCTGAGATGCACGGTGTTTACGACCATGCAGACCCTTGGCATTCATCATGTATCCATCAACGTTAATGACGTTGCGGATTCAGAGCGCTTCTACTGCGACGTGCTCGGCTTGGAAAAACTACCGCGCCCTGATCTGGGTTTTGCCGGGGCATGGCTGCGAACAGGTCAGCAGGAGGTGCATTTGCTCGGCAAGTCTAGCGGCGCACCGCTACCAGAGCAGCATTATGCATTTCTGATCAACGACGCAGATGAACTCTTGCAGCGACTCGCGGCGCACGATATCGAGCCCCGCAGCGTCGGCGAAATTCCTGGCGTATGTCGACAAGTTTTCGTTCACGACCCCAGTGGCAACTTGGTGGAGTTCAATCAACGTTTACCTGCGGATGCCACCTAGCTTGCAGATCCTACGACCCATGCAGATCCTGCTTTGGTCAACCCTAGGCCTGTTAGTTTCCTCTTTTGCGTTCGCTCATGGTGTGGCCGAAGGCGATGCTAACTTTCTGCAGAGCAAACAGGGCCTGCAGTTCTGGCCATATTTCTATTTGGGCGCCAAACATATGGTGACCGGCTACGATCACCTACTGTTTCTTGGTGGGGTCATATTTTTTGTTTCGCGACTGCGCGACGTTGGCATATACGTCTCTCTTTTCGCTATCGGCCACAGCCTCACCTTAATTGCTGGCGTTTGGTTAAATATCACGGCAAATGCTTACCTAGTAGACGCCGTTATCGGGTTTTCCGTTGTCTATAAGGCCTTCGACAACCTAGGCGGCTGCAGCCGCCTAGGCTTAACCATTAGGCCGGAACCCATGGTATTTGTTTTCGGATTGATCCATGGCTTTGGCCTCGCAACTAAGCTGCAAGAACTCGCTCTCGACCCGAACGGACTTATAGGCAACCTGCTGGCATTCAATATCGGTGTTGAAGTCGGCCAACTTATCGCCTTACTTTTTATGCTGCTGGGCCTAGTGGTGTGGCGGCGCAATGGTCGTTTCACACAACAAGCAATTCTTGCCAACATAGCTATTATGTTTGCGGGTTTTCTGCTGATCGGATACCAGTTAAGCGGCTACTATTTAGCACATTGATATTCTTGGGGTGGTTTTATGAGTGATTCTTTACTAGCCAGTGCACAGCACCTCGCCAACGCTTTTTCTCAACGCAGCACTGAATTCGAACGTGCGCGGCGCTTACCCGCCGACGTTTCCTCAGCCATGGCACAAGCCGGTATTTACCGCATGTTTATTCCACAAGCCTTAGGTGGATCCGAGACCTCGCCCATTGTCAGCAGTGAGGTCTTTGAAACACTGGCCAGAGGCGATGCAGCTTGTGGATGGGTGGCCTTTATCGCGGCGACTAGCGGCTCAGCTCTAGCGCGCATCGAAACCTCGACCGCCCAGGCGATGTTTAGCACACCTGAAACCATGTTTGCCGGTGTTTTCGCTCCCAACGGCAAGGCGATAAAAAACGGCACGGACTACGTACTAAATGGCCAATGGCAGTGGGGCTCCGGCACTCAGAATGCAGATTGGGTGCTTGCGGGCAGCATGCTAGAAGACCCTCAGGAGTCAGTAGCTAAAAAGCCTAGACCCCATATGTGTTTAGTGCCAAAAGAGTCAGTGGAGTTTCTCGACACTTGGCATTCCACAGGCTTGCAGGGTACCGGCAGTACAGATTTTCGCATCACCGATTGCCAGGTTCCCAGCGCCCACGTGGTTGGTCTGGAGGTCAAAAAGAGCCCCGATACACCGTTATTTCAGTTTCCGAATTTCACTTTGCTGGCACTTGGCATCGCAGCGGTGAGCATGGGTATCGCCCGCGCCGCCATAGACAATTTTATCGAGTTAGCTCAGAGCAAAAAACGCGCTGGCAGCAGTACATCCATTGCCGAGCGCAGCCATACACAAATGCAAATTGCCGAGGCCGAGGCAACATTGCGCAGCGCGCGCGCGTTCTATTACGAAAGCCTGAGCACAGCCTGGGAGCATACGCTGGCCGGCAATGCTATCGAGATTGATCAGCGCCGTAATTTACGACTCGCAACCACCCATGCAGTGATGTCCAGCGCTAAGGTTGTAGACTGCGTATACAACTTGGCAGGCGGAGTTTCGGTTTATCAATCATCCGACCTGCAGCGACACTTTCGCGATGTCCATGTTGCCACTCAGCACATCATGGTGGCGCCAAGCACATTAGAGACCACCGGTCGCCTTTTCCTTGGTGTACCGACCAATACCTCAACACTCTGACTTTGCAGACTAAGGCTTAGCTGAGAATCCAGCCTCCATCGACCTCCACGGTGGTACCCGTTACAAATTCATTGCCCGCAACAAAGATTACTGCCTCGGCTACCTCGTCGGGTGTGCCCGCCCGAGGAATTAAGTTATTCGCAGTAGCGGCACCGAGCATTTTTGCTCGCGCCTCGGCATCTGGGCCGAACATGGGCGTGTCGATAACACCGGGTGACACGACATTGATACGGCGTGGCGCCAATTCTGGCGCGACCGCCCGAGCAAATTGCTCAACCGCACCGCCAACTGAGGCTAACGCGGCTTGCCCTGGTTTCGCCCGCCGCGCCGGCGCGCCGCTCACTAGAACAATGGCTCCCTTTTCGGTGAGGTGCTCTGCCCCCAATCGCACAATGTTCGTATAGCCCCAGAGTTTGTCGAAAGAGGCTTGATAGGCGGCTAAATCCATCTGCAGAAACGGACCTGCGGCACGGCTGCCACCGGTGGCCGCGCTGATAAGCAAATCGAAGGGCGCGTGTTGTGCCAGCAGTTCAGCCAGCGCATCGGTATCGCGCACATCACAGGCTGCTAGGGTTACTCCTGCAATGTCACCTGCCTTACTTGGATCCCGGCTAATTGCGACCACCTCTGCACCTTGCGCCTTTAACTGGTTGACCGTCGCCAAACCGATACCGGATGTGCCACCGAACACCAAAGCCTTTTTACCAGAAAAATTACCTGCAGCCGCCATTACCCGCTCCCTAACTTTTTGCTATCAAAGGCGCATTTGAGCAGACCCGCTGCAGTGGCACAACCGGCAACAGATGCCAATATCAACCAACCCCGCTACACTGCCGCTTTTGGGATTTTTACCGTGTATCCGAACTCGCATCTTGCAGCGCTGGAACAACTCAGCCAACGTCGCTCCGTAAAGGCCATGGATCTGCAGGCCCCGGGCCCTACTCAACAGCAGGTAGAACAGTTATTGGCTGCGGCAGCGCGGGTACCAGACCATGGCAAACTAGGACCCTGGCGATTTATTTGTTTTCAAGATGACGCCCGCCTAGCTTTTGGCGAACACCTTGCAAAGCGATTNAGTGAGCTAAAACCAGATGCGCCAACAGGGNCAATAGACTCCGAGCGTGGCCGTTTTTGTCGCGCGCCACTGGTTGTGGCTGTGATCAGCAGCGTCCAAACCCACCCAAAGATTCCGGAATGGGAGCAACTCATGTCCGCCGGCGCGGCGTGCCAGAATCTGTTGGTAGCCGCTAATCTGATGGGCTTTGCCGCGCAGTGGCTGACTGAGTGGTATGCCTACGACGAAACCATCGATGCAAAACTGGGTCTAAAGTCAGGTGAACGTGTCGCCGGATTCGTTTACATTGGCTCGGCTACAGCTAAACCTGATGAACGCCAACGCCCGGATTTGCANCAACGAATCCAGCACTGGACAGAGTCATAACTCAACATAGGGAAGGAAAAGGGAGAGAGAATATGCAAGACGTGGTCATTGTTGACGCAGCGCGGTCGCCCGTAGGCCGCAAAAACGGCAGTCTGGGCGGCGCACACCCCACAGACGTATTAGGCCAAGTCATGATGGGATTATTGGCACGTAATGACATTGCCTCATCAACAGTTGATCAGGTGGTCGGTGGCTGCATCAATAAATTGGCGGCTCAGGGTATGAACGTGACACGTACCGCTTGGCTAGCCAACGGTGGCGCGATAGAGACACCGTGTATCACCATCGATTCCCAGTGTGGCTCATCGCAACAATCCACAACGCTAGCCCACAGTATGATCGCCTCTGGTCATGCCGATGTGGTTATGGCCTGTGGTGTCGAGAACATGACCCGTCTACCTATTGGCAGCGATGCTGTAGGCCGCGACAAAAAAATGGGCAAGCCCATATCTCGCAGCTATTTCGAACAACACGAATTCACCAGTCAGTTTGAGGGTGCTGAGCGTCTCGCGGAGAAATATCAACTGACGCGAGAAGATACCGATGGCTTTGGGCTGCAGTCTCAGGAACGCGCTAAAGCCGCNATTGAGGCCGGCTACTTTGACAGCCAAATCATTCCGATTGAGGCTCCGGTTATGGACGACAATTTCGAGCGTACCGACCAAGTTATCAGCGTCAGCCGCGACGAAGTCCCCCGCGACACGAGCCTAGCAGCCTTGGCGGAACTCAAACCTGTAGCCCGGGAAGACGGCCTGCATACTGCTGGTACGTCATCACAGATCGCTGACGGTGCTGCAGCTGTGTTGATGATGAGTGCGCGCAAAGCACAAGAACTGGGCCTTAAACCTCTGGCAACAATTCGAGCCTCAGCACTCGTGGGCTGCGATCCGGTCATAATGCTGGAGGGTCCCATTCCAGCAACCCAGAAAATGTTGCAACAAACAGATTTGAGCATCGACGATATNGATGTATTCGAAGTCAACGAGGCATTCGCTTCCGTAGTTTTATCTTGGGCCAAGGAAGTTGGCGCTGACATGGCAAAGGTTAATCCGAACGGTGGCGCTATCGCCCTCGGCCACCCGCTCGGTGCAACCGGATGCTTTCTAATCACCAAAGCCGTTTATGAACTGCAGCGCAGTGGTGGCCGTTATGGCCTAATCGCTATGTGTTGCGGAGGCGGTCTTGGTACGGGCACACTTATTGAGAGTGCCGCATAAACAAGCTGCAGCAATGCTATGAGGGGGCTAGTCCCCCTCAGTTTTTGCAGCATCAAAGGTCACTTCGACCTCTCCAGCAGCACTATAAACTTTAGCAACGTTATAGAAGCCTGAGCTACTCAACCGTACAGTGACCAACTCACTGCCACGGTTTTCCCAATACCAACCATGTATTCCAGTGAATGGTGCAACAAAGTTGCCCTGAGATTCACTGTTGCGGCCAACATCGAAACTTACTGCATCTTCCGGATCGGTACCGGCTTCTTCACTGTGGAAGTCATAGACCACTTCGCTCGGCGCATCGTTNAGCGTTCGTGCCTGCCACGCAAAGACCAGGCTTTGCCCGGCAGCCAACGCATATTTGTACTCTACTGACTCGAACGGACCCAGTTCAAACTCGCGGGCGTCTTGCGCATGGGGTTCTTGTTGCAGAGATAGCGCGCCAACGGAATATCCCGCCATCCCCTTGATGCCCAACAGCTCGCCGACGCCCGTGGGATCCGTATCGAATTCCGCAGGCAGCACAAACAACACCAGTGCCAGCAGAGCACTTACTAGGGCAGCAACGGTTATGCGTACAAGCGCGCTTGCGGAGAGTTCAAGNGCAGTTATNCGAGTCATTCTTCCATCTCATTCATATAGCGGTTATGACAGGCCCTGCAGACACTGTAAATCTCNCCGCCAGCGGCAAATAACGCATCCGCGTCTTGTTGTTCTGCCGCAGTTCGCGCCTTTAAGGCTGCACGCCTAAGGCCCTGCGCATATTCAGCCCAGTCAGCCCCATCTGCCGCGTAGCCGTCGANCATCAGCAAATTACCACCCTCTGCAACCACAGTCGCCGCATGCTCTACAGCAAACCAGCCCTCAGTGGTCGTAGGCTGCAGGTCCACCTCGCCATCTACCGTGATGACGAATCCAGCAGAATCCCAAATTTTGTCCGCTGCAGGCTCTAAATAGTGGGTCATCATCTGATACACACTGCCGGACGGCTGGGTATTCAGGGGTTGCTCAGAACCACCTGAACAGCCAGCCAGTCCTATCCACAAGCCTAATATTAACGCCACCGCTCGCATTTAATTCTCCTAAGCAATCAACCCCGAGGTTGAATAAGCGCCATCCAACGTTGGAACAACCGTGCCACAAAGGGCGTCATTCGACCACGATTGTATGCATCACCCAAACGCTTCAGGTACTCGCTGCGCGTCGGGTAGCTGAAGATTGTACGCTGTGCGGCAGACAGTCCGAGATCCTGCGTCATCAGCAGGCAAATAGGCGCAAGCAATTCACCCGCATCCGCTCCGACAATGGTCGCACCGAGAATCCTATCCTTTCCCTTGGCGGTGAATATNCGAGCATGCCCCTTCGCGGCTCTGGGTAAATCTTCAGGAAANGGCATGGCCTTAGTCCGATCCAATTCATCGAAGTATATTTCGTAGTCCTCATAGAGCGTCCCGGCAGCCTGCAACTGATCTTCACTCAATCCTACTGAGGCGACTTCTGGGTAGGTATAGGTGCAGTGTGGAACAATGAGTCCGTCGACTTTTGCGGTAGGAAAAAACAGCGCATTTTGAATCAGCGCTCGCGCCTGAGCATCGGCATGATGGGTAAATTGCGACCGCGTCGTACAATCCCCGGCAGCAAAAATCTTCTTGTTCGACGTGCGTAGTTTGGCGTCACTGACGATAAAACCCTGCTCATCCACCCGCACACCTGCCGATTCCAGATTCATTCCTGCAGTATTTGGCTGCCGCCCCAAGGCCACCAGCACACGTTCGCATGTAACCGATGNATTGTTGGTAACAATGCTACCGGAGCCATTCACGCGCTGGACTGGGTCGCCCAGATGCAAGGTCACCCCGGCTGCGGTTAATGCTGCAGCCACAGTAGCAGACGCTAGCTGGCTCTCGTTGGGCAGCACCCGCTCAGCCAT
Organism: Gammaproteobacteria bacterium; assembly: GCA_002690405.1. GTDB lineage: Bacteria > Pseudomonadota > Gammaproteobacteria > Pseudomonadales > Azotimanducaceae > UBA4421. The sequence continues at coordinate 37,262 of NZEI01000040.1, forward strand.
TTCAAATAATTCGACCCGCACACCGAGACGCGCAAAGACCTGAGCAAGCTCGCAACCTATGGCTCCGGCACCAAGAATTGCCAGCGATTCTGGCTTTTCACGCAGATCAAATACCGTTTCATTGGTCAGCGGATCGCTTTCGCGAAGACCCGGAATACCCGGCACTGCAGCCCGCGCACCGGTACATATCGCAACGCGCCGTCCCTTTAAAACAATGTCTCCAACGCAGACGTCGCCGCTTGCATTGAACTCGCCGTCACCGAGGAATACATCGACGCCGGCATCGGTATAACGCTCAACCGAATCATGAGGTGCAATTCCCGCACGCACCTGGCGCAACCATTCAAAGGCTTGATTAAAGTCTGGGTTGGTTTGGTGCTCGGTAAACGCAAGCAGTGACTTCGACGGCATACAGCCAACATTCAAGCAGTCACCGCCCATGCGGTGACGCTCAACCAACGCAACCTTTGCGCCAAGCCCAGCAGCACCAATGGCGCTAATCAGCCCTGCAGGCCCGGCGCCAACCACCACCAGGTGATANGCCGATTGAGGCTGGGGATTTACATAATCTGTTGGCGACAACAGTTGCCAAGCCTGTACATCAAAGTCCACGCCAGGGTAGCTCATTGAGTGTCTCCAACGTTTGCCTCTTCGAGCTTACTGTTGAGTGCTCGCGTTGCGATTCGGGTGATCGCTACGGTCAGCACGGCAGTTGCGCCTAAGCCCAAGTAAAATAACCAGTTGCTCGCGGGTAGATCGGCAAGGTCGCCAGCAAAAATACTGGTCAGATTCGACGCGATAGAGCCAAGATAGACATAAAGTACCGTACCCGGAATCATGCCTAGCCACGACGCCAATACATAGTGACTGAGTTTGACTTGAGTCAGGCCCAACCCGTAATTAAGCAAACTGAACGGAAAAATTGGCGACAGGCGGGTCAGCAAAACAACCACAGCCCCCTGTTCTCCCACCGCTTTGTCTAAGGCCGAGAATCGCGGCAGCCCCTGCAGTTTTTCGGCCACCCAATCTCGAGCAAGAAAGCGCCCAACCAAAAAAGCACAAGTGGCTCCAGTGGTGCTGGCAAAGGAGACGATGACTAGACCGTAACCTAAACCAAACAGAAAACCTGCAGCTAACGTCAGTAAACTACCTGGCAAAACCAGAACGGTAGCGAGAACGTAAAAAACAATAAACACCAGCCAGGAAATGTTGCGATTGGCGTCCACCCAGTCGAAGAGCGCTAACAACGTTTCTGCTACCGGTAAAAATATCGCGCTGATCAAGACGCTAAGCAGCAACGCTGCGAATGCGAAAGCTTTCTTGGACATCACTTTTGTAGACCCTCGGCTATCTCNCGCAGTGCAAATTTTTGCACCTTGCCGGTGGAGGTTTTCGGTAATTCCATAAATACCACCGCTTTCGGTAATTTGAAGCGGGCTAAGTTGTCCGCACAATAATCAATAACCTGTTGTTCAGTCAGGGGCTCAGCACCTGCAACAAGCGTAACGAATGCACAGGGGGTTTCCCCCCACTTCTCGTCAGAGCGCGCGACCACCGCAGCTTCTGAAATGCTTGGGTGCCGATATAGGACGTCTTCTATCTCGATGCTGGAAATGTTCTCACCACCAGAAATAATAATGTCTTTGGAACGGTCCATAATCTTTATATAGCCGTCTTCGAACCACACCGCCAAATCACCTGAGTGGAACCAGCCACCGGCAAAGGCCTCAGCTGTCGCTTGTGGATTTTTCAAATAACCTTTCATTACATTGTTGCCACGCATCATGACCTCACCCATGGTCTTTCCATCCATTGGCACGGGCTGCAATGTTTCGGGATCAGCGACCATAAGCCCCTCTAACATCGGCGCACCCACACCCTGCCGCGCCTTTAACTCGGCTTGTTCAGCGGCATCGCGCGTNCCCCACAAATCTTCCCGCCATGCGCANAGCGTCACCGGCCCATAGGTTTCAGTGAGACCATATACATGGGTCACATCAATCCCTTGAGCTTGCATACCCTGNATAATTGCCGCCGGGGGCGGCGCCCCGGCGGTCATAACTTTGACCTCATGGGTGACTAGGCTTTTAAGTTGTTCATCTGCCGCCAACAAGGTATTCAGTACTATTGGCGCGCCGCAGAAATGCGTGACTCGNTGCTCGGCCATCGCTTTGTACACGGCATCGTCTCGAACCTGACGCAAACACACTGATACACCCGCATTAGCTGCCAGAGTCCATGGAAAGCACCAGCCATTGCAATGAAACATTGGCAGNGTCCACAGATACACGGGATGGTCGCCCATATGCCAACTCAAGGCATTAGACAGCGCATTCAGATAAGCGCCGCGNTGGTGATAAACCACGCCTTTCGGATTGCCTGTAGTCCCGGAGGTATAGTTTAGGGCGATGGCATCCCATTCATCGTCTGGCAAGTACTCTGCAGCATCTACGCCTACACCACTTGCATCACCCTCGGCGAGCAAATCGTCATAACTATTCGCACCCACCAAATGTCCAACGTCACAGTTGGGGTCGTCAATATGCACGACTTCCGGCGGCGAACTCATAAGTTCTAGCGCAGACTCCGCCAATGGGCCAAATTCTTTGTCCACCAATAACAGCTTCGCTTCGCCATGCTGCAGAATAAAACTAACTGTAGCCGCATCCAGACGCATATTAATCGCGTTCAAAACCGCTCCAGCCATGGGAATCGCGAAATGCGCCTCGAACATTTCTGGCGTATTCGCACTGAGAATAGCCACGGTATCACCCTTACCAATACCGCGCTTCGACAGAGCCGCTGCAAAACGTTGGCAACGGTCAAAAACTTCACCCCATGTAAGCCGGCGCTGATGCTGAATGACCGCGGTTTTATCAGGGTAAATTGACGCCGCACGGCGTAATAACGACAGCGGTGACAATGGCGTAAAGTTCGCCAAATTCTGCGCCAGTCCCNGCTCATAGATCGACATAGATTTATCCAAAAAAGTTACAGAGGTTGAACTTGCTTGTGCAACAAACTCGCTAAATCCTCTTCCGACAAGGCTATGGCTTTGCGCGCTTGCAGATCCATGCGCACTGCCACCGCTTGGGCTGATGCGTAACACTGTTGGGTGCGGGCATCAAAAAGCAAGTGCCCAAAGCGCTGAATTTTTCCTTGTGCATCTAACAATCCCGATACCACGACCAAGGTCTGATGTTCGCGTAGTGGTTGATGATAGTGGCGCCGAAACTCCACTACTGCCCCGCCCTCCGCATCAGTGACGCGCTCATCACCGGCTAAATGCGACCACAGGTTAGGCATCGAATCNGATGTTCGGGCCATGTAGTTGTATGGCAANAAACAGCCACTAGTGGTGCATTCATTAGGCTGAATCACACCACGGCCGGTTACCACAAAACCCTTCTCTAACGCGGACNCCAAATTCAATNCGTGGTACGGNGAATCTGCATCAATNCCCCGAGGCAAGCCATGANTAATTTCNTCCTCACTGACCGTAGCCTCGCCATGAGCAAGTCCGCTAATCGCAACCAAGGCACTACAGAGCGGTTCGCCACTAACGCTGTGACGTAATTGCGCCAACACATTAAATTCTTTGGAGACCGCAGTGGAGAGCAAACTCACAAATCCGGAAATGGGCGTGGCTATGCGCGACTCCTGCTGAAAACGCAGATGTTGGCAGGTTATTCGAGCAGGTAAGTCATCCACTTCTGTTGCAGAAATTAGGTCGAGCTCTAACAGCCCGCCGACCAGCGTCTGCCAAAGTTTTTCCTCGCAAAACCGCACATTGAGGTGGTCGTTTTCATCACACTCCCACCGATTAACACTACCCCGATAACTCAGCAGCACTGGCTACTCTCCGCTAAACACGGGCGTTTCTTTAGCGACAAAGGCTTGCACAGCCAGCTTGTGGTCCTGGGTGGTGAAACAACGCGCCATATGCGCTGCCTCCATATCCAATAATTGACTCAAGGTACTGGTGGCCGCGCTGTTGAGATTTTTCTTCATATAGCCAATCGCCACAGTCGCACTCTGGCTTAACTCTGCAGCACAGGCCTGCACAGCCGCTTCGTAATCATCACTACTGGCCACCCGGTTCACCAAACCAAGGTCGAGGGCCTCGGCACCTGTTATGAGCGGTGCTGTGAACAATAGTTCACGCGCCTTGCTCTGACCAACCAACAATGGCAGAAAGTAAGACATACCATAGTCGCCAGACAGGCCCACCTTAGCAAAGGCTGTCGTCAGCTTGGCACTGTCGACAGCAATACGCAGGTCGCAGGCCAACGCTAACGAAAGTCCAGCGCCAGCAGCAGCACCCGGGATCGCCGCTAGAGTTGGCTTCGGCAATTCATGCAGTATCCGCGCCACCTCAAACCCGGGCCGTAGTGCCAAGGCGCGCTGCTCTAACGATGGTGGCGCACCATCGCCACTACCGCTCGCTGCAAAGCCTTTTACATCACCACCGGCGCAGAATGCTCCACCCGCCCCGGTCAACACCACACAGCGCACACTGTTATCTGCGCCCAACCGAGGCAGGGCCTCAAGCAGTGCTGCGATCATATCGCCGCTCATGGCATTGCGCGCTTCGGGTCGGTTCATGGTTAGGGTTGCAACACCGTTATCGACAGTCTCAAGCAATACAGTCATGGTTCACTCCGTTGTGTTTATAGATCTATTCTGGGGGCGTATTTTTTCGGGAGAAAAAATAAACCAGTAGGCCTACCGCAATGAGGGCCACCGCCGCGACGCCCTCATACGGACGCTGCACCAGTAAGTGTACTAGGGTCCAAAGCGCCAACGCACCAAATACCAACAATGGCAGCGGGTATAAGGGCACACGAAAAGGTCGCTTGAGCTCGGGTTCCCGTACCCGTAACACCCATACGCCCAGCACCGTCAAAAGTGAGTTGAAGGTTAGAATGGCGCCGGAAAAAATAATTATCGAGTCGAAGGTCGAGGTCACGATCAACACCAAGGTCAGCGCGATCTGCAGGCTCACGGCGTTCGCCGGCACGGCGTAGCGATTCTCTTTGCCGAGCCAGCTAAACGCGGGGAAATCACGACCAATGACATAGAGCGCTCGAGGCCCTGCCAGCAGCATTGCGCTTATCGTGGACACTAGAAGGACCGCTAGTATTGCGCCTACTACCTTCGCCGCATCAGCGCCAAAGGCGTACTCCGCAACAACAAAGCCAATTTCTACCCGGCCTGCCATAGCGTCCATTGGCGCTGCGGACAAGAACATCACATGCAGCAACAGATAGAGGATTGTCACTATCGCTGTTGCAGTGATCAGCGCTTTGGGCAGTTGCTTACCTGGATCGCGAAACTCACCACCGATGTACGTTGCGGCATTCCAGCCGGTATAGGCGTAATTAACAAATATCAGTGCGATGGCAAAACCGCCGGTACCGATCAGCGAAATATCGGCAACGACGGGTGTCCAACGAACCGGCTGCCAATTTGGAATGGCCATCCATACGGCTATCACCAGCGCCAAAATGGCAACAACCTTTACTGCGGTAATGCTTTGTTGAAAGGCAGCACTACTGCGGCGACTACCAAGATGGATCGCCCCGGTCAGGAGTACTAATACTGCCGCAAAAACCGTCTCGGAGATTCCGGGCCAGACCGCCTGAGCGTATTTCGCGGCAGCGATCGCTACCGCTGCAGTGGGCGCCGAAAACCCAACAGTGATGGATACCCAGCCAGAAACAAAACCAGCTGCGGGGTGGTAGATGCGACCAACAAAGTTATACTCCCCACCGGACCGAGGCAGCGCTGCACCCAGTTCCGCGTAACAAAGCGCCCCACATAAAGCGATCACGCCGCCTAACGTCCACAGCAACAAAATCACGGGAGCGGAGCGAATATCAAGCAACTGATAGCCCAAGCTGGTAAATACGCCGGTGCCAATGATATTGGCCACCACTAACGTTAATGCTGTACGGCCAGAAAATGTTTGAGCTGAGTTAGACAAGGACCTTCCTTTTTCTATCTATTTAAGAGCGCCAAACTACTCTCGCTCAGTGCGACTGAATTCTCATTACGAGCACATATATTATGAACGATAACGCTGAAATAACCTTCAGGCCTGCTGCACCCGAGGACGCATCATCGCTGGCGCCCATGTTGCCGCAACTGGCGGACTTTGACATCCCCAGTAATCGTCAACCTGAGCAATTGTGGACCGGTGATCTCAAGTTACTGAACGCGATTCTCGCAGGCGAAAAGCCTAACGCATTTATCGAGGTGGCTGTTGACACCAAACAGCCGCAAACGCCCTTGGGCCTAGCAATGATTTCATTGGGCGAGGAGCTGTTTAATCATGAACCTAGCGCCCATCTCGAAGCCCTTGTAGTCGATGCCCAAGCGCGCGGCATCGGCATCGGTCGCAAACTACTCGCTCATGCCGAGCAATGCGTGCGCGCTCGCGGCGCACGCACTCTAACCTTGCACGTATTCAGTAACAATCATCGAGCCCGCAGTCTCTATGATGCCTTTGATTTTGACAGCGAGTTGATTCGCGCCGTTAAGTGGCTCTGAGGCTATTGGTAGCTGTCTATTAACGCCTGATAGGTCGCTACCTTTAGATCCGATCGTAACGGCCAAGGCGAACTCATCAATTGAATCATCGACACCACCACGATTTCTTCCACCGGATCGATCCAGAATACGGTGCCTGCTGCGCCACCCCAATTGAATTCCCCAACGCTTCCGATCACACCACCAGCTGCTGGATCCACCACTAAGCCGAAACCGAGGCCAAAGCCGAAACCGCGCAGCGCGCCATTTAATGCAGGTGTCTCGCCATTGCCGCCAGCAGATATGCTCGCATTGAGATGATTGGTGCTCATGTAGTCGACGGTCTTCGCACCCAAGATACGTACACCGTCTAGCTCCCCACCATTACGCATGGCTTCGGCAAAACGCATGTAATCCATTGCAGTTGAAACCAAACCACCGCCACCAGAAAACAGCGACACATTAAAATAATCGCGCATCGCATCAGAGTTATCGTTGGGAATCGTGATCATTTTCCCGGTCTGGGGGTTCATGATGTGATTTGGCAAAAACCGCTCCGCTTTCGCCTCTGGCACTGCGAAAAACGTATCACGCATACCCAACGGTGCAAAAATATGCTCCGCAAGATATTCATCAAAGCGCTGACCGCTCAAACGCTGGACAACCAAACCGGTTACGTCTACCGCAACAGAATAGTGCCACTGGGCACCTGGCTGAAATTTGAGCGGCAGTTCCGCCAGCTTGGCTGCAAAGTCATCAAGATCTTTCGCTGCCCAAAGCTTCGCGTCAACATAGAGCTTATCGACCGGATCGTTGATCGGGTTAAAGCCGTAGGACATGCCGGTAGTATGAGTGAGCAATTGCTGCATAGTCATGGGACGCTCGACCGGCACTAACTCGCCATCCTCGTTAAGCACCTGAACGTCTTTGAGTTCCGGAACAAACTTATGCACAGGATCACTCAGGTGAAATTTACCTTGCTCATACAGCTGCATTAGTGCGGTAGCGGTAATGGGCTTGGTCATCGAATAGATGCGGAACAGGTCGTCTTTTTGCAACGGTCTCGGGTCATCTATGCCTTTGTTCCCGGTCGCCTGGAAATGCACAACCTTGCCGTTACGCGCAACTATGTTGACGATCCCCGCCACTCTGCCCTCGTCAACATAGCGCTGACTCATTTCACTCATTCTCTGCAGCCGCTCGCTCGACATACCAACCCGCTCAGGTTTGGTATTCGATAACGACTTCGCCTGGGCACCAGCGGTGACCATAATTAACGCAACGATTAAAAAACTTCGCATATCCATCCCCCTAGAATTTTCGTTTTTATTGTCTAATCTTTTCGATAAGCGCCGGGGCGTTTGTCAAAAAATGCTGCAATAGCTTCGTGGTGGTCCGGCTCGGCATGACATATCGCCTGAAAGGCCGCTGACTTGTCGAGCATTTCGTCTAGGCTATTGCGCTCACTGCCTCGTAACAACTGTTTGGTCAAGCGCACCGCATGGGGTGGATTCCCGGCGATGCGCGCGGCAATAGCTTGAGCCGTAGCGACTAACTCCTCAGCCTCAACAACTTTGGAGACCAGACCAATACGCAGGGCCTCATCAGCTTTAACGGGATCACCAGTGAGGGCCATCAAACTCGCATTAGAGAAGCCCACCGCACGCGGCAGAAACCATGCCCCGCCGTCACCTGGAATAAGCCCGAGTTGTACAAAGCTCTCCGCGAACATGGCCTTAGTGCTCGCCACACGAATATCACACATGGTTGCCAAGTCACATCCAGCGCCAACTGCGGGGCCATTAACCGCTGCAATAATCGGCACATTTAAACTTTGGATCGCCCGCGGAATCCGCTGAATACCCATGCGGTAGGCGCTGGCTTGATCAAAGGGGTCGCCACTGAACATACCTGCGCGATCGCGCATATCTTTGACATTGCCCCCCGCACAGAATGCCGAACCCTCACCCGTTAACACCACCGCACGAATTGACATGTCATCATTTATTTCCGCACAGGTTTGGACGAAGTCGTCAAACTGCTCAGCACCGGTCAAAGCATTTCGGGTATCCGGACTCGACATCGTAAGGGTGAGTACGTGGTCACTGAATTCTCTGCGCAAAAACGCCATGGTAAGCCTCCTAACTATTAATTTTGAAAACTGTCGCGCCGATAACGCAACATCTGACCGGTGCCGACCCGAGTATGCTCACCATTCTGGTAAGCTACTGCACCGTTGACTACCACCAGTTCGATGCCCACAGGCTCAACCTTTGGTTCATCATAGGTGGCCCGATCAATGACCACTTCGGGCCGAAACAACATCAGATCCGCCCAAAAGCCCGGCTTTAAGGTCCCGCGTTCGTGCAACCCAAAGGTTTGTGCCGACAACGAAGTCATGCGCCGCACTGCTTCAGCCAGTGGCAACAAGCTCCGGTCGCGCACATAGTGCCCTAAAACACGGGGGAAAGTGCCGAATAACCGCGGGTGCGGGCGCCCTCTCAAATCAGGAATACCGTCGCTGCCAACCATCATATCGGCATGCCGCAGATTGGTTTCTACATCCGCTTCGTCAATGATGAAGTGAATGCATAGCGTCCGATCGCCCTGCGGCGCAGTCAGGATGCGCAAGGTCAACTCTTCCAGCGACGTATTTTCTGCTTCCGCAATATCGACCAACATGCGGCCTTCATATTCACGAAATGCAGGACAACTGGCTATGCGAACCACCGATGCCAATTGGGTGTCAATGTTTCGTAAGTTGAAATACTCAATCATCCGACCACTGCCCGCGGTGTAGGGATAAACGTCCAAGGTCACTCTCTGACCTTCGGCAATGGCCTCGTCCACACGGGCCAGTGAGACCTTGACCTTGCCCCAATTGGCCTTACCAGCGGATTTATGGTGAGAAATATGCAGATGCACGCCGCTGTCTTTACCGATCGTTAGACTTTCCTCGATCGCCTCGAGCAAACGATCGCCTTCATTACGCATATGGGTGGTGTAAAGCGCATCATAAGGCGCGGCCATTTTCGCCAGTTCGGTGACTTCTTCCGTATCACTCCAGCGACCCGGGCGGTATATCAAACCTGAGGAAAAGCCACAGGCGCCTTGTTCCAGCGCCAAGCTGACATGCTCACGCATGCGTTGCAACTCAGTAGCCTTAGGCGCGCGTTTTTCTTGGCCCAGCACTAACGAACGCACCGTGTTATGACCAACCAGCATCATGTTGTTAATCGCTGGAGAGCGCTCGAGCACTGCCCCAAAATAGCCTTCCAGATCAGTAAATTCGCCCTCAACGCCGGCGAGAATACCGCCACTCGCTGCTGCAGCATCCGCCTGGGGATCAGCAGGTATCGCTGAGAAGCCACAGTTGCCGCTGACTACTGTAGTAACCCCCTGAGCCAGCTTGAACTCCATTCCCGGATAGCGGAAAAATGCCCCATCATCATGGGCATGAGTGTCGATCAAACCCGGGCATAAGGTTGCCCCACCGCCATCAATTTCCACTCCCTGAGCATGCACACCGCCGGTTACCACACCGACTTCAGCAATCCTGCCATCAGCTACCGCCACATCGCCGCGGAATGCCGGCGCGCCGGTGCCGTCTAAAATTTCTACATCACGTATTACCAGATCGTATGCCATGTGTTTTCCGTCCTGCAGCTATAGACCATATTCATCGGGTTCGGTGCGCAGCCATTCGCCAATTTGCTCACCGATCATAAGACACGTCAAATTGGTATTGGCACGTGGCACCGAGGGCATGATCGATGCATCTGCCACGACCAATTGCTCAACATCAAAACATCGACCGCGTGGATCTACCACCGCCATCGCATCTTCCTCGCGACCCATCTTCGCGGTACCGGAGGGGTGATAGCCTGAGCCAGCAAAGCGGCGACATAACGCCTCCATTTCTTCCAGCGATTGCCCTCTGCTGAGATCAGGAAAGCGCACATCGGTAATCATTTCGGCCAGGGCTCCAGTCCGGGTAAAGGCCAGTGTATCGAGCATACATTCGGCGAGTCGCCGAGCATCGCGCTCATCTTCGCAAAACCTATTAGCTACAATCGGGGCGGCATGGGGGTCCGCCGAGTGCAAAGTTAGCTCACCGCGACCATATTGATATTCGAGGACTGGGGCTAACAAAAATTGCGGCGGCCCACCCGGCCGACCAGCAAAACTAATTTGTTCTATCTGCAGATCATTACGTTTTTCTGAGCGATTTGCGGTGTAGCGCAATATCGTTTGAATAATAGGCTGGTCGAAATCCACCACCGCAGGCGCTTGTACATCACAGAGCACGCCAAGCGCTGGATGGTCACAGAGATTCTGACCTACGCCAGGACGGTCCGCGACACAGGGTACGCTGAGTTTTTCCAGCAATGCTTTGGGGCCGATGCCAGAACGCAACAGCAGACTCGGCGTCAGCAACGCACCGGCGCAGACCACCACCAGACGCGCCGCAATGGCGCGAACCGATCCAGCCTGATCCTCTACTTCAACACCCGTGCAACGGGTTTGCGTGAACAGCAATCGGCGTACAAGGGTATCTGCGAGGATATCCAGATTAGGCCGCACCCGCGCTGGTGCAAGGTAGCCAATAGCTGCAGATATTCGCAAACGTCCGAGCTTATTCATAGGATGTGGCCCGGCACCATAACCATCGGGATCATTCGCATCCGCGCAGTAGGGGTAATCTAGCTCTAACGCCGAATCCAAGAAGGCCTGCTGCTGCGGCACCAACTCAGCCGGCGGGTAGCGCCTGATAGTGATTGGACCGCTGTCGCCATGATAGGGCGCATCTGGAAAATCCAGATCGCGTTCAAGACGCTTAAACGCTGGCAGCACATTACGCCAAGACCAGTGGTCACTACTGACCTCAGCCCATTCATCATAGTCCTCCGGCATCCCCCGCAGGGCTATGGTCGTATTAACAGCGGACGACCCACCAACCACTCGACCGCGAGGAAAACGATCGGAACGGTGCTGGGTGGGCTGATAGGCAAAACCCCANTCGTGATCGGTATAAGAATTATTGTGCGAGTTAANCAGATCGAACGGCGTATCGGCTGGGTCCGCATAGTCTGGACCAGCCTCGATCAGCGCGATATGCAAATTCGGATTCTCTGACAGCCGCGAGGCAATGACACTGCCACTACTGCCCGCCCCTATAATCAAAACGTCGTAATCCACTTGCGCTGACATCTTCCCCCGCCACTCGCCTGCTGCTCCGAATCGACTTCCATTGAATCAAAAGCCGCTGGAGGATGATAGGCTGATGATTAACAAACTAAACCCGCATCAAATAAGCGTGAACAGTTCCGACATTACCTTAATTATTTTATGCGGCGGCCAAGCCTCGAGAATGCTGGGCATCAACAAACCGNTGTGGCCAGTAACGCACAACGGCGTTGCCCAAGCCATGGTCGACCATGTTATCGCGGCCACGGATATTGAGCGCGTACTTGTCAGCGCTAACCANTGTCAGGCTCAGTATGCCCAGCGCGCGCCAGTCATCACCGACGCTGAGCTTGCGATAGACGGCGCTGGCCCGCTTATGGGGATACTCGCAGGGTTGCGCTACGCGCAGACCTCTTGGTTACTTGTCTGCCCAGGTGACACGCCTTACCTGCATGCCGGCTGGTACAGGCCACTGTTAGACNATGTAAAAGGCGCACCTACAGTNGACGCTGCAGTGATCCATGACGGCGATCGCCGCCAACCGCTGCACGCCTTACTACGCTCTAACCTNGCAACGAACCTTACCGGCTATCTCGGGCGCGGCGGTCGCTCAGTTCTAGGTTGGTTGAGTGAGCTGCACACCGCCGACATACCCANCGATTCGCCTCGCCAATTGCGCAGCGTGAATCGCTTCGATGATTTGCTCTAGCAGCAATCCCTAGCCCATCTGCGATTGCAGATAATTTTGCGNGCCAGTTTTGTCAATAAGTCCGAGTTGAGTTTCGATCCAATCCACATGCTCCTCTTCAGAGCTGAGGATTTCGCGTAATAACTGCCGCGTGCCGAAGTCTTCCTTTTGTTCGCAAAGCTTTATGCCTTCGCGCAAATCGGGAATCGCGATCATTTCTAGCGCTAGATCGCATTCGAGCATCTCCTGCACATTTTCACCAATCATTAATTTGCCGAGCTCTTGTAAGTTTGGCAGCCCTTCCAGAAACAAAATACGCTCGATAATTTGATCAGCGTGCTTCATTTCATCAATGGACTCTTCCATTTCATGCTTGCCTAACTGAGCAAATCCCCAGTCACTGAGCATTTTCGCGTGCAAGAAATACTGATTGATCGCAGTCANCTCGTTCTTTAGGACTTTGTTTAAGCAACCAATAATTGCTGGATCCAATGACTTCATTCCGGACTCCTAGATGGATTTGCCGGCAGTGTGCATTTGATTGCCTAAAAGAGCAACAAAAATTTTNCGTAAGTTATTGATTTATAACGATAATTATTATTATTGGTAAAGNTTTACCAGCAGCCAAAAGAAAACTAATTGCAATCGATAATGATTTTCACTTAGACTCTTGATTGTTCGCTGCTAACTAAAGCAAAGGCNGGTAACGCAACACGTTATGTATATTTGTTTGTGCCAAGGAATCACTGATCGGGATATTAAATCCAGCGTCGAGGCTGGTGCCGAGTCGTTAAGTGATGTTCAAGCCTACCTACCCGTAGCATTAAATTGCGGCACCTGCCGCGAAAGCGCAGAAGCACTCATCAACAAAACACTNCAAATTAAGGCGCAAAAGCTCAGTTACGCCGCCTGATCCGAACGCTNCAAGNGCGNTGCTCGAACACTCTAATAATCCAATAGATCATCAATTGCATGGCCGCGCTTAGGGATCAGCATCGATCGCTCAAAGCTGATGACCTGTTGCCCATCTTGCTTTAGTCCCCGGGATTCAACTGTAACTATGCCTTGATTGGGTCTTGATGCTGATTCTCGAATCGCTAACACGGTCGACTCGGCATAGAGGGTGTCGCCAACAAATACGGGACCAGTGAGCCGAACCTTGTCCCANCCTAGATTGGCGATGGTTTTTTGAGAAATATCAGAAACGCTCATTCCTGTGACCACGGANAGGGTCAGACAGGAGTTTACGAGCACCTGACCGAACTCGGTCTTGGCACCGTATTCCCGGTCGAAGTGCAATGGATGCTGGTTCATTGTCAGCAACGTGAACCAAGTATTGTCCGTTTCGGTAATACTCCGACCAGGTCGGTGTTCATAGGTATCACCCACATTAAAATCCTCCAAATAGCGTCCGTAGGATTCTCTATAACGCTTCGGCCCCACTTCTTTTGCATCTGCAACCATTTGCTTCTCCGTTTACCTCAGGCCATAGTCTGCCGTAATCGTTGTCCAATAGTTAGNCAAACTGNCCTGCNGANCAAACAAATAGAGTGCCCCATATGACGACCAGCGAGCCCATCGATTACATTCAACGAACCCGGGATCAATATGCGGCGCTGAATTACCCCCCCTATCAATGGGCCCANAATGTCGAGCCGCCACCTTGGCAGCCACTGCAAAAACCACTCGAGGAATGCCGTGTCGGGCTCGTCTGCTCNGGCGGCATCTATGAATTAGGACAAATCGCCTTTCATCACAAGGATGACAACAGTTTGAGATTGATCCCGACCGATGTCGGGGTAGAGCGCCTGCGCACCAGCCATTTCGCTTACGATCAAACCGCAGCGCGCGAAGATATCAATGCAGTGTTTCCGCTACAGCCATTACAACGAGCATTAGCGCGCGGCCGCATCGGTGCTCTGGCGTCCCATGCGCTTACGTTTATGGGCGGCATCTATTCCCAACGCAAAGTCATGGAGCAACTGGCACCAGCGATCGCCAAACACTTGGTGGCGGACGANGTCGATGTTGCCGTTATGGTGCCTGTTTGACCCGTATGTCATCAGTCCGTGGGACTGATCGCTCGAACCCTTGAGGCCGCCGGAATCACTACCGTAAGCCTATCTAGCGCGCGTTCCATTACCGCCGCTGCCAACCCACCCCGGGCGGTGTTTTTGGATTACCCGCTCGGACAAACAGCGGGGCGAGCGGGCAATCCAGAGGAGCAGGATTTCGTTATGNGTAGCGCGTTGAACGCAGTGGAAAAGATGGATCAGCCTGGCGCAATTGAGACCATTAATCTGCAATGGTCTGACGATGACAGCTGGAAAGATGGCGTCATGCGGGTCCAACCCGACGGTGATGTCACCACCCTCGATGATCGCACCGAACGCTACTCAACACCCCAGTACCAGCATCCGGAAGATGCCATGGCCGCAGCAGCTGATTGCAAAAGTTGTGTGTTCTTCGAGGAATCTCGTTAAACCGAAGGCTTCGCAGAAAATAAGGCAACGAAGTCGCGCCAAGATACCTGGGACACCAACATACCTGCCAACATCAGNGTGCAACCCCAAAGCTCTCGCGGAGTCAGCTGTTCTTGNAGAAAAAGATACCCACCTAGGGCACCAAAGACTGCCTCAAGGCTNAGGATAATGGCCGCATGAGTGGGATCTGCGCGCTCTTGTGCGATCACCTGCAATGTATAGGCAACACCAACGGTTATAACTCCGGCATAAATCAGCACATTCGTCGCCGCACTAAGTTGCTCCCATGTGGTGGTCTCCCACACAACAGAAACGCCTACTGCTAGANCACCGCAAACAATAAATTGACCGAGCGCCAACAGCAGTGGCGCAGCACGGGACGCAAAGTGGTCTATAGCAAGAATGTGCAGCGCCCAACCCACTGCACCGATAAGCAAAAGGGTATCGCCATAGCCCATGGTNAAATCAGCTTTGACACTGAGCAAGAACAACCCAATGACGGCGAGCAAGGTACCGATCCAGGCATTAAGACCAGGTCGAAGCTTCAATGCCAACCCAATTATTGGCACTAAGACCATATATAAACCGGTGATAAAACCTGCATTAGAGGCATTCGAGTAAACGATCCCAACCTGCTGGAGCGAACCTGCAGCGAACAGAATTGTCCCAAGCACCAAGGATCCAATGCACACCGTACGCAATGAAGACTGGGGCAACCAGTTGCGGTAATAGAAAAAAATCACCAAGGGCAACAAACTCGCAGCACCGAGCAAAAACCGCGCACCAATAAAGGCGAAGGGTGACAGGTAATTCATACCCACCACCTGAGCAACAAAGCCCAGCCCCCAAATGGCNGCAGTAATCAGCAACAGGCTATTGGCNAGCATGANCCTAGCTTAAAGATGGGATGTCACTGCCCTACCCGATTAGGATCGGGTAGCACAGTGATCACTAGACTAGCCGCCGAAATCGTCGAAGGCGATGTTTTCGGGTTCTACACCGAGGTCTTCAAGCATGTTTTGCACAGCCTGGGCCATCATCGGCGGTCCACACATATAGTATTCACAATCTTCCGGATTCGGATGATCCTTCAGGTAGTTCTCGAGCACTACCAGATGAATGAAGCCGGTCAAACCGTTCCAGTTATCCTCTTCTTGAGGATCGGAAAGNGCGACGTGCCANGAGAAATTGTCATGCTCCTCAGCAAGACGATCAAACTCCTCGGTATAGAACATTTCTCGCAAAGAGCGCGCGCCATACCAGTAACTCATTTTGGTTTTTGTGCCCTTGCGCAGNAACTCNTCGAAGATATGTGAGCGCAATGGCGCCATTCCTGCACCACCGCCAATCCAGATCTTTTCTGCAGGTGTATCCTTCACAAAGAAGTCACCGTAGGGTCCGAATACCGTAATCTTGTCACCCTGCTTTAGGTTTGCGACGTAGGATGTCATGGCGCCCGGCGGCAANTGGTCCATGCGCGGCGGCGGCGGCGACACGCGGATATTGAATTTNAGAATGCCTTTTTCTTCCGGGTAATTCGCCATTGAATAAGCACGAATAGTCGGCTCATCAACTTCGGATTTCAAATCCCAGAAATTGAACTTATCCCAGTCCTCTCGGTACTCGTCCTGAACATCGATAGTCGACCACTGCATTTTGTAGGGAGGGATTTCCAACTGCACATAGCCACCAGCGCGGAAATCTACATCTACCCCCTCGGGCAATTTTAGATTCAGTTCTTTAATCATCGACGCCACGTTGTCGTTCGCCGATACCTCACATTCCCAGCGCTGTACGCCTAAGGCATCTTCGGGAATTTCTATTTTCAGGTCCTGCTTAACCGCAACTTGGCACGACAGGCGCCAGTCGTTACCGATCTCGCCCCGAGTAAAGTGGCCTTCTTCGGTAGCCAGAATACTGCCGCCACCATCAGTGACGCGGCAGCGACACTGGGCACAAGTACCGCCACCACCACAGGCGCTGGCCAAGAAGATGCCTTGGGAAGCGAGGGTTGGCAGTAACTTGCCACCAGCCGGCACCTCAATCGCTTTAGCAGGATCATCATTGATCTGTATCGTTACGTTGCCTGAGCTCACAAGCCGTGAGCGCGCAAACAAAATTACCAATACCAAGGACAGTACGGTAGCGGTGAACATTCCCACACCGAGCAATACCGTTGTATCAATCATAGTTCACTCCAACGTGACGCCTCACCTGAGGCGACTAAACCTACAGCTGTTAAACAATTAAATATCGATGCCACCGAATGACATGAAACACAGACTAATCAAACCAACTGAAATGAATGTAATACCCAGGCCCCGCAGACCTTCAGGTACATCACTGTATTTCAGTTTTTCGCGCACACCTGCCAAAGCGGTTATTGCCAAAGCCCAACCGACCCCAGCACCCAAACCAAATACAACGCTCTCGCTGAACGTTTGGTCTTGGTCGATCGACATCAATGATGCNCCTAGGATGGCGCAGTTCACGGTGATCAAGGGCAAAAACACACCCAGCGCGTTGTACAGAACAGGCACAAATCGATCGAGCACCATTTCCAAGATTTGCACCATCGCGGCGATAACACCGATGTAGGACAACAATCCTAAAAAGCTGAGATCGACCTCAGGGAAACCNGCCCAAGCCAGCGCGCCTTCGCGTAAAAACGTATTAAAGATAAGGTTGTTGACGGGAACAGTGATCGCCAGCACAACCACGACCGCTATGCCCAAACCGATGGCCGTAGAGATCTTCTTGGAAATAGCGATAAACGTACACATACCCAAAAAGAACGTCAGCGCCATATTCTCGATAAATACGGCTCGAACAAAGATACCTAGGTAATGTTCCATGACTACATGGCCTCCTTGTACTGAGCATTCGCGGCAATTTCGTACTCAGGCTCTTCTACCTGNTCGCTCTTCCAAGCTCGAATCGCCCAAATAAAGAAGCCAATAATNAAGAATGCACTTGGCGCTAGNAGCAGCATGCCGTTGGGCAGATACCAACCGCCATTCGCAACCGTAGGCAGAATCTCATAACCAAGAAGGGTGCCAGAACCCAAGGGTTCTCTGATGAGCGCAACGCCAATCAAAATAACGCTATAGCCTAGCGCGTTACCAAAACCGTCCAGAGCCGACAGCCAAGGACCATTTTGCATAGCAAAGGCCTCCGCCCGACCCATAACAATACAGTTAGTAATGATAAGCCCTACGAANACCGATAAGCTTTTCGAAATGTCGTAGGCGACTGCCTTGAGCACCTCATCGACCACGATCACTAATGAAGCAATAATCGTCATCTGCACAATGATGCGGATATTGGTGGGAATTCGGTTACGCAACAGTGATACCGAGAGATTTGACATCGTCGTGACGAAAATTACCGCCAGACACATTACCAATGTAGTGGCCATGTTGATGGTTACCGCCAAGGCAGAACAAATGCCCAGTACCTGCAGCGCAATCGGATTGTTGTTAAAAATCGGATCGATTAATACTTCTTTTTGCGTGGCCATCAGTGTTGCCCCCCAACGCTTGCCTGCATTTGCTGTGCTTTTAGCTTCTGTAAGAATGGCCCGAAACCNAGATCACCGGCCCAGAAATTCACAAGATTTTTTACCCCGCGGGTAGTGAAGGTCGCACCCGATAGTGCATCTACTTCATAACGTGACGCGTCTGAGTTGGCCGGCGAGCGCAGCTTCACAAGATCTACTGCTGGTTGGCCGCCGTCATCGTATAACTGCACCCCTTGCCAGCCCTGCTTCCATTTAGGGTTATCAACCTCGCCGCCCAGTCCGGGAGTTTCTTTATGCTGATAGAAGCCCAGACCGGCAATGGTACTGAGGTCGCTTTCTAACGCCAGATAACCGTAAAGCGTGCCCCATAGTCCAAAACCACGTACCGGAATCACAACCTTGTCGATGCCGCCGTCATTGGTTTTTATGAACACTAGAGAAACGTTTTCTCGACGGCCTAGGGTGGCAATGTCGTCATCATCGCTTAAACCTATGGACACAGTGCTGTCCGCTGCTGCGCGGATTGGGTCATAGCTTTCAACGTTTACCACGTCGGTATATTCGCCACTGTCTAAGTTAACCGCCCGCACGTTGAAGTCAGCGAACATTTCTTCGACGGTTCGGCCGTCTTCACTGATGTCACTGTCAGCAGCCAGCAAGCCCGCAGCGCGAAGAATATTTTTCTTCTGATCCAGCTCCTTGTTCAACTGTTGCATCGGCTTAAGCGAAACCGCCAATCCAGACACTACTATTGAACAAATCAGGCAGAGGAATACCGCGATGAGAAAAGTATTCGCTAGACCGTCTTTATTCGGCCCCTTTTGCATTTCTTCAGCCACGTGCCAACCTCCGCTTGATGTTCGATTGCACAACAAAGTGATCCATTAACGGCGCGAACAAATTACCGAACAAGATGGCCAGCATCATACCCTCAGGAAACGCTGGATTTACCACCCGGATCAATACGCACATAAAACCAATCAGCATGCCGTAGTACCAACGACCGGTATCGGTCATTGCCGCCGAAACTGGATCGGTCGCCATGAAAATAGCTCCAAAAGCAAAGCCACCAAGCACTAAGTGCCAGTAGAACGGCATATCGAACATCGGATTAGACGAGGGGATCATATTGAATACAGATGCTGTAACCGCCATCCCAACAAATACACCGGCCATAACCCGCCAGGACGCGATTCGCGTCGCACACAGCAGCACGCCAGCAATCAAAATAGCCAAAGTCGATGTCTCACCGAGGGATCCGGGCATAATGCCGAGAAATGCTTGCATCCAATCCACGCCATAGGGCTCACCGATCGCAGCATTCCCTAACGGGGTTGCCTTGGTATAACCATCGACAGCCACCCATACAGCATCNCCGGACATTTGCGCNGGATAGGCAAANTAGAGAAAGGCTCTACCGGTCAATGCNGGGTTTAGGAAGTTCTTACCAGTACCGCCAAATACTTCTTTAGCGACAACCACGCCGAATACAACACCCACAGCGGCCATCCACAGCGGAATCGACGGCGGCAAGGTTAGAGTAAAAAGTATTGAGGTGACGAAGTACCCTTCGTTGATCTCGTGGCCACGCTTTGACGCGAACCACAACTCAGCCAGTATCCCAGCCACAAACACCACGATGTANAGAGGCAGGAAATAGGCCAAGCCGTGAACCAAACAATCCCAAACACTTGTGGGGTCGTAACTTACCAGGCCGTTGATAAAAATCCCGCGCCAGTCGTCTAAGCTGGTTTGGCCCATGCTCTGCATGGCCTCGTTAGCATTNAAGCCAACAAANTAGCTGCCAACAAATACCGGAATAAAGGCGCACANCCAAACCGTTATCATTACCCGCTTCAGGTTCAGATGGTCGCGAACATGCGAGCCACCTGCTGTGGTTTTTCCAGGCGTATACAACGCTGTATCGATCGCCTCATAGAGAGGATACAGCGATTGCAGCTTCCCGCCCTTCTCGAACTGCGGGGCAAGATCATCTAATACGGATCGCAAACCCATAAGCTTTAACCTTCTTTTTCAATCTGCGTGAGCACATCACGCAATACTGGACCAAATTCGTATTTACCAGGGCACGCATAAGTGCACAGGGCAATATCGTCCTCNTCTAACTCTAAACACCCAAGCTCTATGGCTTTCTCCAAGTCTCCAACCAATAAGCTACGCATCAGTTGAGTAGCCAAGATATCCATTGGCATCACCGCATCATAGGTCCCGATCGGCACCATTCCACGCGTACTACCATTGGTATTAGTGGTGAATTCCACAGATTTTTCGCCAACCCATTTGGACAAAAATGCGGGGAATACCGAGTGCATTCTGGCGCCGGGCATCAGCCATCCAAACAGCTTACGCTCGCGGTCTTCGCGNAATACCGATACCTGAACGTGATATCGACCAAGATAGGACAGGCCCTCATTAGCGCCGCGTCCTGACAGTACGGAACCCGATATGATCCGCTGNTCGCCTTCTCCAAGCTCGCCGGCTGTCAGCTCGGTCAGGTTCGCCCCGAGAACAGTTTTTACCAGCCGCGGATTGCTCGCACCTGGGCCACCAATGGCGACTACCCGTTCCGTATCTAATTGTCCGGTTAGAAACAGATGGCCAAATGCCAGCACATCTTGATAGCCGATGTACCAGACCGTTTTNTTCGGGCTAACCGGATCGATGAAATGAATGTGTGTACCTGGCAAGCCTGCCGGATGCACGCCACCAAAGCTGTGGCTTTGTACTTTCTCGGACTGAGCATAATCCCCCAGATCCGTGCCAGCGCTCTGGCAGACATGTACCGCACCATCAGTAAGGGTCGATAATACGGCCAGCCCGGCAACAAAGTCGTTTATTCGCGGCGCGATGACGATCTGCGGGTCCGCGGCTAGGGGATTGGTATCCATCGCGGTAACGAAAATCGAGTGCGGTGCAGACTCTGGGCTTGGGACCCGAGAGAACGGCCGTGTGCGCAACGCGGGCCAGCTACCACTTTGCAACAACTGCTCTACGACTAATTGTCTATCCAAGGTCTGGATCTGTTCAGCACCGTGGCTGGCAAATGAGATCGATTCTCCTCCGGCCGCGATATCAATAACCACGCCGCGCAAAGCGCGCTTCGCACCGCGGTTTATTTCAGCCACTGTACCTGCTGCTGGTGCGGTATAGATAACCCCTGGTGTTTTCTTATCGCTGAAGAGTATTTGGCCCTTGGCGACCACATCGCCTTCTTTGACCTCCATGGTCGGCTTCATGCCTGGATAGTCTGGCCCTAATACCGCCACGCTACGCGCCGCGTTACCCTCTTCAATAGCTTGGCGTGGCGCACCGCTGATCGGCAGGTCCAGCCCTTTTTTGATGTTGATCATGAATACCCGTCTGTACCCC
>NZEI01000041.1 GCA_002690405.1 Gammaproteobacteria bacterium
GCTGGCAATGGCGCAGTTTGTTGCCAGAAGTGTCAGAACAACGCCGCTGTGCAGCACCCTGACCAGACATTGTCGGAACCTCGACAATGCTCCTGCATACCCTCTGAGCAAGCCAGCAGGGCGAGGTAAGTTGTTGAATTGTATGGAATAATATTTTGGCACTTTTCTTGCTAATTCAGTCTGCAAAAGGCGCGAAGCGTCAACAAAATAGGATCAGCATGCAAAACGTGACACCTNAATNGGCACNTACAGTAGCAACTGCTACNGGTNGNGTGCGCAACAATCATAGATTGCTGGGTGCGCTGCTGGCGCTTATGGCGTTGTTACTGTTNCCGCTAACGGCGTCGGCTGAAGCGATTCCGGCGCTTAATGTGCTCGAAGTCAGCGANGACGGCACGGAGTATAGCCTGTCTTTNCAGCTGCTGCTGTTGATGACCGTGNTGGCNTTNTTGCCATCAATTCTGATTTTAATGACCTCATTCACACGCATTATTATCGTGCTGTCNCTGCTGCGACAGGCGCTAGGCACAGCCCAGACTCCTCCAAATCAGGTGTTGATTGGTATCGCACTATTTTTGTCGTTGTTCATCATGGCACCGGTTCTGGAGAATGTTTANGAAGACGCATTTATGCCGGTTCAAGANGGCGAAATTTCATTCATGCAGGGCATTGAGAATGCGCGAATTCCGTTGCAGGAATTTATGGTGGCCCAGACCCGTGAGCAGGATGTGCTTATGTTTATGGAGATGGCGGAGCAGCCTGCGGTTGAAAAGCCTGAGGATATTCCGTTTACCGTGCTGATGCCGGCATTCATAACCTCTGAACTAAAAACTGCTTTCACCATTGGTTTTCTGATTTATATCCCATTCATCATCATCGATTTGGTGGTGGCCAGCGTTTTGATGTCCATGGGCATGATGATGCTCTCACCGATGATGATTTCCTTGCCCTTTAAGTTGTTGCTNTTCGTGCTGGTCGACGGCTGGGGGCTTATTACCAGTTCATTAGTCGCAACGTTCTTACGCTAGGGGTTGTCATGGATACAGCAACGGTTATGGACATTGCGATTGAATCGCTAACGGTTACTACTCTAGTCGCNGCACCGATCCTAGCTGCGGCGCTACTTTCCGGTTTACTTGTTGGTGTGATTCAAGCCGCCACATCGATTCAGGAAATGACCCTGAGTTTTATTCCCAAGCTGGCGGTGATGATGGTGGCTGTCGCCATTTTNGGTGAGTGGCAGTTGGCCATAATGATGGAATACTTCCAGACCATTTTTGAACGAGTTCGGGTTCTGAACGGGTAGTACGGCGATGAACCTAGCAATGATTCAACTCGTTGAAATGGTCCATCAGTTCATGTGGCCATTTGTTCGTGTATCAGCCTTATTGCTCACTGCACCCATCTTTGGTGCCACGGCGCTCAATGTGCGGTTGCGGGTGGCTATCGGCGCGGCGCTAACTATTCTTATTTTTCCTACCGTCGAAGTGCCGGCCATAGACCCATTTACGTTTGCTGCGATTACAAAAATGTTTCATGAGATTGCGGTGGGGGCTTTGATGGGCCTAACCCTGCAGGTTGTTGCCGCTGCGGTTATTTTATCCGGTCAGATTGTCTCGGGCGGTATGGGCTTGGGTATGGCCAATATGATTGATCCCAATCTTGGCAACGTACCCACACTGGCGAATTTCTTGTTGGTGATTGGCTTGCTGGCTTTTCTAAGTCTCGGCGGTCATTTGGTGTTGATTTCTGTGCTCGTAGACAGCTACCGCTACATTCCCATCGGCGAAGGGTTGTTTGCAAGCAATGCGATATCCGGTTTTATCAGTTGGTCATCGCAAATGTTCATCGGCGCAGTATCCCTGGTTTTACCGGTGTTACTCGGCCTGCTTATGGTCAATGTTTGTCTCGGTGTTATTTCTAAGGCTTCGCCTAGCTTGAATATTTTCGCGGTTGGCTTTCCAGCGCTTATTCCTATTGGTCTTGTGCTGGTCACCTTAACCCTAAGCTTTTATTACAGCAGATTGGAACTGTTGTGGTACGACGGCTTTCGCTATTTACAAACCTCGCTATTTGCCTAGGTAATCGCTATGGCTGAAGAACAAGATCAAGACGACAAAACCGAAGACCCCACCGCGCGACGTATGGAGAAAGCCCGTGAAGACGGGCAAGTNCTGCGNTCNCAAGACGCCAGTACCGCAGCGGTGACTCTCGGTGTTATCGCGACCCTGTATTACGGCGGGTTTTGGTTTGCGCCGAAATTGGTTGAGTTGTTTAAGAGCGCCCTGATTCTGGAGCCCGGTTTGGTGTTTGCCGCCGACCAGAGTGTGGTGCGCTTCGGTTCATTGTTCGCGGAAAGCTTTTTCATCCTGACACCGCTGTTTTTGATTGCCATCGCCTTGGCGGTTGGCACAGCGTCCGCCTTGGGAGGATTCGTATTCTCAGGTAAAGCGGCGGCGCCTAAGCTGAGCAAGCTCAACCCGATAAAGGGTTTGGCACGTATTTTTGGTTTGCGCGCGATTGTTGAATTGAGCAAGGCATTGTTGAAATTCTCAGCTGTAGCAGTGTTTGCCGGTACGTTTCTGTATTTTAACCTCGAACATTTCTTCAATTACGCACGCTTTGATACCAATGCAGGCATTTTCGCCAGCATCGATCTGGTCCTTATGGGCGCTACGATTACCTGTCTTGCCCTATTGCTTATCGCCGCTATCGATGTGCCGTATCAAAAATACGAGTTCATGAAAAAACTCAAGATGACGAAAAAAGAAGTCCGCGACGAAATGAAAGACGTCGAGGGCCAACCCGAAGTACGACAAAAGATTCGTCAGAAGCAGCGGGAGATAGCTGAACAGCGCATGCTTGATGAAGTGCCGAATGCCGATGTCATCGTCACCAACCCCCAACACTTTGCTGTAGCCCTAGTCTATGAAATGGACAAAGAAGATGCTCCTCGAGTTGTCGCCAAGGGTAAGGGTTTTATGGCGTTAAAAATTCGCGAACTGGCAGGCGAGCACGATGTGGAGATATTTGAAGCACCGCCGCTTGCTAGAGCGCTGTATTTCACTACCGAAATTGGCTCGCACATACCGGCAGATTTGTTTTATGCCGTGGCTCAGGTCATAGCCTATGTCTATGGCTTGAATGCGATGACCAAGGGTGCCGCGAAAGCACCAAGACCTAGGCCGAAGGTGCCGAAGGCATTTAATTTTGATGAATTTGGTCGCGCCACAGCGCGATCAATGAGCAGGCAATAGGGAGATCATTATGATTCCAAACAGAAATAAGCCAGAGCAGCCTGCAGTGGGCGACTTTACCGTAGAGCATGAACATGCTCGGCGCCAGGTTGCTAGAGCACTGCAAGTGGGCGGTAGCACCGTAATTGTTGCCGCGGATCAGCCGGGCCTGACCGCCTACTATGTAGCCCGCATACTCGAACAATTAAGCGCTTTGGAGCGCAACGTAGCGCCAATGATCCGTAAGCTTCCGGCAGACCGCGACAGCATTCTGCAGGTGCTCAATGAACGTCTGGCCAATATTGATTTGGCCAATGTGGCGGAATCCAGCCCCGGGACCAAGCACCGTGCGCGGGAAATATGGGTCTATGAAAGCTTAACTTCGTTTAACGCTGATGGTGTTTGTTTTGGCGCGAAAATTATTCGTCAGTTCCAGGCAGCGGGCATTAGCCTGTTGGTATCGGTCACTCCAGGTGAAACCAACACTGCAGCGCTGAAAAAGCTCATGCACAACTGTAAGGCCCAGCGTTGGGACTTTGCGGCACCCACGCAAAAGCAGTGCGACGATGCCATGACTATAGCTGCGGGAACGTCGAGCTTTGGCGCTGTGCAAGGGGTGATCCGCGACATGGGCATGATGGCCAATTTGCAAACACCGCCGGAGGTTTTGGACTTTCCTAAGGCTGCGGCGTATGCAGANCCAAGCATCGACACAGATCTTGATGTGCGGCAGTTGTTGAAAGCGCAACGTAAGCAAAACAAGAGCCAGCGTGCCCAATCTGTTGCGGCCACCNCACAAGAGCCGCGCAAAAAGCGTTTTGTGCTAGCTCAGCTGGTCGCAGGCATTGCGTTTATTGGGTTNATTGTGACNCTGCAGTTCGACCTGCTACCGATGACAGTGGATGCTGAGAATCCTGTGCTGGATTCGGCTCCGGCATCGATAACCGACGCGGATACGCCAGTTGTCGACGTCATTACAGTACCTACACCGGTAGTCGAAACGGTATCGATGGATGAGCCGGTAGTTTTCGCCGAGGCTCTGGCGAGTGGGGATGTTAGTGAACAGCCAGTTGCAGAAGCGGTTACCAGCATTGTCCCTGCAGTTGCAGAGGAGGCAGAGCTTATGGCGCTTTTCGCCGAACCTGAACGGGCGCCAAATGCCAGTGAAGTGTTGCTAACGTCCGAACCGGTTGCCGCCTTACCGCCGGTGAAGGCCGAGCCTAAGAAAGCTCTGGGCGTTTTCGTGCAACATGGTTCTTTTGCTCAATTACAGGGCGCGCTAGTGATGCAGAATAATTTACCCGCTACATTGTCTACCAAGGTCCATGTTAAAGGCGCAAACCCCAAGCGCTTTGTGGTGTTGAGTGGCCCGTTTGCGGATCGCCAAATGGCCAGAGATACCCTTGCCAGTGGCTCGGATGCATTCTTGGTCCCTGCACAGGCTGTGGGCGAAGAAGTGATGTCTTTGAGTGGTCTGTAGTTTAGGAGGTCCACATGTTTGAAAAATTATTGAGCAAGTTCAAAAAGGACAAAAAAGCCCCTAAGGGTAAGAAAAAGGCGCCGGCTAAGGCCGTCGCCGAGGAAGCGGCAGATATCACTGCCGGTGACTCCAATGATGTGGGAGCGGAGCCTTCCGATACGTCCGCAGCTGTTGCGGCGGCGGATCCGGCGCCTGCACCGACAAATGGTAACGGCAAGCCGCGGGTAGATGTGATCGACGCCATGGGCAACAGCGTTGCTGACATGGTTACAAATATTGCGCAACAGCTGAAGGCCTCAACGGATCAGTTGTCGAAATCCCGGCGTTATACGAATTTTGCCTTTATCTTGCTGGGCGTGACATTGCTCAGCACTTTGATTTACATAACCGTGGTGGCTTTGCAGTTGTCTTCTAGGCTGACCCAAGTAGACGAGACACTAAGCCTGCTCACAGAACAAGCCGGGGATCAGGACAACTCTAATGCCCTGATTGAAGAAATCCGTGGTGAAGTGACTGCTTTGCTGGAGGGCCAAGCACAGCTGACGATNAGTAACCCAGGCAGTGCGCCTGCTGCCAGTGCGGCTGATTCCGAGCAATTGCGCCGGCTTAGCCAGAGNTTAGAAGCGCTGCTACAGAACCAAGCCGCTACGGATGCGCGGCTAGCGAGCCTTGGCGAGTCGCTGAAAAACTTAGATGGCTCCGGCAACAAACAAGTGCAAACCCTGTTGGAGGANTTNGAGCAAAAAGTCGGCGACCTCTATCTTATTGAACAAGCGNGAATTGCGCGGGAGCTGCAACGGCTGCGAGAAGAGGCGGTAAGGGAGTAACGCACAACTAGAATATGGTCCCGTGAAAAAGCTAGACTAGTGTTTTAGCGACGCGTACCTGCGCTCGCNAACAGCAACGCTATCGCTACATGATGGTGATGCGCTCAATGGGACCTAGCGTTTGGATATAACCCACATTATNGACGGGCTGAATGACCCGCAGCGGGCCGCTGTTTCTGCGCCGCTGGGTAATTCATTAGTCGTTGCNGGTGCGGGCAGCGGTAAAACCCGGGTACTCGTTCACCGTATTGCGTGGCTGATTGAGGTCGAAGGTGTCTCGCCACACAGCATTCTTGCAGTAACGTTTACTAANAAAGCCGCGGCAGAATTGCGNGCGCGCACTGAAAGTTTGCTCAATATGTCGGCACGCTCCATGTGGGTAGGCACCTTCCACAGTTTGGCGCACCGATTGCTGCGCATGCATTGGTCTGAAGCCAAGCTGCCACAAAATTTCCAAATCCTTGATAGCGATGATCAGATTCGTCTGCTCAAGCGCATTATGAAAACTCTGGATATTGANGAGAAGAAATGGCCGGCACGACAGGCGGCTTGGTTTATCAATGGTCAAAAAGACGAAGGCCGCCGCGCCCATCAGGTGCCGAATGGCGATGACCTGTTTCAGATAACCCATAAACGCATTTATCAGGGTTATGAAGAGGTCTGCGATCAGGGTGGCTTGGTGGACTTTGCTGAGTTACTGCTGCGCAGTCATGAGCTGTGGCTAAACGAGCCTAGTTTGTTACAGCATTATCAGCAGCGCTTCAGCCACCTGTTGGTGGACGAGTTTCAAGATACCAATGCGATCCAATACGCATGGTTGCGGGTGCTGGCAGGGAACCAGTCGCGCATCATGGCGGTGGGCGACGATGATCAGTCTATCTATGGCTGGCGTGGTGCGAAGATTGAAAACATCCACAATTTTTCTGCGCATTTTGCTGACGTGCAGACCATCCGCCTAGAGCAAAATTACCGCTCGACTAAGAATATTCTTGATGCGGCCAATGGCTTGATTCAGCAAAACACCGATCGGTTGGGTAAGGAACTCTGGTCTGCAGGCGGTGAGGGCGAGCCGATAAAGGTCTACGCAGGCTTTAACGACCTCGATGAGGCGCGATTCATTGTTGAGCGCATTGAGCAGTGGCTGGAAAGCGGCGGCAGTGCGGACGAGGTGGCTGTGCTTTATCGCTCGAATGCTCAGTCTCGGGTTATTGAAGAAGCGCTATTGCGTGCCAACATCGCCTATCAGATTTATGGCGGCCAACGATTCTTTGAACGTGCGGAAATCAAAAACGCACTGGCCTATATGCGTTTGATCGAAGATCGTCATTCTGACCCGGCTTTCGAGCGGGTGGTGAATACGCCGCCACGGGGTATTGGCGACAAAAGTATTGAAAGCATTCGTCAGTTGGCGCGTTCTCGCCAATTGTCTATGTGGACGGCCGCTAAGGCGGGTATTAGTGAAGGTGTATTCCCCGCCCGGGTGCAAAAAACTGTGGGTGCATTTATTCAGCTAATCGATGACTTAGCAGAGGCGGTGGCCTCGATGACTCTGGAAGAGTTGGCCGAACATGTGGTGGATGTTAGTGGCTTGATGACTTTTCACAGTCAGGAACGTGGCGAGCGTGGCTTGGCGCGCAAAGAGAACTTACAGGAACTGGTTGCGGCCTGTGGACAATTCGCCGGTGATTTGGTGTTCCCCTTTGAAGACAGCGATCGCGCTGAGGTCAGTGTGTTGCAGGAGTTTCTCGATCAGATGACCTTGGACGCTGGCGATCGCCAAGCGGCACAAGGCCCGAGTGTGCAAATGATGACCTTGCACTCGGCAAAGGGTCTGGAGTTCCCCTTGGTGTTTTTGGGCGGGCTGGAAGAAGGCTTATTTCCGCACCGGATGTCTGCAGACGAACCGGGCCGAATGGAAGAGGAACGGCGACTAGCCTATGTTGGGGTCACCCGGGCAATGCGCGAGTTATATTTGACCTATGCCGAAACTCGTCGTTTGCACGGCCAGGATAGTTATAACCGGCCAAGTCGGTTTTTACGTGAGATTCCTCAAGAATTACTGCAGGAGATTCGCGTTAGCGGTCGTGGCCAGTTGCAGTTCAGTGCGGCACCAACTAGCTCTGGCACGTCCGGCTTATTGTCGGATACCCCCGGCGTAAACGGTCTGGCTATGGGTCAGCGAGTGTTGCATGGCAAGTACGGTGAGGGCGTGGTGCTGCAGTTCGAAGGTGCAGGCGAGCGCGCCAAGGTGCAGGTCAATTTTTCTGAAGGTGCAAAGTGGCTAATGGTCAGCTATGCGAATTTGCAGATATTGGACACATAAGGGGTGGTTATGCAGCGAGGTAATTTGCTACGGCAGTGGGTCGGACTTGGGCTGATACTAGGTCTNTTAGGTTGTAGTGCGGAACCCGCCGGTAGCGCGGATCCTGGTCAACAGGCTGAGACCAAGGTATACCGCTGGAAACTCATCACTACTTGGCCGAAAAATTTACCTGGCCTGGGTGTGGCGCCGGAACGGCTTGCGGAGCACCTGCGTAAAATGAGTAATGGTCGCTTAGACATCAAGGTCTATGGNGCCGGGGAACTAGTTGGTGCGTTTGAAATCTTTGATGCAGTGTCTCAGGGCACGGCAGAGATGGGGCATGGTGCCGCGTACTATTGGCGAGGCAAATTGCCGGCTGCTGCAATGTTTGCCACGGTACCCTTTGGTATGAACGCCCAAGAAATGAATGGTTGGCTGCATCATGGTGGCGGCTTNGAACTATGGCGAGAGCTATATGCGCCTTTTAACCTAGTGCCGTTTGCNGCNGGTAATTCAGGTGTGCAGATGGCGGGTTGGTTCAATAAAGAAATCAATTCCCTAGCAGACCTACAGGGTTTAAAAATGCGNATCCCGGGACTTGGTGGCGAGGTACTGGCGCGGGCAGGCGGTGTGCCGGTTTCGTTGCCCGGGTCTGAGGTCTATACCGCGTTGCAGACGGGTGTGATTGACGCTACCGAGTGGGTTGGGCCGTATAACGATCTGGCGTTGTCCCTGCATACTGCTGCGAAGTATTACTACTACCCCGGTTGGCACGAGCCAGGCCCGACACTTGAGGCTTTTGTTAACAAAGATGCGTGGGATTCGCTGCCGCCGGATCTGCAAGAAATGATTACTGTGGCGACCCGGGCGATTAACGAAGACATGCTCAGCGAATTTACCGCGCGCAATAACGCAGCGCTGGTAACACTTATTGAGGAGCATGGNGTGGAGTTACGTGAACTGCCCGAGGACGTNATGCAGCGACTGAAAGCGCTATCAGGTGAGGTGGTGGCCGAGTCTGCGCAACAAGATGAGTTATCGAAACGTATTTACGCCTCTTATATGGCCTATGCGAAGGCGGTTAAGAGCTATCACGAGATTAGCGAACAGGCCTATCTGAACGCGCGTTGAAAGGATAACTATGGAACTCAAGAATACGGCTTACGAAGTCGAGCAAAGAGTCGCGACGATATGGCTTGATCGCCCGCACCGCATGAACGCCTGGACCGGACGCTTGCATACTGAATATCGATATTTGCTGCAGCAGGCGAATGACGATGCTGAGGTGGGGGCCATTGTGGTCACCGGCCGCGGGCGCGGGTTTTGTGTCGGCGGCGACTCGGAGGCGCTCACGGGTCACAGCAAGCGCGGTAGCTACGATGCGGGNACGCCCCAAGACATCGCTAAACCAGGCTACGGCATCAACGCAAACTTTGATGCTGCCTTTGCTTATCACTTTGGCTTATCCAAGCCGGTGATTGCCGCCGTAAATGGGCCTGCGGCGGGGGTTGGCTTGGCACTGGCCTGCTTTGCTGACATTCGCTTTGCGGTGCCAGGCATTAAGTTCACTACCGCTCATGGCAAACTCAACCTGCCGGCTGAGTACGGCCTGTCTTGGATGCTGCCGCGTATTGTTGGATTGGGCCGTGCTAACGATCTGCTATTAACCAGTAGGGTGTTTTTTTCGGAAGAGGCTGAGCGCATAGGTTTTATAAACCAGTTATTTCCTGCTGAAGACTTGCTGACTGCGAGCCAAAGCTACGCACGTGACCTAATCGCCACGGTGGCACCAGAATCATTACGTCAGACGCGCTGGCAGGTTTATCAAGACTTACACGGCGATGTCGCGTCTTCAGTGGATACTTCCGAGCAGTTGCTGGATGCGATGATGCGTGAGGACGATTATCGCGAAGGCGTAAAGGCCTTTATTGAAAAGCGCCCACCGCAATGGCCGTCGCTGGAAAAATCCTAGGCTGCTAGCCGTAGATCATTTGCGGCAGCCAGGTCGCCAGCGTCGGCCAAACCAGCAGCATTCCCAGCAACAGCAGTTGCAGCACTATAAACGGCACAACGCCGGCGTAAATTTCTGTAGTGGCCACACTGCTTGGGGCGACGCCGCGCAAATAAAACAGGGCGAAGCCAAACGGTGGGGTAAGAAAAGAAGTTTGCAGATTCACGGCGATCAGCACCCCTAACCAAATAGGGTCCACACCCATAGCCATTAGCGCCGGTCCAACGATGGGTACGACGACAAAGGTGATCTCGATAAAGTCGAGTATGAAACCCAACAGAAAGATTACCAGCATGACAATGGCGAGGGCGCCCCACATGCCTCCCGGCATATTGTTAAAGGCGCTCTGGACGATTTCATCGCCGCCGAAGCCGCGAAAAACCAAAGAAAAAATCGACGCGCCGATGAGGATAAAGAACACCATGGCGGTGGTGGACATACTGGCAGCGCAGGTCTCGCGCAGGTTATCGATAGTTAATCGACCGTAGGCAAAAGCAAGCACCAACGCCCCCATGGCCCCGACGCCTGCCGCTTCGGTAGGCGTGGCGTAGCCCGCGATGATAGAGCCGAGGACTGCCACAATGAGTAACAGTGGCGGCACTAAGGCGCTGAGGGTTGAGCTTAAGGCAATCGCTGCTGTTTTCGGGCGTTCCGGCATTGCTGACGGAGAAAATACCGCGCGCAGCATCAAGTACAGTAAGTACAGTACCACCAATACCAAGCCGGGAATCAATGCACCGGCGAAGAGATCGCCAACGGAGACAGACTTCGGCGCGAAGATGCCCATATTCAATTGCGCCTGTTGATAGGCGTTAGACAGCACATCGCCCAGCAATACTAGGGCGATGGATGGCGGAATAATTTGCCCTAAAGTCCCAGTAGCGGCGATGGTGCCGGTGGCCAAGCTGGGCTGATAACCCCGCTGCAGCATAATTGGTAAGGACATCATGCCCATGGTGACAACGGTGGCGCCGACAATGCCAGTACTGGCGGCCATCAGCATGCCCACCAGAACCACGGTGATCGCCAGGCCGCCGCGAAAATGACCCAAAAGATCAGAAAGATTAGTCAGCAAACTTTCTGCGATTTTGGTTTTCTCTAACAGCACGCCCATAAACACGAATAGCGGTACGGCGATCAGCGTTTGGTTGGTGACGACCCCAAACAAGCGTCCGGGAATAAAGCCAAGGTCGCTGGGATTAAAGGTGCCAGTCCAGATGCCGAAACCCGCAAAAATAATGGCCACACCGGCTAGGGAAATGGCTACCGGATAGCCCGCCAACAGTACCAAGAAGGTCACGAGGAATAGCAGAAATGGAATAAATTCCATACTCATGGCCGTGAATCCATCAGTTGTCGGATCAAGCGTGCGCTACTCGCTATACCTTGCAACATCAGTAATACCGCACTGATCGGTAGCAGTGTCTTCAGAAGAAATACCCCAGGAATGCCACCGACTTCAGATGAGCCTTCGAGAACTCGCCAACTAGCACTGACGTAGGGCAGGCTCGTGGTAAAAATAAGCACCGCCACCGGCAGTAAAAACACCCAGTGACCGATTAGATTTATCAGGTGCTGGCGTCGAGTTGGGAGGCGGCTATAAAGAATATCGACTCGCACGTGACTGTCCTCGGCAACTCCAAACCCAAGCGCCAGCATAAAAAACAAACCATGTAGATACATGACCGACTCTTGTAAAAAAATTGCGCCGGTGTCGAACGCATAGCGCAATAGCACCACTACAACGGTTGCAATCACCATCAGCAGCACCAGCCAGCGCAGTGGCCGCGCGATCCAGTCGCCGATCCGCTCCAGTTGTTCTAGCCGTTGACCGATCGTGCTCATCCGATCCATGCACTCACGAGTAGTTCTAAAAGTGTGCCTGCTAACAAGCAGACGCCGACCCAAATGTTACTGCGAAAGGCTTCAAAACAGCCGTCGCGTTGCCGGTGACGAATAAGCCANTGTTGGTANCTGAACAGTAGCGTCATCAGCCCAAGGCCTACGTAATACAAGTGTTGGTAACCGAGCTCAATGCCNAGAAGGAGAAATCCCAGCCAGGCNCCGNCCTGCAGTATGCCGATCATGAGTCGGTCGAGATCGCCGAATAGAATGGCGGTGCTCTTAACGCCTATTTTCACATCGTCGTCGCGGTCTACCATGGCGTACTCCGTATCATAGGCGACAATCCACAATAGACTGGCAACGAACATGAGCCAGGCTTCACTGGGTACGCTGGTTTGCTGGGCTGACCAAGCCATGGGTATACCCCAACTGAATGCGGCACCCAATACCACCTGAGGTAAGTGAGTCCANCGTTTCATAAATGGATATAGGATCGCGAGGCCAAGACCGCCGATGGCGAGTAGCTGGGTNTCGCGATTAAGAAACAAAACTAATACGCCGGCAAATGCCACGAGNCCTGCGAATAGCCATAAGGCGTGCCGAGGTGGGATGGCGCCGGTGGCTAGAGGCCGTTGTTTGGTGCGTTTAACGTGGCCGTCTACATCGCGATCGGCATAATCGTTGATCACGCAGCCGGCGCTGCGCATCGCGAAAGTGCCTAGGGTAAAGATCAACAGCAGCGACCAAGACGGCAGGGCTCCAGCTGCCATGCAGAGGGCGGCTAGGGTTGGCCACAACAGCAATAGGGTACCGACGGGGCGATCAAGGCGCATTAGAGCGAGGTAGTCTTTCACGGGTTATTTAGGACCTAGAGCACATGTGTCAAATGCGCTGATGTTAGTTTCAAAACCAGCCCTTAGCCAGAGGGTCTTGGCGTTGCTTTTTCGCCAACCGCCAAGTAGCGTACGCGGCTTTATTTAGCTGGNGTTGTAAGCGCCTAATGAAGAAGTGGCAGTGCATAGTGTGTGGATGGATTTACGATGAAGAGGAAGGCTGCGAAGAAGAGGGCATTCCNCCGGGCACCGCGTGGGCGGACGTTCCCGATGACTTTGTATGCCCTGAATGCGGCGTTGGTAAGGCAGATTTTGAAATGATTGAAATTGACTGATATTCAACTACATTACAGCGAGTGTATTTGAATCCAACAACCTAGATTAGGAGCAGCATGAGCCTTACGAAGAAAATCCTTATCGGCATGGCCCTGGGTTTGGCCTTCGGGGTGCTATTCCAAGTTACTGATCTGGTCACAAACGCCTTTATCANCNGTTACGTAATCAATGGCGTAATCGACGCAGGCGGTAAAATTTTTGTCACGTTGCTAAAAATGATGGTTGTGCCCTTGGTCTTTGTATCATTGGTCTGCGGCGCAAGGAGCCTTGGAGCAACCGGTAGTGTTGGCCGACTGGGTGGCAAGACTATTGGTTTATATCTGCTCACTACCGCGTTAGCGGTTTCCTTTGCGCTAATGCTGGCNCTGATTGTGGACCCTGGCTTGAGCGCCAGTGACGAAAACCAAGCAGCACTGAGTTACGACGCCTATCAGGCCCAAGAAGCGCCGAGTGTCAAAGACACCCTAGTCAATATTTTCCCTGCTAACCCGATTCAGGCCATGGCAGAAGGCAAAATGCTGCAGGTTATCGTGTTCGCCCTGCTATTGGGGTTGGCGCTGAGTCGAGCGGGTGCTGCCGGGGACCGCATCGGTGAATTTTTTGCCGATCTCAACGAAGTAATGATGAAGCTCATCACCATGGTGATTCAACTTACCCCCTATGGTGTGTTTTGTTTAATGGTGAAGCTNGGTGCCAGCGTAGGTTGGGTAGAAATAGGCAAGGTGCTCGCTTACTTTTTGACCGTGGCTAGCGCATTAATTTTGCATGGCCTCATCGTCTATCCAACTCTGCTTAAAGCCCTAACCGGCATCAATCCACTGATNTTTTTGCGCAAAATGCGCGAGCCCATGCTGGTGGCTTTTTCCACTTCGTCGAGCGGTGCGACCTTGCCGGTCACGTTGCGCACCGTAGAGCACCGGATTGGTGTAAATAATAATGTCGCCGCTTTCGCGGTGCCTCTTGGCGCCACCATTAATATGGACGGCACGGCGATCATGCAGGGTGTTGCTACCGTATTCATCGCCCAATTCTTNGGTTATCAATTGGGTGTTGATGCGTTACTGATGGTCGTGCTCACNGCGACGCTGGCGTCCATAGGCACAGCAGCAGTNCCGGGCGTTGGGCTTATTACTCTTACTCTAGTGCTCGATCAGGTAGGGCTGCCGGTAGAGGGTATTGGCCTGATCATTGGTGTCGATCGATTACTGGATATGCTGCGCACAGTGGTCAACGTCACCGGTGANGGCACNGTTGCGACGATCGTTGCGAAGAGCGAGGATCAATTGGATATGGAGACTTTGCAGAATCCGACNGCGGGAGCCGATGCAGAAAATCCAGCGCTAGCGCGCTAAACGTTGAGGTGCCGGTCGTCGGCTGGCGCCCACATTTCNAGTAATTGCTGCAATTCCGCTGCNCCAGCGGAATGCTCGTCAGCTGCCATTAGTGCCTCGCTGCGCTGCATTACTCGCGGCATCAGNTGAGCATGTACGCTGAGATCGGCGATCCGAAAACTTTCCTCTCCAGCCTGGCGGGTACCCAAAATATCACCCGGACCACGAAGTTTTAGGTCCTGCTCGGCAAGGTAAAAGCCGTCTTGGCTCTCACGCATGGCGTTCAGACGATGCTTGGCCGCTGCGCTTAATCCGGGTTTGAAAAGCAAAAAACATCGGCTGGCCAAGTTCCCTCGACCGACCCGGCCGCGCAGTTGATGCAGCTGGGCAAGCCCNAGGCGCTCGGCATTCTCAATAATCATCTGGGTCGCGTTCGGCACATCTACCCCGACTTCAACCACNGTGGTCGCGACCAGCAGATCGATTTCGTGGCGTTTGAACGCCTGCATAAGCGCTACTTTTTCATCGCCCTTCATGCGCCCGTGTAAGAGTGCGATACGATGTTCCGGCAATGCCTGGGTCAGTGCGGCTAGGGTGCTCTCAGCTGACTGGGCATCTATTTCGTCAGAGTCTTCTATAAGGGTGCATACCCAGAATGCTTGTTGTCGCGACTGCAAAACTCGATGCAAACGTTCCACCAGTTTTGGCCGATTATCCTGGGATACGGTGTGGGTGGTGATGGGCTGACGNCCTNTAGGCAGTTCATCGATGATCGATACATCCATATCAGCGTACAAGGTCATAGTCAGCGTACGAGGGATGGGGGTTGCCGTCATCACTAGCTGATGTGGATGACCGCCCTTGCCCTGGAGCGACATCCGCTGGTGTACGCCAAAGCGATGTTGCTCGTCGATGATTACCAGCACTAGTCGGTGGAACGTTACTCGCTCTTGAAACAATGCGTGGGTGCCAATCACCACCTGGGCTGTGCCATCTGCCACCTCGGCGAGCCCCTCGCGTTGCTGCTTCGCCGACATTTGCCCGGTCAGTAATGCGCATCGAATGCCCAGAGGTTCCAGCCATTGGCGAAAGTTCTGTGCATGTTGTTCNGCCAATAGTTCTGTTGGTGCCATCAGTGCAGCTTGACCACCGTTGTGGATTGCGCGCAGCGCGGCAAATGCGGCGACGATGGTTTTGCCAGAGCCNACATCGCCCTGCACCAGACGCAGCATCGGTAATGGCTTTGCCAGATCCGTGGCGATCTCGTCAGCCACTCGCTGCTGCGCCGCGGTCAACGTAAAGCCCAAGTTAGCGGTTAACTGTGCGGCTAACGGGCTGCTCTCGGTNAGCGCTGTTGCNCGCTCTTGATTGCGTTTTAGCGCGCGGCCCTTCATAAGCACGTAGAAGGCACTGAGTTCGTCAATAGCNAATTGTTCCTGCAGTGCGGGAACAGCCTCGAGATTGCTGGGNGCGTGCAGTGCTTGCAGGGTCGCGTANGGTGCACCCGCAACATCAGGCCAGGGCAGTGCGCAAATTTGTTTGCAGAGTTTGCGTAAGCGTTGTTGCCCCAGACCTTGGGTGGTTGGATAAACCGGTGTCAGGTCTGGTGTCGGCGCAGGNGGTTCGTCCCCAAAGGTCTGGTACTCCGGATGGCTCATGGTCAGCTTGTTGCCATAGAAACGCACGCTNCCGAANGCCTGGATATAGTCCGAGCGCTCAATTGCGGCCTGTTGAAATTTGGAAAAATGGAAGAAGCGTAAGCGGATTTCGCCGCTGGTATCGCGTACAACCAGCTCCAGACTCCGTTGCCTCCCNAATATTACCCGGGTAGAAATAATTTGACCCGAAATAAGCGCCTCACTGCCCGGGTTTAGGCTGGCGATAGGGCGTACTTGAGATCGATCCTGATAGCGAAACGGTAGGTGCAGTAGCAGATCGATGGGTCGGTGCAGCCCAAGCTTGGCAAGGGTTTGCGCCAGTTGCGGCCCTACGCCATGCAGTTGGGTTATTGGGCCTTTAGGATCCAGGGCCATGGTAGGGATGCCTNGCCAGTTTAGCCGCCCGGGTTTTGCACCATGATTGCGTCAATCTCGATTTGCGCCTGTTTGGGCAGCGCGCTCACTTCGATTGCCGCTCTTGCTGGGTACGGTTCGGCAAAATAAGTTGCCATAACCTCGTTAACGTTGGCGAACTGATTCAGATCGGTGAGGTAAATTGTCAATTTAACGCAATCGGATAACCGCCCGCCTGCGGCTTCGGCAATCGCCCGCAGGTTTATGAATACCCGGTGGGCCTGCTCTTCAAAGTCTTCGCTGACTAAAGTCATGGAGTCCGGGTCGAGGGGTATTTGTCCGGAGATAAAGGTCATCGTCGCTGCAGAGGTTTGCACGGCTTGGGAATAGGTGCCTATCGCCGCTGGTGCCTCTGGGGTTTGGATGATGGTCTTAGTCAAAGTGCTCTCTCCTTAATGGCCACTGCGCGCTAAATTAATCACTACCGCGACATTGCGTAACCGGCGCATAAGCCGCGCCAGATGGGATCGGCTTTTTACNGTCACACCAATCACCAGCGTGCTGGCCTCAGCATTNCGCTCCTCTACGGTAATTGCGTCCACTCCTGCNTCGACTGCGGTCACTTCTGCGGCAATCTCNGCGACGACACCGTTACGGCGCAGCACATTGATGCGCAGTGTGGTCAAAAATTCTCCAGACGTGGTGCTCGTCCAGCGCGCTGGAATGATTTCATGTGGGGTGCGCCGGCGAATTTCCGCCATGTTATTGCACGCTTCTATGTGCACAACAAATCCTCTGCCAGGCGTCATATGTCCAACAATATGGTCGCCCGGCACCGGCCCACAACAACGCCCGTATTGCATTACCAAGCCCTCGCCGCCGCGAATGGCTATGGGTCCGCCGCCCTCCACTTCTACTGCAGCGTATTCCGGATCGTCGGCTGCCAGTAATTTTTGTGCTACCACATAGGCCAGTAAATCACCGTTACCGATCGCTGCCAGTAACTCGTTCAGTCGCCTTACCCCCAGCTCTTTAAACACCCGGCGCAGGCGCCGGAAATCCAGAGTGTTAATGCTGGTATTGGCATTTGCTAGCGCACGATTCAACAGCTTTCGGCCTAGCCGAATCGATTCTCCTTGCTTCTGATGTTTGAGTTCGTGGCGAATGGCAGAGCGCGCGCGGGACGTTACTACGAAGGTTAACCAATCGGGATTCGGTCGCGACTCCTTAGCGGTAATGATTTCTACCCGCTGGCCACTTTCGAGTTGTTGCGACAGCGGCGCCAGCTTGCCGTCAACCCGGCAAGCGACACATTGGTTACCAATATCGGTATGTACGCTATAGGCAAAATCAACAGCACTGGCTCCAGTAGGCAACTCCATAATCTCGCCCCGTGGAGTAAAGATATAAACTTCGTCCGGGAACAGATCGATCTTCAGGCTCTCGATAAACTCCAGCGGATCGCCAGCGCGTTTCTGCAGCTCCAACAAATCCTTAGTCCACTGTCGCGCCCTCTGTTGATTACTGTCGAAATCGCCGTCGCTCTTATACAGCCAATGCCCGGCGATGCCGTTATCGGCAACAGCGTCCATCTGTTTGGTGCGAATCTGTACCTCGATGGGTACGCCATGCATGCCGAATAGACTGGTATGTAACGATTGATATCCGTTGATTTTTGGAATCGCGATGTAATCTTTGAATCGGCTGGTAACGGGTTTGTACAGATTATGCACTACGCCTAGGGCGCGATAGCAGGCATCTGGCTGGTCAACAACGATGCGGAAGCCGAAGACGTCCATAATGTCTGCGAAAGATTTATGTTTTGACTTCATCTTGCGGTAGATGGAGTAGCTGTTCTTTTCCCGAGCCTTTACATCAGCAGCAATGCCTTCCCGATTCATGGCTGCAGTAATGGTGTCGCGAATTTCCTCCATCAGTTCCTTACGGTTACCGCGAGCGGCAATCACGGACTGGTGAATCAAGTCGGCACGCAGCGGGTAAAGCGCTTTGAAGCCCAAATCCTCCAGTTCTGTTTTCAGCGTGTGAATACCTAACCGATTCGCTATCGGGGCGTAAAAATCTAGGGTCTCTTTAGCAATTCGTCTTCGCTGTGCCGATGACATAACGCCAATAGTGCGCATGTTGTGCAGGCGATCGGCCAGTTTGACCAGGATTACCCGGATGTCCTTGGCCATGGCCATGGCCATCTTTTGAAAGTTCTCTGCCTGGGCTTCGTCGCGGCTGGAAAATATTTTGCTAAGTTTAGACACCCCATCGACAATCTCGGCTACCGACTCGCCAAATTTCTCGCCCAGAGTTTGTTTGTTGGCCGCCGAGTCTTCGATCACGTCGTGCAGTAGCGCCGCCATAATAGTCTGCGGATCCATGCGCATGTCAGAAAGGATGTGAGCGACCGCGGTGGGGTGGGTGATGTAGGCATGCCCGGTTCGCCGCGACTGACCCTCATGGGCGTGGGTCGCATAGGCATGAGCTTGTTCGACTAGGCTAAGTTCGTCGTGACTGAGGTAGCTGAGGTTGTCGACTAACGAAGCCAGTGTCGCAGGTGCAGCGACACTGGACTGTTTTGCGTGCTCAGCAAGCTGAGCAACGAAAAAGGATTCAGGGGCGTGCTCAGCCGGCTGCTGGCTCATCCGCTCCTGGCTCGCCGCTGTTGATCGCTGCGATGTTAAAGCTCATCTCGATCTCTTCGTCGTCTTCTTCAAGCGAGACTTCTTGGCTGTCGAGAATTTCGTGACTGATTAAACCTTCAGCAATTTCCCGCAGCGCAATTACGGTGGGTTTGTCATTCTCTTCGGCTACCAGCGCCTCGGTGCTGTAACGGCGTAATCCGCGCGCGCGACGGCTCGCGAGCATAACCAGCTCAAAGCGGTTATCGACGTGTTCTAGGCAGTCCTCAACTGTGACTCTTGCCATGGCTATCAATCCTTTTGAAAAAGTCTTTAAAAAATAGCGAGATCGGAGCTATTTATGAGCCCATATGTTACCGCTCGACGCTCCCGCGAACAAGGTGGTGTGGCCCCCTATTGCAACAGTTTTGTTACCTCAGCCCCTTGGAGTTGGCGTTCGCGGCGCAGTCTGGTGCTTNGAATAATGGACAGCAGTTCGCTCTGGGCGCGCTCAAAGTCGTCGTTGACCAGCAAATAGTCATATCGCGCGGCTTGAGCCATATCGGTTTTCGCTTCGGCGAGGCGCGTTTGGATGGCGTCCGCCGAGTCCTGGCCGCGCCCGCGTAAGCGCTTTTCTAGCTCCGTTATCGAAGGTGGCAGAATAAAGATACTCACAGCATCCGCTAGCATTTCGCGGACTTGGTCTGCACCCTGCCAATCGATTTCCAAGATTACGTCTTTNCCATCAGCGCGACAGCGGTCTACCTCCTGACGCGAACTACCGTAGCGCTTTCCGAAAACGTCTGCGTATTCTAAAAATGCGCCTGCAGCAATCATTCGGTCAAATTCAGCGTCTTCGACAAAGTGATAGTTTTCGCCATCGCGCTCACCATCGCGCATAGCCCGNGTGGTATGACTGATGCAGACTACAATTTCTGTGTCGGCGTCGAGTACCGACTTAACCAAGCTGGTTTTACCTGCTC
The DNA here is from genome assembly GCA_002690405.1 of Gammaproteobacteria bacterium. GTDB lineage: Bacteria > Pseudomonadota > Gammaproteobacteria > Pseudomonadales > Azotimanducaceae > UBA4421. Next base: position 19,824 of record NZEI01000041.1, read on the forward strand.
CTGACGGTGCTGAGATAAGAATTAGACTGCCGGTATTCATTCTATGTTTTGCACCTGTTCGCGAATTTGCTCGATGATGACTTTTAGATCGATAGCCTTCTGCGAAACTTCGGTTTGCGAGGCTTTGGCGCCAAGCGTATTCGCTTCGCGGTTCAATTCCTGGGATAAAAAGTCTAAGCGGCGCCCGTGAGGCCCCTTGGCGCTGAGCAGTTGGTGGGCTTCTGCGACATGGATGCTAAGTCGATCCAGCTCTTCGCGAATGTCCGCACGCTGGGCCAAAAGTGCGATTTCTTGCTCCAAGCGTGATGGGTCGGCCTGGGCTTCTAGTTCTGCAAGCCGACGCTGCAGACGCTGCTGTTGCAGCTGCATGATGTTATCGCCCAATGGCCGGACGAAGTTGACGATTTCCTCGATGTCGGCCAGTTGCTGTTCGAGCAGCCCAGCCAGGCGTTTGCCCTCGGAATTGCGCGCTTCCACGAGTTGTTGCAAGGCGCTCTGGAAAAGCTCAGCCGCGGCGCTCATCAATTGACCCTGATCAGCCTGAGCGTTCGTCAGCACACCGGGCCACTTCAAAAGATCAAGTGTGCTCGGCGGNGTGGCGCTTGGCACAGTGCGACTAATTTCCTCGGTCGCAGCCACGACCTGGCTGAGCAAGGCATTATTCAGGGCCAGAGTTGGCTCGGACATGTCTGGCTCAAGCTTTAATGTTGCATCAATCTTGCCGCGCTTTATGTGCTGGCGGACCAGCTCGCGGGCGGTCGGTTCTATAGCCCGAAGCGTTTCCGGCAGACGAAACTGATTTTCTAGGTAACGGTGATTAACGCTGCGCAGTTCCCAACTTATCTGGTAACCGTTGCTGACCGCTGTTGCTTGGGCAAATGCCGTCATGCTCGAAAGGTGGCTCATAGAATCATGCCAAGGCGCAAGTAGAAGAACAGGGATTATCCAATCATTAGTCTGCACTGTACATTGCTTACTGCAGCTGTTGGTGCAATTAGTGGCGAATTTTCTGACGCGTCCGTGAACATCAAACTATAATGAGACTTTTACAATAAGGATTGCTCATGCGCCCGAGCGGACGAATCGCCAACGAACTGCGGCAGGTCAAATTTACCCGTAATTTCACAATGCATGCGGCGGGCTCGGTTTTGGTGGAATTTGGAAATACCAAGGTCATCTGTACTGCTGCAGTAGAGAACTCTGTGCCTGGATTTATGCGCGGCCGGGGTGAGGGCTGGATCACTGCTGAGTACGGTATGTTGCCAGGTGCNACTAATACCCGGAACGACCGCGAGGCGGCGCGGGGTAAGCAAAACGGTAGGACGGTAGAAATCCAACGCCTTATTGGCCGCTCGTTGCGCGCCATGGTGGACATGACCAAACTTGGAGAGCGCACCATTAGGTTGGACTGCGATGTTATTCAAGCCGACGGTGGTACGCGCACTGCATCAATAACTGGGGCAGCGGTGGCCTTGGTGGACGCACTGAAAAAAATCGATGCCGAGTCGGCCTTAGTGGCTTTAGTTGCTTCTGTGAGCGTGGGTATATACAACAATACGCCGGTGTTGGATTTGGATTATGCAGAGGACTCGAAAGCGCAAACAGACATGAATGTGGTTTGTCTCGGTAGCGGCGGCTTTATCGAGTTGCAGGGCACTGGCGAGGGCGCACCGTTCAGTGGTGATGAGTTGCAACAACTGATCGCGTTGGCGGAAAAAGGTACGAGCGAATTGTTGGCGCTGCAGCAAGCCGCTCTGGCCTAGGGGGATCTATGCAACAACAAACCTTTATCGACTTCCTGGTGGCACAGGGAGTCTTAAAGTTCGGCGAATTCACCTTAAATTCGGGGCGCGTCAGCCCTTACTTTTTTAACCTCGGGGCGGTTAGCGATGGAGCGGGCTTTGCCCAGCTGGGTCGCGCTTATGCCGATGCGATCTTGGCCGCCGAGATCGAATTCGACGTATTGTTCGGCCCTGCTTACAAAGGTATTCCCATTGCAGTAGCGACCGCCACGGCTCTTGCCGAGCGCGGTGTGCATGTGGGCGTTGCCTATAACCGCAAAGAAGCCAAGGATCATGGTGAAGGCGGCATGCTGGTGGGAGCCGAAGTAGCGGGTCGGGTTTTGTTAGTGGACGATGTGCTNACGTCTGGTAAAGCCATTCGACAGAGTGTTGATCTGATCGCGCAGACTGATGCAAGTATTGTTGGCACCGTCATCGCGCTGGATCGGGCTGAGCTATTCGATGGTGGCGTCACCGCTGTAGAGGCATTAGCCAGCGACCTAGGTGTGCCGATCGTCAGTATCGCGTCGGTCGCAGACATAATTGAACAAGTAGATGATGCGTCCTTGCGACAGCGCATGGTGGAATATCAGCAACAGTATTGCCGGGTANCCTAGCTAATGGTCTGGCCGTGTAAATAACGGCCTAGATCAAAAACCTAATTCGCGGGCTCGGTAAAAACGTTCTGTTCGATCAAGGCCCACTGCTCTGGCCAGCCACTGGTAGGTAACTGGCGAAAATTTGAGCGCACAAATTGTTGGATACGACCTTCCGCCAGTGCCAGCATGAGGTTGGCGGTAGGATTCACTTGGTAGTTCGGTAGCACGGCCAGCTGGGCACGATGTTCCCTGAGGATTTGGCGTAATTGGGTTTCGATGCGGTCCAGCAATTGGCATACGCGGCTGCGCAAACGCTCGGTTTCGCCTTGCAGAGCGTCGCCGGCGAATAACCGTGCAAAGCCTGGATTGCGTTCAACGAAAGTGAGCAGCAGCAGCACGATGTGGTGACAGCGCAGTGCAGCACTGTCCTGTTCCTGCATAATTTGGCCGATGCGATCAAATAAGGTTTGCTCGGCGTATTCGATCAGTCCGTCGAGCATTTTCGCCTTGCTCGGAAAGTGGCGATAGAGGGCGGCTTCGGATACCCCTACTTGTTGCGCCAATGCCGCCGTGGTGATTCGCCCCCCCGGATGCGCTTGCAACATGCCGGCGAGTTCGCGAAGAATCTCTTGGCGCCGGTTAGATTTAGCCATCGGCGAGTATCTGTGTGCCGACGCCGCTGTCGGTAAAAATTTCCAACAACAGTGCGTGGGGCACTCGGCCATCGATGATTTGCACGCTGCGTACACCGCTCGACACGGCGCTTAATGCGCAGTCGACCTTTGGCAACATGCCCTCGTTAATGATGCCGTTGCTGATCAATGATTCCACATCGGTCTTGGATAGACCGGACAGAGTTTTTTGCTCAGCATCCAGAATGCCGGGAGTATTGGTAAGCAAAACGAGTTTAGAGGCCGATAGAGCCTCTGCGACCTTGCCCGCAACAATATCGGCGTTGATATTGTAGGACTCACCATCTTCGCCCACGCCGATCGGCGCAATGATTGGAATGAATTGCGATTCGGTTAGCGTTTCAAGAACGTCGACGTTGACCTCGGTAATTTCCCCTACTTGTCCTATATCGACAGATTCTTCTGTGTCCTCGTCCACGGTTTGGGCTGATAGCTTACGTGCTTTGAGTAAGCCGCCGTCCTTGCCGGTAATACCAACCGCGCGGCCGCCATGAGTATTGATGAGGGAAACGATTTCTTTATTTACTAGCCCGCCAAGGACCATTTGCACCACGTCCATAGTGTCGGCGTCGGTAATTCGCATGCCGCTTACAAACTTGGATTCGATGCCGAGCTTATTCAGTAAATCGCCGATCTGCGGGCCGCCGCCGTGGACAATAATGGGATTTATACCCACTAGTTTCATAAGCACGACATCGCGCGCGAAGTTATTTTTTAACTGCTCGTCGATCATGGCATTGCCACCGTACTTGATAACAACGGTGTGGCCATGGAACTTCTGAATATAGGGTAAGGCCTCGGTTAGAACCTNAGCCGTAGTTGTACTTGTGTCGGTNTTCATAATGGCATGTTCATCGAAAGCTGAGCGTGTTGTCTACTGCGCTCAATTGCGCTTGGAATTCGTCTTGCACGCGCTCGAGCGCTTCTGCACTGTCTGCCTCAAATCGTAGAGACAGTACCGGGCTGGTATTCGAGGGCCGAATTAAACCCCAGCGGTCGTCAAAGTCGACACGAATACCGTCGATCGCGGTCAGCCGTCCGTCGCTGAATCCATTGTTTGCAACCAAGGCATCCATGACTTCAAATTTTCTGATTTCAGTGGTGTGAATTTTGATCTCAGGTGTGCTGAAGGTCACAGGGTATTGGGCGAACAGCGCATCGGCGTCGAACTCGGTTTGGCTGAGTAGTTCCAGCAGTCTGGCTGCAGTGTAGAGGGCATCATCAAAACCGTACCAGCGCTCGCCAAAGCAGATATGGCCACTGAATTCNCCTGCNAGGGCAGCCTTGGTTTGTTTNATTTTGGCTTTGATNTGCGAGTGGCCGGTCTTCCACATAATCGCCTCACCGCCAGCCTCGCGAATAATGCGTTCGAGGTGCTTACTGCATTTCACATCAAAAATTACCGGCGTGCCTGGGTTGCGACTAATAATGTCCTGGGCAAATAACATCATCATTTTGTCGGGCCAGACAATTTCACCCTTGGGGGTTATCACGCCAAGTCGGTCGCCGTCGCCGTCAAACGCCAGCCCAATATCGGCCTGCTGGCTCTGCACCGCGGCGATCAAATCCTGCAGATTTTCCGGTTCAGCAGGGTCTGGGTGGTGATTTGGGAAATTACCGTCGATTTCGCAAAACAACGGGATCACCTCGCAGCCCATGGCTTCAATGAGTTTTGGCGCGAGCTCTCCNGCNACGCCATTACCGCAGTCAACGGCCACCTTTAANGGNCGCGATAGNGTCGTCGTTGCCAGTGCCGCGTCTATGTACTGAGCGGATAAATCTGTTTCCGTAAGCGCGCCCTCGGCACTACTCAGATCGTTGTTTTGCAGTCGTTGGTAAAGCTGCTGAATCAACTCTTCGGCGAGGGTTACGCCGCCAATCATCATTTTCAAGCCGTTGTATTCAGGCGGGTTATGACTGCCGGTAATCATGATGCCGGTGCCGGTTTCAAGCGCGTGTGTTGCAAAGTAAAGAACCGGGGTGGGTACTTGCCCCACTAGGGTGACGTGCATGCCGCCATCAACCAAACCCTGGCTCAGCGCTTGTTCAATCCCCGGACTAGATAAGCGCCCATCGCGGCCGATGGCCGCTTGGTGCTGGGATTGACTGATGGCTTGAGCAGCGAAGGCTCTACCGATCCAGTAACAAACCTGTTCTGTAAGGTTGGTGCTGGTAATGCCACGAATGTCATAGGCGCGAAAAATGCCAGCGTCTAGTTCCAGAGTGTCCAAGGGTGTTGGGGTGAAACCATTGTTTTGCATGGTTAAAAAGTCAGTTCCTGTGAGTGGTTTTGCGGATGGTGAGCTCATTGCCTAGGGTTTTTGCAATTTGCTGCAACAATTGTGTGGCCATCTGTTTCTTACTTTGGCGCTCGAAGAACACCTCCTCGCTATCGCAAATAAAGGTGGCGGCGTTATTCGGGCTGTTAAAGCCGATGCTTGTATCGGATACGTCATTGACGACGATGGCGTGTAGGCCTTTGCGCTGCCGTTTTTCTCTGGCGTAATTCAACGTGTCCTGTGTTTCTGCGGCAAATCCCACCACCACGACCTCATGTGCGCTGGTTACGACACTGGCGATAATGTCTGGATTTTCGACCAAACGCAGATCCAGATGCGGATCATCTGATGGCGTTTTTTTGATCTTCTGCTCGGCCGCCTGAGCAACTCGATAATCTGCCACCGCAGCGACGCCAATAAATAAATCAATACCCTGCAACTGCTCATGCACGGCGTTATGCATGTCTACTGCGCTTACCACATCATGTCGTGTGATCGATGTACTGCAGTTGGGCACTCCCGGTCCCGCGACCAGGGTTACGTTGGCACCAGCGGCGGCCGCTACCTCAGCCAAGCTCAAGCCCTGTACGCCAGAGCTGTGATTGGAAATAAACCGAACTGGATCAATGGCCTCGCGAGTGGGGCCAGCCGTGATCATCACGTTCAACTGCTCTATTACCGCCGCCGCGTCTGGCGCTAAAACGGGCTGGTCAAGGGCGCTGATGAGATCGTCCGGATCGGGCAGGCGGCCGGGCCCATATTCGCCGCAGGCCTGTTCGCCGTGGTCGGGATCGATCACCCGGTAGCCGAAGTCTTGCAAAGTACGCAGATTTCGCTGAGTTGCTGGGTGCAGGTACATGCCTTGGTTCATAGCGGGAGCAACCACTACTTGGGCATCGGTGGCCAGACATAGNGTGGTCAGTAAGTCATAAGCCTGNCCATGGGCCAAGGCAGCTACACAATTAGCGGTGGCTGGCGCAATCAGGATTTGGTCGGCCCACCGGGCGAGTTCGATGTGTCCCATTGACGCTTCGGCGCTGGGATCCCATAGATCATCCCGCACTGGATGGCCAGACACTGCCTGTAGTGCAGTTGGGGCGACGAATTTATGGGCATTGGCGGACATAACCACATTTATCTCTGCACCCTCGGCACGCAGGGCACGCACAAGCGCTGGCGCCTTATACGCGGCGACACCGGCAGTAATTCCCAGCAGGATGTTTTGGCCCTCTAAGCGGCTCATAGAACACCTTTTCTCAATGTGAGTATTAATGAATACATCAGTCAATAATGATGATGCATCGATCGTAGGGCGCGAGCTTAACGGTGAATGCGTCGACAGGGAACCGCAATCCCCCCAATCTGAATCAATTGCAAACTGGCAGCTGCAAGAACAGCCCCGTTATCGGCTCTTACATGAAGGGGCTGAAGCGCTGGCCAACGCGGAATTACTGGCGCTTTGTCTCGGTTCCGGTGTTGCCGGTGAAGATGCTGTCGCGATGGCGAGAAGGTTATTGAAACATTTTGGTGGCATTGGCGCGCTGCTTTCGGCACCAATGCCTGAGCTTTTGCAATGTCATGGGGTGGGTTCGGCAAAGGCCTCGGTGATTAAGGCAATTCAGGAATTGAGCCTACGTGATGTTGAGCACGAGCTAGCCCATGCCGATCAGTTTGCTGATTCCGTTTCAGTGTCGCGATTTCTCCGCCGGCGTATGGGTCATGAACCACGCGAGACATTTGCATGTCTGTTTCTCAACGCGCGTAATCAGCTTATTTCCTTTGAAGTGTTGTTTCGCGGTTCTGTGGATCGTGCCCATGTGCATGCGCGAGAGGTGTTGCGGCGGGGTATTGAAGTTAATGCTGTCGCTGTGGTGCTGGCCCATAATCATCCCTCGGGTTCCCCTGAACCCAGTCAGGCGGACATCCAGCTCACTAGGCGCCTTGCGGAACTTTTACAGCAGGTAGATATTCGCGTCTTAGATCATATTGTGGTTGCTGCTGGAGCGTGCGTTTCCTTTGCCCAGAGAGGCTTGCTATAGCATCGCCGGTTGCTGTTAAACGGCGCCTCTGGTATAAACGCGCCTCAAATTTTTGGGGTACGACCATGTCTCAGGTATGTCAGGTCACAGGCAAGCGTCCGATGACAGGCAACAACGTTAGCCACGCGCAAAATAAGACCAAGCGAAGGTTCCTACCGAACCTGCACTACCATCGCTTTTGGGTAGAATCAGAGAAGCGTTATGTGAAGTTAAGAGTGTCCTCTAACGGCATGCGCATCATCGATAAGAAGGGCATAGATGAAGTGCTCAAAGACATGCGCGCGGCCGGGCAAAAAGTTTAGCCCGGCCCAATCCACTTAACATTCGACGACACGGAAGACAGCACCATGCGCGATAAAATTAAACTGGTATCAAGTGCGGGCACCGGCCACTACTACACTACCGACAAGAATAAGAAAAATACCCCTGACAAGATGGAGATCAAAAAATACGATCCCGTCGTACGCAAGCATGTCATCTACAAGGAAGGCAAAATTAAGTAAGGCGTATGCCTGAACTCCCCGAGGTTGAAACAACCAAGCGGGGCATAGAGCCCTTTCTTGTTGGCGAAACCATTACCGGGGTAGTGGTTCGTAACAAAAACCTGCGCTGGCCTGCGCAGGTGCCGCGCAGTCTCGTTGGCCAGCAGGTTTCCCATGTTGGTCGTCGCGCTAAATATCTTCTCATCACTACACCGGTGGGCACCCTAATCGTGCATCTGGGGATGTCCGGNAGTCTGCGCTTGGTGGAAGCTAAGGCGGCAGTAAAAACCCACGACCATATTGATCTGCAACTCGGCTCAGGCCAATGTCTTCGCTATAACGACCCGCGGCGCTTTGGCAGTTTTCACTTCCATAAGGCTGATCCAGCCGAGCATTGGTTGCTGGCCGACCTGGGGCCTGAGCCATTAGGTAATGACTTTTCCGGGGAGCATTTATTTCAACAGGCGCGGCGCCGCCGCATCGCGGTAAAAAATCACATCATGGACAGCAAGGTCGTGGTCGGTGTTGGCAACATCTACGCCGCTGAAGCGCTATTTGGTGCTGGAATTCGGCCCACGGTACAGGCCTGTCGGGTGACGCGGGTAGGTTATGAGCGGCTGGCCGCACAGATTTCGCAGATCTTGGCGCGTGCCATTCAGGTGGGCGGCACGACGTTAAGAGACTTTGTCGGCTCCGATGGTCAGCCAGGGTATTTCCGGCAAAGCCTCAATGTATACGGNCGTGCTGGTCAAACCTGCCGGATATGCTCGTCACANCTCAAAGGGATGGTATTAGGCCAGCGCAGCACGGTCTATTGCCCGACCTGTCAAAAGACCAGCGGCTGGCGTTAGCTTCAGTCTGATTGGGCGGCCAGAGCGGCGGCGACCTTTGGGTCAACAAACTGCGAAATATCGCCACCCATGGCCGCGATCTCTCGCACCAACGTTGAAGAGATAAACGAGCAGTCTTTGGATGTCGGCAGAAATACATATTCGACATCGGGTGCTAGGGACCGATTCATATCGGCCATTTGAAATTCGTAATCAAAGTCCGTAACGCTGCGCAGCCCGCGCAGAATAAAGCGGGCGCCTTTGGCCGCAACGAAATCTACCAACAGAGTGTTGAAGCCCTCAACCGAGACGCGGTCGCCGTATTGTTTTGCAACGTCTTGGCAGAGCGCGATGCGATCGGCCAGGGCGACCTTGGGATCTTTTTGCGCTGAGGTACCGATCGCCAAGATCACGTGGTCGAACAAGTGCAATGCTCGATCAATCAGATCGGTGTGGCCATTGGTAATAGGATTAAAAGAACCCGGATAAACGACGATGTTTTTGCTCATGTTGGTGCTGCCCCTCAGCAGTTTTACCTATTGGTTGCTTCCTCAGGAGGAGCGGATGGTAGCTGGGCACCTCACCCGCCGCAACTTAACCGGGGGTTGCCAAAATACTGGATGTCGTGCCTGCTGAAGTAGTTTTATGCGCAGACAGGTGAAACCGTGCGCACAACTCTAACAGTATCTTTTCGCTGGATCCTTCAAGATAGACGTAGCCGCCAATCAGAGCGCGCGTAGACAAGACGTTTAACGCGTAATCCAATAATTCTGGCTGCTGATAGGGTGGGTCTAAAAATATGATGTCGAAAGGGTCGGCGGCAGTTTCAAGGAAGCGTTCAGCGCGGTTGTTTACAACGTGGCAGTTTCCAGCATTGAGTTGCTGGATATTTGCAGAAAGCGCTGTTGCGGCCGCTCTACTGGACTCAACGAAGGTGACGCTGTGTGCGCCATTAGAGGCGGCCTCAAAGCCCAGTGCCCCGGATCCGGCAAATAGGTCTAAACAATCAGCGCCTGCTAATTCCGGTCGCAGCCAATTGAATAGCGTTTCGCGAGTGCGACCCAGAGTTGGACGCAACCCCGCAGTCTCTGGAAAGCTGAGCATGCGACTGCGCCAAGTGCCGCTGATTATGCGCACTTTTTGCTGACGATCTTTAGCAGAACGACTAATGTTTCTGACTACCGGCGGTTTTAGCGTACTTCATAGGCGAGTCATTATAGAATGTGCGACTTCAAAGCACGACAGAGACACACTCCATGCCGCCTTCTTTTGGAGCCCAATACGGATGACCCGCGACAATAACTCCTCGGCAGACGAACAACGCTTTTTCGGGCGCCTGCGCAAAGGGTTGGCCAAGACCAGGAATCAGCTCGCCACCGGCGTCGGCAACTTGCTGCTGGGTGAAAAAGAGATCAGCACTGAGGCGTTAGACGATCTGGAAACGGCACTGCTCACTACCGATGTTGGGGTTGAGGCTACCCGCAGCATTATTGATGAACTCACCGCCCAGGTCTCACGCAAACAACTGGCAAATATGGACGCTCTCTATCAGGCGTTGCATGAACTTATGGTGGAGCGGCTACACGCGCTGGAAAAGCCGTTCGAGTTGGGGTCGGCAACACCTCAGGTGATTTTCTTCGTCGGCGTGAACGGTGTGGGTAAAACCACTACGATCGGTAAATTAGCTAAGCGGCTAATGGCCGAAGGTCGGAGCGTCATGCTGGCCGCCGGAGATACTTTTCGTGCCGCTGCAGTGGAGCAACTGCAGGCCTGGGGTGAGCGCAACGGGGTACCGGTGATAGCCCAATCTCAAGGATCCGATGCGGCGTCCGTGGTCTTCGACGCGGTACAGGCGGCNCAGGCNCGGGGTGTCGATGTTTTGCTCGTCGACACCGCAGGGCGNTTGCAAGCGAAAACCCAGCTGATGGATGAATTGGCGAANGTTCGTCGAGTGGTACAGCGCATTGACGCCGANGCGCCGCANGAGGTCGTTTTGGTGTTGGATGGAGGGGTTGGCCAAAATGCCCTGAGTCAGGTGGAGTTATTTCATGAGGCCGTGGGTGTCACGGGCTTAGTTGTTTCGAAACTAGATGGTACCGCCAAGGCTGGTGTGGTGTTCGCGATCTCGCAACGTGCCCTGACGGCGGACGCCAGTAGCTTACCCATTTACTTTGTCGGCGTTGGTGAGAGCGAAGATGATTTGCGGCCCTTCGTCGCTGAGCAATTTGTACAAGCTCTATTGGCCACAGATGCCGCAGACGAGAGCTGAGCTTGAGCGCCATTGTCTTTGAGCGGGTTACCAAACGTTTTGACAACGGTCAGGAAGCGTTATCTGAGATCAGCGTTGAATTTGCATCGGGGTCGATGACTTTTTTGACCGGTCATTCAGGCGCTGGCAAAAGTACGTTCTTAAGATTACTGATCGGGGCTGAATCAGCGACTCGCGGACGCATTTATGTCGACGATGTGGACATCAGTCGTTTAGGGGCACGGCGAATGCCATGGTACCGACGCGAGGTAGGCGTAGTATTCCAAGATCACAATTTGCTCCTCGAACACAGTGTTTTCGACAACGTTGCTTTACCGTTACGTATCAATCACCTTGGAGAAAGAGAGGTGGCCAGTCGTGTGCGCGGCGCACTAGGCACCGTTGAATTGCTGGGTAAGGAACATTTGATGCCGAGCCAATTGTCCACAGGTGAACAGCAGCGTGTTGGCATCGCTCGTGCGGTTGTTGGCAGGCCGAAGATACTCTTGGCCGACGAACCCACCGGCAACTTAGATCCAGATTTGGCGCGCAGTGTCATGGAACTGTTTGGTCGGTTCAATGAATTGGGCACCACAGTCTTAATCGCGAGCCACGACATCGCATTGATTCAGTCCCTAGGAATGCCGACCCTAAATCTGGCGGCAGGCCGTATTGCTGATGTCGACGGAGTTTTGGATGGCGCGTAAATCCTCGGCAAATCGGGGTAAGCGTTGGCCGGCTCCAGCATTTCGTTTAAGCGATTGGTTTTCGGACCACAGGCGTGCAATTGCTGAAACTTTTGAATTTGTCAGCCTCAGACTCGGCAGTAGCTTGTTTGTCTGGTTGTTGGTGGGCATTGCGCTAGCGCTGCCTGCAGCCCTGTATCTTGCGCAGCAAAATTTCCTTGCCCTAGATGACGGCTGGCAGGGTCAACCCGGCCTAACTGTGTACTTTACGGTTGGAACCGAGTCCGACAATGTAGCCGCGGTGCAAGCACAGCTGCAGCAATCTTCGTCGGTAGCGGCGACGCAGCTCACCGATGCCGAGCAAGCGCTGCAAGAATTTATGGCCGCCAGCGCAGATTCCAGCAGTCTGACCGCTGCCTTGGTGCGCTTGCCGGAAAATCCTTTGCCTGCAACCTTGCAGGTGTCTGTTGTCAGCGACGCATCCCTANANGANCTGGGCGCTTTACGAGAGCGGCTTGTGNGTTTGGACGGCGTAGATGAGGTGGTGATTGAACGCACCTGGCTCGAGTTACTGCGCAATTTGACTCAATTAGTTGAGCGTTTAGGTTTGATCCTAGGTGTGTTGTTTGCCCTTGGAGCGGTTCTGGTTACTGCGGCCTCGGTACGCTTGGCGATAGAGGGTCGCTTGGAAGAGTTGCGTGTCTTGAGTCTGGTGGGCGCAACACGGGCGCAAATTCGGCGGCCGTTTTTATACTTTGGAGTATTTTATGGGCTGGGTGGTGCCGTCGTGGCTGCAATGTTGCTGGCCATTACATTAACAGCGATTGAGGCACCACTTACCGCCTTATTGGGCAGCTATGACATTCCGGTACATGTGCATGGATTCGGGGTGGTGTTTCTCCTTACATTATTGGGCGTGGGNATGGCATTGGGTGTTATTGGTGCACTGGTTGCAGTCCGTCAGCGTATCCGCGGCGTCCAAGAAATGGCTTATTAATGGCGAAGTCGTCCGGCTNAAGGCATTAACATTGGTTTAAAAGGTATTAGCACTCGGCAGCAGAGAGTGCTAATATTGGCTCTAAGTGTTACCGGAAGTATCACATGAGCACAAATATTATGGCTATGCCGAGTATCTCCCCAGGAGCAGATCTCGACGCATACCTGCGCACGGTCAGCCAATTTCCGATACTGGAACCCGCGGAAGAGCGGGCNTTGGCCGAAAAGTTCTACAACGATGGCGATCTCGACGCGGCGCGGCAACTGGTNTTATGTCATCTGCGCTTTGTTGCACACCTTGCGCGTACCTATCAGGGCTATGGGTTGCCGCATGCGGATTTGATCCAGGAAGGTAATGTGGGTTTGATGAAGGCGGTGAAGCGTTTCGACCCGTCTGTGGGTGTGCGGCTCATTTCCTTTGCNGTGCATTGGATTAAGGCTGAGATGCACGAGTACATCCTACGCAACTGGCGCATNGTTAAGGTCGCCACGACGAAAGCCCAACGCAAGCTATTCTTTAACCTTCGCGGCGCCAAGCGATCACTATCTTGGCTCAGTGCTGAAGAAACGAAAGCAATTGCTCAAGATTTAGGCGTAACCGCTGAAGAAGTGAATCGCATGGAAGGGCGACTGAGTGCCAGTGATATGGCCTTTGACGGCTACGCAACCGACGATGANACAGCGTCCGCGCCGGTGCATTTCCTCGCGTCGGCAGCACCGGATCCGGCGGATTTGGTCGCTGATGCGGATTCACAGCGTGACGTCAGTCTACGCTTGAGCGAAGGACTCGCGAAATTAGATGAACGCAGTCGCGACATTTTGCAGCAGCGTTGGCTAAGCGATGCCAAGTCTACATTGCATGAATTGGCAGACGAGTACGGCGTATCCGCCGAGCGCATTCGGCAGTTAGAAAAGAATGCGATGAAAAAGCTTAAACTGGCAATAGCCGACTAACATCTGCCGTGTGGCCAAAGATTTTTCTCGCTGTTGGCGGCCTATATGGTTTGCTCGGAGTGGCGCTAGGAGCATTCGGTGCCCACGGCTTGCGTGATCGCCTCGATCCCAGCCAACTCAGCAGTTGGCAGACGGCNGTGCAATATCAGCTGGTCCACGGACTTGCCCTCCTTGTCGTTGGTGTGTGGCTTCTGCAAACCGGTGCCGAGGCCCTGCGTTATGCCGGCGCATTTTTCNCGGTAGGCGTAGCCCTGTTCAGCGGCAGTATTTATATACTGGTGCTGACTTCAGCATCATGGCTTGGCCCGGTNACCCCNTTTGGCGGACTGTTCTTGATGGTGGGATGGTTGGCAGTGATTTATGCTGGCGTATTTCTGCAGCNGTAGCTTCCTTACATGACCGAAACGATTACTGACAAGGCGAATTCGCCGGAGCAGGCGTTCAGCTATATTCGACGCCGCGGCCGTTTTACTCAGGCACAGTCCCGTGCCTACGCGAACCTCCTCGAACGCTATCGCACCACACCCCAAGAGCTGCAAGGTCGTACTGAACCCGTGGCCATGGAGATAGGCTTCGGCATGGGNGCTGAGTTACTGGATTGGGCGCAGCAGGCGCCTTCTTGGTACCTCTGTGGTATTGAGCTTTATCANCCNGGAATNGGTGCCATGCTGACGCGNCTGCACAGNCGACAGCTGCATAATGTGGGGGTGATTGATCAGCCTGCGCAGCAGGTNTTGGCCGCTTTACCNNNCCAGCGGCTGAGTGAGGTTCGTATCTTTTTCCCAGANCCGTGGCCGAAAAAACGGCACTTTAAACGGCGCCTGATTCAGACTGAATTTCTTCAGCAGCTGCATCGGGTCATGAAGCCCGGAGCGTTAGTTAGGCTCGCCACCGACTGGGCACCCTATGGGGAATGGATGGTTGAGCAGTTCTCGACAGTCGATGCGTTTAAATTGATTGAGGATCAGGTGCGAAAGGCCGATGAAGAAACTGCGGTCATTCGTAGTACCACGAAATTTGAAGCCAGAGGCGAACGACTTGGCCACGCCATTCGCGATCTGGTTTACGAAAACCAACAAACTGCTAAATAAACGCCTGCAAGATCGAATCGAGGTACCGCAAGCCTTTTTTGGTTGTGCCACAGTGTGTGGTGGCCACTAACTCATTAGTCTGAAGTTGCGACCACTGCGCGGCTAGGTCGCTCTTGGCTAAGCCGGTACGATGCTCGAATAGCCCCCAATCTACCCCATCGACCAGGCGCAGCGCGTTCATCATGAACTCCAAGGCGACCGCATCTGGTTCTATCCGTTGTTCGGTAGATGCGCTTGGGTCTGCTAGATACAAGCGCGGTTGGCTGGCCTTGCTGACTCTCATTGGCCGCTCGGCTTTGTTACTCCAGTCGGCTGGAGATCGTTTGCCGTGGGCGCCGGCCCCCAAACCTAGGTAGTCACCAAACTGCCAATAGTTCAAATTATGTTGGCACTGCTGGCCCGACTGGGCGAACGCAGAAACCTCATAGCGCCTAAAGCCGTGTGCTGCCAGCAGTTCTAATCCTGCCGTCTCGATCTCATAAGTTATTTGCTCCACTGGCAATATAGGGGTGCGTCGCGCAAATTCGGTCTTTGCTTCAATGGTCAGCTGATACCAGGAAATGTGCTCAGGCTGTAATTCGATGGCGCATTGCAGATCCTGCAGGGCTTCAGCAACGGTTTGCTCTGGTAAGCCCCACATAACGTCCAGGTTAATATTCTCAAAGCCNGCNCCGCGGGCTTTATTGAACGCGAATTTGATCTCGTCGTTTTGATGCACTCGGCCGAGGTTACGCAGTTGTTTGTTATCGAATGATTGCGCGCCAATAGAAAGCCGATTCACTCCAGATCTGCGGGTGTCTGCAAAGTCCATATATTCGTGGGTGCCAGGATTTACCTCTAATGTAATCTCAGCATCTGGATTTATTGGNAACGTNGCTAANAGTTGCCCCACGTATTGGGGGTGCATAAGACTGGGTGTGCCGCCACCAAAGAAAACGCTATGAAAGTAGTCGCCCGGGTGTTTTTGCGCTGCCCAGTCTGCTAATAGGGCGGTGCAATAAGCCTGTTGATCTACCTCGCCCTTGATTGGATGGGAATTGAAATCGCAGTAGGGGCATTTCTTCACACACCAAGGGTAATGAATATACAGCCCAGCCNNGTCTAGCATGGCGCTATAGGCGGTCTTGCAATTGCGCCAATAGCGCTCGGCAAGCCATGCCTCGATGACTNATCTGATTTTTTGTATCAGCAGGCAGTTCCGCNGCAGTGGCGTTATGNGCCTTCACGAAAAANAANGGGTCGTAGCCAAACCCCCCAGTGCCCTGAGGTTCGCGCAGAATTTCACCGTGCCANCGGCCGAAGGCAATGATCGGTGTCGGATCTGTGGCGCTACGCATATAGGTCATACAGCATAAGAAGAAAGCGTTTCTGTCANTACACTCGGCCATNTGGGTCAGTAACTTTGCGTTATTGTCGGCATCACTGGCATCGGCNCCAGCATAGCGGGCGGAATATACACCGGGTTCGCCATTTAGAGCGGGAACTACGAGTCCGCTGTCGTCGGCAATAGCGGCTAAGCCNGTCTGATGAGCTGCNGCCCGACACTTTATAAGCGCGTTCTCAACAAACGTGGTGGCGGTTTCTTCCGCACCTGCTAAGCCGAAGTCTTGCAGGCTTGTAAGCTCAAAACCTACCGGTGTGAGGAGCTGCTGCATTTCAGCGACTTTGCCGGCATTGCCACTGGCAAATATCACCTTCATTAGTCTTCCCAATACATTTTCTGGTTAAACTTAATTTGGTCCTTCTGCCCTGTGTCTAAGGCAACGNCGAGGGTAACTCTGTGCAATTCTTGGTCGGAATGCAGCAGCTCGGCGAGATAGTAAATTGCATCGCCTTCGCGCACTTGGCGAAATTCAAAATATTGAGTCTGACCGAGCAAATTACTACTGCTGCCACTTACCGAGCCGGTAACTGCTTNNTTGTTGNCGTCCAGAATTGACACGTTGATCAATGCTCTATTGCGCGCTCGCGCAACGTCATACTGCGCGGCTATCTCAGACTCGAGAAATGTCGTAGGGATAATAATGTAGTGCACTTCGTGACCGGCAAACCGATGGACTTGTTCTGCATGGCCAGTAACACAGGTAAATGCTAATAGGCCGCCAACAACTGCGGTGATCCACCGTTGCCCCAATTGGCCTAATGTATTGAAGATGCTCTGTGTCATGCTGTTCGTCCCAGATGATAAAAACCGTAGCTGCCGAGCAGATTTGGCGCCAAGTTGATCAATGAACGTTCGGCATGCCTTTGGTCGACGACCCGACGCTGTAAAATTGGCATGGTTAGATCTGCGCAAAGCGCCTCGAAATCGTTAAACGTGCATAAATGTATGTTCGGCGTGTCATACCAGCGATGGGGCAGGTGTTTGGATACCGGCATTTTACCAGTAGTTGCTAGATGCAGCCGGCAGCGCCAATGACCAAAATTTGGAAACGTCACTACGCATTCGCGGCCCACTCGCAGCATTTCTTGCAGTAGCAACCGAGGTTGGTGTACCGCTTGAATGGTGTCGGTCATGATCACCATATCGAATGCATCATCTTGAAAATTGCCNAGGCCGTCGTCTANGTCTTGCTCAACTACGTTCACGCCCTTCGCCAAGCACAGTCGGATGTTTTCCTCGTCCTTATCAAGCCCGTAGCCGATAACGTTTTTAGCCTTTTGCAAATGGTTCAGNAGCTCACCATCACCGCAGCCGAGATCGAGAACTCGGGCGTTAGGTTGAATGAGCTTTGCTACCAGTTCGAGGTCGGCGCGCATAGTTAACTTGTCCTTGGCTCAGCTGTTTGCTCAACGGCGTGGTTCAGGTAAGCGCTGAGGGCCTGGATATAGCGCGGTATAGGCAGCAGGAACGAATCATGCCCGTGTTCGGACTCGATTACGGTGGCGGCGACATCTTTACCGGCGGCGATCAATGCGTCGACGATCTCTTTTGAGCGNTCAGGAGAAAAACGCCAATCGCTGGAGAATGACATGACCAAAAAGCGCGCCTGAGTATGCTCGAGGGCTGCCACCAAGTCATCGTNGGTATCCCGCGCCGGATCAAAATAGTCAAGAGCCCTTGTCATAAGTAGATAAGTATTTGCATCAAAGCGTTGGGTGAATGAGCGACCCTGATGATGCAGATAACTCTCGACTTGAAATTCCACATCCTCGTCTTTGTCGATGTCTCCAGACTTTAATTCGCGTCCGAAGCGAGTGGCCATGCCATCGTCGGATAGATAGGTCACATGACCAATCATGCGTGCCAACATTAGACCGTGGTCAGGGTTGGTATTTTCTAGTCGNTAGCGCCCGGCACGATATTCAGGATCCGAGGTGATCGCCTGCCGCGCNATTTCGTTAAAGGCGATATTCTGCGCGGTGAGTTTTGGCGCTGTCGCGATCAAAATGGCGTTGGCTACCCGGTCTGGAAAATCCATACTCCACTGCAGTGCTTGCATACCGCCAAGGCTGCCGCCGATAACGGCGAGAAAGCGCCCGATGTTCAAGTGATCGGCTAAGAGCGCCTGACTGGCGACCCAATCTTTCACCACCACTTGGGGGAACTCAGCGCCGAAAGGTTCTTGGGTATCGGGATTAATCGACTCTGGGCCAGTGCTGCCGTGACAACCGCCGAGATTGTTGACGCTGATGATAAAGAGTTTGTTAGTGTCCATCGCCTTGCCAGGGCCAATGCAATTATCCCACCAGCCAGGCTTATTTTCGGTATCGCTATGATAGCCCGCAGCGTGGTGATGGCCGGACAAGGCGTGGCAGACTAAAACGGCGTTACTCGCCGACGCATTTAGCTCGCCATAGGTTTCGTAGACCAGATCAAAGCCCTTTAATTCATCACCATTTTGTAGCGCAAAGGGCTGGGTGTGGTGAAACGTGGCCGGGGTGACGATACCGACACTATCTGGGGCGGTAGCGGTCATAGGGAGAAGGACGCCGTGCGCAGCGCGCCCTCTAAAATTGACAGCAGCAATAGGGCGATGAGCGGTGAAAAATCCAGTGGCCCAAGGGTTGGCAGAGTATTCCGCAGTGGCCCCAGCAAAGGGTTAAGCAGTTGGTCGAGTAGCCCAACGACTGGGTGGTAAGAGCCCTGATTGATAAAACTCACCACCACCACGACCAGGATCGACCACCAGTAGAACTGTACCCACACCAGTGCAGTGCGTGTTGCGCCGATAGTGAGCGCTTGCACGACATCGGCGTTCCCCAGCGTGACGATATAAACGAACAACACGCCCATGGCCCAAGCGAGCAATAGCGAGGCTAAATCCCAACGGCCGAGATTGGGCAACAATTTGCGTAGTGGTTGAGCAAATGGGTCGCTACCTTTCACCACCGCCTGACTCAGAGGATTGAAACGATCGGCGTCCACAGCTTGTAGTAGGAAGCGCAGTAGAAACAGCAATGTGGCCAGGCGTAGTGCCAGGTCGATAACTGCGTAGAGGGATTGTCCAATCATGGGTCACCAAATTCCTTTGCCAGCTCGACTGA
Organism: Gammaproteobacteria bacterium; assembly: GCA_002690405.1. GTDB lineage: Bacteria > Pseudomonadota > Gammaproteobacteria > Pseudomonadales > Azotimanducaceae > UBA4421. The sequence goes on from NZEI01000041.1 coordinate 38,989, forward strand.
GCGTTGCTGCGCTGCCTGCAGTGCCGAGGCAATTGTTGCAGGTATGCCATGCTCGAGCATNGTGTTGATCGCCGCCTCGGTAGTGCCGCCGGGCGACGTAACGTTTTGGCGCAANGTTGCAAGTGGCTCGGCAGATTGCTGGGCCATCAGNGCTGCGCCCAGAGCCGTCTGCACGGTCAGGGTGCGGCTGGTCTCTGGATCTAGGCCCANAGCGGTGCCGGCTTTGGCCATATGCTCCATGAGCAAGAAAAAGTACGCGGGGCCACTTCCAGAGACGGCGGTTACCGCATCTAAAAGAGTTTCGTTCGGNACCCAAACCACCTCGCCCGCTGCTTGCAACACATGCTCTGCGGCTTGGCGATGTTCGCTGTCTACCTGATCATTCGCGTACAAGCCGGTCATGCCTGCGCCGACTAGAGCGGGTGTATTCGGCATGCATCGAACAATAGGTTGGCCNTTGGGGAGCCAAGATTGCAAGCTATCGAGGCTAATNCCNGCAGCAATCGATATAACCAATTGAGATTTGCTTACCGTGTCTAAGGACTTGAGTACCTGACCGGCGATCTGCGGCTTTACCGCCACTACGATAATGTCAGCGCCCCTAATCGCGATNTTGTTTTCCGCCTCAGTGCGTATGCCTATTTCTTCAGCCCTAGCGCGCTGGTCATCGCTCGGGTCTGCAGCGATTAGGTTTGAGGCGCTCATACCATTGTTCACCAGCCCACGAAGCAGGCTGATGGCCATGTTACCGGCGCCGATAAACGCGATGGTCAAACTATTTCTCCTAGATNGTGCGGGCGCCAAATAAATCTGTGCCGACGCGAATCATCGTCGCTCCGGCGTTAATGGCGGCCTCTATGTCAGCGCTCATACCCATAGACAGCGTATCCCACTGAGGTAGATCGCTCGCGTACTTTTTGTACAAGTCGTCGTGTAATTGTGCCACGGATTGGTAGCCCACCCTAGAATCTGTAGATTTCGCCAAAATGGTCATGAGGCCTCTAGGCGCGAGGTTGGGCAGAGTGAGAACCTGCTCTAAAAGGTGTTCCGCGTTTTGTTTATCCACACCACCCTTATTCGGATCATCGTCCAAATTGACCTGAATCAGCACATTTAGTGGCTCGGCGACGGNACGGAACTGATTGAGGCGCTGAGCGACTTTAGATCGGTCTANAGTTTGTACCCACGAGAATGCGTNGGCGATGGTTTTGCATTTATTCGACTGGATGCGCCCGATGAAATGCCACGCTAAAGACAATTGCTCTAGGTGCTGAATTTTTTCAACNGCCTCTTGCANATAGTTCTCACCAAACTGCGTCATACCCAGAGCAACGGCTTCAGTGATCAATCCTGGAGGCTTGGTTTTGCTTACCGCCAGTAGCTCCACAGAATTCGGGTCTCGTTGTGCAGCTTTACAGGCTGCCTGGATCCGNTNCGAGAGCAGCGCATGACGAGAGGATAGATCAGGNATGGGCATTAATGTTCATTCGCGAATGGGTTTTTAAACAAGTAGTGGCGGACTGCGTCGACAATCATCGCTGTTACGGCCCTGCACAACAATACGTTAGGGCAATGGTGGTGTAATTGTTGTGACAGCCCCATGTTCAACTGGATAATGCTGTTTAGTCAGTCAACACTTTCTGATTTTAATAGAAAGAGCTAAGGCGTGGTGGAAGTGAGTGGATCGGGCTGATCGTTTATTGTTGGTGGCCAATGCTGCGCAGCCAGGTTTCGATGATCCGGCATGCAGACTCTTGGTGCAGGTCGCTACCTGGGGTGCTGGCATCCTGACGATCCGCACTCCACGAACTCAGGCGTTCGTCGCTCGTGATTACATCGCAGCCGGTGCGATGGGCTAAGGTATCGGCAAATTTTCGCGCGCGCCGCGCCATCGTGGATTCGCTGCCGTCCATATTTAACGGCAGACCAACGATGATCGCGATGGGTTGGTATTCGCTGACTAAGGCTTTCAGCTCTGGCCAATCACTAGGGTTACCATTTTTTGCGAGTAAGGTGCGCAAGCCGGTTGAGTGTCCTGTCACCGTTTGTGCCACAGCAACGCCAATATGTTTTAGGCCAAAGTCAAAGCCCAGCACGTAACCCTCAGGCAGTTCCTTATTTCTAGTCACCAGTTAACCGTGTCCGACGCTAGCGAGCAGAGCACGCATATCGATTCCCAACAGCCCCGCGGCTTGATCCATGCGCTGATCAAAGTCGCTGGCAAATAAGATCTCTGCAGTAGCCTCGGTGGTCAGCCAGGCATTGCGTTTGATTTCGTCTTCTAGCTGCCCACCCTGCCAACCGGCATAGCCCAACGCCACGAGTACATGATCGGGGCCACTTGATTCGGTGACATCGCTCAACACCTCCAGCGCTGAAGACAAAAATATGTCTTGGGAGATTTCGACCGAGTGCTCAGATTTTGCATGGCTATAGGGGCTATGCAGAACGAAACCGCGCTCTCGCGACACCGGGCCGCCCAACAATACAGGTGTGTCGAGCCAGCGTTTGTCTACTGGTAAATTCAGTTGCGCGAGTAGTTCGAGAATCGATACATCGGAGGGCTTATTCACCACGATCCCCATAGCCCCATCTTCGTTATGCTCGCAAATATAGGTCAGCGTGTTGGCGAAGTAGTCGCCAGACAGGCCGGGCATGGCAATAAGGAAATGGTTTTTAAGATTCATTGGACAATAATTATGCTATCGGTTGATGCCTGTGCCGTATTTTGAGTACTGCCAGGTGCGGGTGAATTCAAGTTGGTCGTAGGCTTTGCGCATCTCTACCGAGAACGGCTGATAGGGCGCGGCCTGCCGAACGGTTTTTAGGGCGGCTTCATCCAATAGTGTGGATCCAGATGATCTCACGATACGGACATAGTTGAGTTGGCCGCTGCTGGCGATGCTCACGCGCATCACCAGTTCGCCCTGAATATTGCCGGGTGGATAATTGACTCGCCCCAGACGTTCGCATTTGCGTCGCCACATTGCCAGATACGCCGCTTCTGCGTCGGTTGTTGCCGCCGTCAGAGATGACTCATCGAGACGTCGAATCCGCTCTTGGCTAAGTGCTGTTGGATTTTCAATCGGGGTGTCGGCGATGGCTGCGATCAGTTGGCTGCGGTTCAGTCCCTTGGGTAGCGTTGCAGCTTTTGTTGCTGGGTTTTTGCGGGCCGAGATCGCTGGCTGGAGCTCTGGCTGCAGCGAATCTGGCAGCGCTTTAACTTCGGCCTGCTGAACAGGTACAGGGCCATCAGTCTTGGCTGGCAAGTCTGGCTGACTCTGAGATTCGCGACTTTCTGGAATAGCAAGAGATACGGACAAAGCCATATGCGGTTGCGGTTCGGTGGATCTCAGACCTATACCGAGTATCAGTGTTGCATGGGCAGCCAAGGCAAGAAATAGCCCAAACCATAGACGGTCTCTCGGTCCGATTGGGTCAGCCTTTGTTGCCATTGCCGTGCCGGGTGTCAAACCTAGGAGTTTTCCAACTGCTGCAAACAGGTATCGATTAGATCGCCGGCGATATCTAAATTGAACTGTTCGTTAAGCTCGCGGATACAGGTAGGACAGGTGACATTAATCTCCGTCAGATAGTCACCGATTACGTCTATACCAACGAACATCAAGCCTCTGCGTTTTAGTTCAGGGCCGATTTGTTGGGCGATCCATTGATCGCGATCGGTGAGTGGCCGACCCTCGCCACGTCCCCCAGCGGCGAGATTACCGCGGGTCTCACCGGCTGAAGGGATGCGCGCTAAAGCGTAGGGAACGGGTTCGCCGTTAATCAGCAATATGCGCTTATCGCCATCGACGATTTCCGGCAAGTACACCTGGCCCATAATTTGTTCGCGCCCGCTATTGGTCAATGTTTCCAAGACAACGCTGAGGTTTGGGTCTTGTTCCATAACGCGAAAAATCGACGCGCCGCCCATGCCGTCGAGTTTTTTGAATACCACGTTTGCATGTTGTTTGTGAAACGCTTTGAGCTGGTCCATGCGGCGGCTGACTATGAGCTCTGGGCAGCACTGGGGGAACAGCGTCGCAAATAGTTTCTCATTGCAATCACGCAAGGCACTGGGGCGGTTCACTACCATCACGCCTTCGGCCTCAGCCCGTTCTAAAAGATAGGTGGTATAGATGTATTCCATATCAAAGGGCGGATCTTTGCGCATCATTACGATGTCCATCTCGGCTAAGGCAACAGCTTGCTCGTCGCCCAGCGCGTACCAATCATCGCCGGCAGTCTTTGGGTCTAACGTTGCACAAAAATCATCGCGAAGTCTCAGGGCGCGGGTCAGGGCGGTGACTATCCCCGCACTCAGCACGAGGCCGTCTTGTTGTAAATAAAAGATTTCTAGCCCCCGTTGCTGGGCCGCGGCGATCATGGCCAGGGTGGAATCTTTCTTCACGGACACGGTTTCAATTGGGTCCATTAAAAAGGCTATTTTTGGCATCGTTTTGTCGCTCGGTAAATCGCGGGGGCTAAGGTTCCCATTGCGCAGAGATCTAGGCAATAAAAACTCGAGTTGAAGGGTTGTCCAAGGCGCATATGCGGCAAAAATAAAACGCTACAATTGTGGGATGCAAGCGCAAGTCATTAACCAACGCATACGCCAGGGCTTTGAGCGGTTACTGCTTGAATGCCTGACATCCGGGGTGCAAAAGGAGTTACTGGACCAGTTCGAAGTCTATGCGGGTTACTTGCTGCGCTGGCGATCTGTGGCGCCAATGTCTACTGGGGAGCAAACCAGTTGTGCTTTGGCGGCGAGTTATCTGTCCGCAATTGCAGTGGGAGTGGTGCCATTGGACCGCGCTGCCCGCGTGCGCCTAGGTCAGTTGAGCAAATGTTTAGGCCGCTGGGGNATGGGNTCGGTGAATACCGCTGCGTTCTCTGCCACCGAGCAGGAACTGCAGCAGTCCCTGACAGAGCTGGAAGCCCAGGGCTTGATTGCGCCNANAGCATCCCAGGATGCGGANGATTCCGAATTTGGCCTTAGGGTGGTGCATATGTTGGATGTCTTNACAGCNTGGTCNNCTCAGCCCGGCGCTAGCCCGCTGCAATTAAGTGACGCTTTGTTGGCGCTGAAAGGCCTAGCGCAACAGCACCAAGATCAACGGATTATGGAATTGGCTTGGGCCACTGCAAATATGTTGGATCGGGTCATAGACGGCACCTTGCCGCTTACCGAGGAATTTAAAAATGTCGTTAATCGTGCCGCTAAATTGCTCATCATTGCCTTNGTTTTCCAAGTCTGGAGTGCCGAGGATGAGTGGGAGTACGCCCAAACCATTGAAGATGCAGACNTGCTTGCCTCAGGGGGCGATGTCAGTTCTNTATAGGCACAGTTACTAATCGTCGGNGTTTGTTGGCCATCCGGTTGCCTGATGAATCAAGGTCAGTGCGGCCGCGGGCATGGTTTCGGCGCGCAGGGTCAGCGTGCCCAGACGATAGCCCTCTACCTTAGCATCAGCGAAAGCGCGGAGTTCTTCTGGGCTAAAGCCGCCCTCCGGACCGATAAAAATCACCCGATCTTGTGGAGCAAGTTGCGTCGGCGCTGGATTTGCCTGGGGATCAAAGAAAATTAAGTGGTTGGCTGTCTCGCTCAGTTGCGCGAGCATGGTCGCGAGTTGGGCCGGATCATGCAGAGTCGGCAGATTGATCTGCCCACACTGCTCACAGCTGGCAACAATGACCTTGCGCCAATGTTCGAGTTTGCTGAGCATTCGTTGCTTATTGAGCTTGACGTTACTGCGCTGACCCTCGAGTAAGTAGATGTCGGTAGCGCCCAGCTCTGTGGCTTGAGCAATCGCCCGGTCCATTGGCTGTCCCTTAATCAGACCAATCGCTACACCCAGCTTCGAGCGTTGCGGTCGCGCGGTAACGGTTTGGGTTAAGACCCTCAGCTCAGTTTGCCGCGGGTTGTCGGTAATGATTTCGCAGGTAAAGACATTACCTGCGCCGTCGAATATTTCTATTGCGTCACCTCTGACGAGGCGCAGCACTCGGCACAGGTAATTGGAGCGTTCGGCGTTGAGGAACAGCTGCTGATCCACGGTATGCGAATCAGACACATAAAAGCGCTGGGCCACGGTGGTTAACTCACGTTAAGACCAAGGTTGGCGCAGACCTTGGTGGTCGCACCCCAGCGATTTAACGTATAAAAGTGAATGGCCGGCGCCCCCAGTTCGATTAGCCGCTCGCACAAACGCGTCACCACCTCGACACCGAATTTGCCTAGCTCCTCGTCAGAATCTTGGCGCTGGGCCATGGCTCGATCTAGCCAGCGTGGGATATCCGCACCAGCTTTTTCAGAAAAACGGCATAGGGATGCGTAATTGGTAATGGGCATTACGCCCGGAACAATTGGAATATCAATCCCTAGGCTTTGACACTGGTCGACGAAATACCCGTAGGCTTCAACATTGTAAAAATATTGGGTTATCGCTACGTCCGCACCTGCCTCCACCTTGCGCTTGAAAAACGTAAGATCGTCGTGGCTCGAAGCAGAGTCAGGATGCACTTCTGGATAGGCGCCAACCACGATCTCAAAGCGGTCGCCGAAGTGTTGGCGGATTAATCGCACCAAATCTTCAGCGTATTGCGGGTTATGTGCATCAGACTCTGCTTGGTCGCCACGTAGGCACAGAATTTTCTTTACACCTAATTCTTTGTAGTAGGCGACCAGATCCAGGGTGCCTTGTTGATCAGTGCCGCCTACTGATAAATGCGGCACCGCATTCCAACCGCGGTCCATGAGATCGGTTACCGTTTGTTTGGTGCCTTCCTTGGTGCTGCCGCCAGCGCCGTAAGTTACGGAGAAATACTCAGGCCCAAGAGCCGCAAGTTTTGTAGCGGTGCCGGTCGTTAATTTTTCTCGCCCCGCGGTGTNACGGGGCGGGAANAATTCGAAGCTAACGGGAGTCATTGATTTTAGNGCCATGGTCCTTCTCGGATAGGCCCTTAAAAATGCTAGGCCAAAGCTTGCGCGAGTAATTCGGCTTTATCGGTTCTCTCCCAGCTAAAACTCTCCTCGGTGCGGCCAAAGTGACCGTACGCTGCGGTAGTTTGATAGATGGGTCGTTTCAGATCCAACATCTCAATTAGCCCACGTGGCCGCAAGTCAAAGTGTTCACGCACAAGTTGAACGATCTTGTCATCGCTGAGCTTGCCGGTGCCAAAGGTATCAAGACTGATTGAGGTGGGCTCTGCGACACCGATCGCATAGCTCACTTGAATTTCGCAACGCTTTGCCAAGCCCGCAGCAACGATGTTTTTCGCCACATAGCGGCCGGCGTAAGCGGCCGAGCGGTCAACTTTAGAAGGGTCTTTGCCGGAGAAGGCGCCGCCGCCATGGCGTGCCATACCACCATAGGTATCAACGATAATTTTGCGTCCCGTCAAGCCGCAGTCGCCCACTGGGCCGCCGATGATAAATTGGCCAGTCGGGTTGATGAAAATTTTGGTGTCCGCAGAAATCCAATTTTGCGGCAGCACCGGTTTAATAACCTCCTCCATGATCGCTTCATGCAGATCTTGCTGGCTGATATCAGGGCTGTGCTGTGTGGATAACACCACGGCGTCAATGCCGGTGGGGTTGCCGTCCTCATCGTAGCGGAAGGTCAACTGACTCTTGGCATCGGGTCGTAGAAAGGACAGCGAGGCGCGGCGCATTTCTGCCTGCCGCTGCACCAGACGGTGAGAGTAGGTCAACGGTGCNGGCATCAATACATCGGTTTCATCAGTGGCATAACCGAACATCAGGCCCTGATCGCCGGCGCCTTGCTCGTGATCGGTGGTTTCGTCTACCCCCATGGCAATATCCGAAGACTGCTGGCCGAGAGCATTAACCACGGTGCAGGACTCCGGATCAAAGCCAACGTCCGGGCTGTTGTAGCCAATATNAGCAACCACGTCGCGCACCAATTTGTCGATGTCTACTTGGGCGTTACTGCGTACTTCGCCGGCAACCACGATNAGGCCGGTTTTGATTAAGGTTTCGCAGGCGACTCGTGACTCTGCATCCTGAGCAAGCATGGCGTCGAGGACTGCGTCTGATACTTGGTCTGCAACTTTGTCGGGGTGACCTTCCGAGACAGATTCAGAAGTAAAGAGATTGTTATCGGCCATAGTTCGAACTCATGCTGATTTAATAAAAAGAGCGCCGGGCGTGTCGCCACAGGCGGAAGGCGGAGAATATTACGCGAATTAACAGGTATTTGGATAGATCCAGAGTCGGCTCAGTGCTCAAGTTTTGCATGAAACAATTGCGTGTACAGAGACAAAGTTCGACAATACGCGCGCACATTCCCGGGAGCTCTAATGCCATCAAGATTTGAACTTGCCAACGCGATTCGTGTGTTGGCCATGGACGCTGTACAGGCAGCGAAAAGCGGTCACCCAGGCGCGCCTATGGGGTTAGCCGATGTGGCCGAGGTGTTGTGGCGAGATTTTCTTAAGCATAATCCGGCGGATCCTCAATGGGCCAACCGCGACCGCTTTGTGTTGTCGAACGGCCACGGCTCTATGCTGCTATATGCGCTGCTGCACTTAACCGGCTACGACGTCAGTTTGCAGGATCTAAAAGATTTTCGGCAACTCCATGCCAAGACTGCAGGGCATCCGGAATTTGGTGAATGCCCCGGAGTTGAAACCACTACGGGTCCGCTTGGCCAAGGTTTTGCCACCGCTGTGGGCATGGCTCTGGCTGAACAGAAGCTTGNTGCTGAATTTAATCAAGCTGATGCTGCCATTGTTGATCACCGGACTTGGGTAATCGTCGGTGACGGCTGTTTGATGGAGGGTATTTCCCACGAGGCCGGTTCGTTGGCAGGCACTTTGGGTCTGGGCAAATTGATCTGCATCTACGACGACAACGGCATTTCAATTGACGGTGCAGTGGACGGNTGGTTCAGTGAGGATGTGCCTGCGCGCTTCGAAGCCTATGGCTGGCGTGTAATCCGCAATGTAGACGGTCATGATGCAGACGAAATTTCCCAGGCACTGCAAACAGCAATGGATTCAGACGGACGCCCCACACTGGTGTGTTGCCGCACTACGATCGGGTTCGGCTCGCCGAACAAACAAGGCACTGCTGGCGTGCATGGGGCGGCTCTGGGTGAAGATGAAATAGTTGCGACTCGAGAGGCCTTAGGCTGGTCTCATGCGGCATGGGATATTCCAGCAGAATACTATGAGGCTTGGGATCAAACCCGGCGTGGTCACGACAGTCAGCAACAATGGCAACAGGAATTTGAGCGCTTTGCTGCGGANGAGCCTGCTCNGGCCGCTGAGTTCNANCGNCGNATGGCTGGTGCGCTGCCAGNAAATTGGTCTGAGGCGATTGACGCTTTTGCTGCAGCAGAGCAGCAAGCGCTGTCGGTCATGGAAACCCGTAAAGCCTCCCAGCGCTGCATCNGCGCGATAGCCCAAGGTATTCCCGAATTGTTCGGTGGTTCTGCAGATTTAACCGGATCGAATAATACCCGCTGGGACGGCGCGACGGATGCTCAGCATATGAGCTACGGGGTGCGCGAATTTGCCATGACNGCGATCAGCAACGGGCTGCAGNTGCACGGCGGCTACCGGCCGTTCACCGGTACATTTCTGATTTTTATGGAGTATGCGCGAAATGCGGTGCGTCTGGCTGCTCTGATGAAAACGCCTAATATTTTTGTCTACACCCATGATTCGGTCGCTGTGGGCGAAGACGGCCCGACTCACCAGCCCGTAGAGCAGATCAGTAATCTGCGCAGCACGCCGAATCTCTTTACTTGGCGGCCCTGCGATACCGTTGAGTCTGCGGTGGCGTGGAAACATGCAATCGCCAGCCGTACCGCACCAACGGCCCTGATTTTTACTCGGCAAAAAACCCAGGCACAGATACGTGATGCACAAACCTTCANCAACATNCAGCGCGGAGGCTATACGCTGATTGATTGTGATGGGGNACCTCAAGGGGTCATCATTGCCACNGGCTCNGAGGTCGAAGTTGCGGTGGCTGCGGCCCANCAGCTNGCTGCAGAAGGGCTAGCGGTGCGGGTGGTATCAATGCCCTGNGTAGAGCTCTTCAGCNNTCAAGATGCCGAATATCAACAGCAGGTGTTACCACCNGCGGTGCGGGCTCGGGTTGCAGTAGAGGCTGGACACCCAGACTTATGGCATAAGTTCGTTGGGCTCGACGGCGCCGTGGTCGGTATCGACCGTTATGGCTTATCGGCCCCCGGAGATCAGGCACTGGAAGTCTGCGGTATCACCTCAGCGGCGGTAGTGGCGGCAACCAAACAAGTAATAGGTGTATGAGCCTCTTGGGNCGGGCACACAAGGTATAAAAAGTTATAGGTTGTCGGCACCATGCAAACACCCCAGATAATTCCCATGACCGCAGTGGACTTAAGCGGCAAGCGCGTCTTTATTCGCGCCGACCTCAATGTGCCAGTGCAGGCGGGGGTGGTGACCAGTGACGCGCGCATTGTTGCGTCGCTGCCGACCATAAAACAGGCGTTGGCCAGTGGCGCCAGGGTAACGGTCATGTCACATCTCGGACGCCCGACCGAAGGTCAGGTCGATGCAGAATTTTCGCTACAACCTGTGGCAAATCGGCTATCAGAATTAT
>NZEI01000119.1 GCA_002690405.1 Gammaproteobacteria bacterium
CATTGAACTTGCAAAATATGTTCAAGTTTTGGCAAAAATCCTCGCTTAATTTGCCATTTTACAAATTTTGTGCTCTTTAAATCTAAGACTGTCTTTGTTTTCCAGTCATACATGTCAAGTCTTCCAATTAATTTTGCTTCTTTTCCATCATTTAGTGGGACATTGTATTCTATGTCGATTTCTCGCCATTTGTACGCATATGTCATTTGATGTAAAAAGTCGCCTCTAACAGTTGACCACATTCCCTCAACCGATTGGTCTCCGAGTAATTCTTCTTGTTTTACTCCTAGTTGTTTATACAGAGATTTTCGCTGGCAATTCACTAAATCAGTCACAGAATATCTGTTTTTTGTTAAATATGGAAACCTGGTTCCATTTTTCCTTAGCAAGAAATTTAAAATTCCTTGCGGGGTTTCGATCTCTTCTGTTTCCAGAAGTTTCTTTTCTATTATTTGATTTTTTTCTTTCATACATAATATTCGGATATATTATAGAAATCTTAATATTTGTAGACTACAAAAATTATTTGTAGTTATGGTTGTTCATATTGCGCCTATTGGCAAACAAGTAGCCCACGTCAAAGAATGGTTACGTGAAGCTCAACCTATTACGAAGGTATGGCTTATTCATAGTAAAAAAGATACTGATTACAATTTTCCTAAAATAGCTAAAGATTTAGCAAAAAAAATTCAAGAAGATTATGCGGGAGTAGATGTGGCACTGTACTTAAACGAGAACCCTTTGAATCTTGATGGCACAATGGATGCTATTGATGCAATTATTTTAAAAGAGCAGAAAGAAAATGATGTAGAAAAATACGAATTTGTTATCAATGTTACTGGTGGGACAAATGTTATGTCAGCAGCAGCAATTTTGGCTGCTACTATGCATGGTACTAAAGCGCATTATGTTTTAAATCGAACAAAAAATCCAGGTCAAAAAAGCTATGTGGAGGAATTACCAATTCCTCCAATAGGAATTGCAAAAATGAATAAGAATCAACAGAATATACTTCAAATAATTTCAAAGAACACACATGTTTTGAGGAGTGAAAATAAAGTAATTGAAAAATTTCCTGGTGTCATAACAAATCAAGACATTTTAAAAAAAATGGGTTGGAGTAATGATGTGACATCACGGAACCGTACTAGACAAGAAGGTGCTACTCGTCTAGGAGCAATTACAAGAGGACTTCAAGGTAAAGGCTACATAACTATTCTTAAAGAGATTCCAGTCATGAAAAAAATAAACATAGGTTATGGTAGAGTTGAATACAAAAAAGAGACTAAGAATGGTGTGATGTACAAAATCACACCTGCTGGAAGAAGACAAGCAAAAATGACCATGATGTTTAAAGAATAACTGAAATATTCCTAAAAAGATTATAGTTAGATACTTCACATAAAATTATGGCATGGCGTACAATTATATCTAAATTTCCAGGTACCTGTATAGTTTGTGATAACAAATTTGAACAAGATGAAGTGATTCATTGGGATCCAGATACTAAAAAGGCCAAGCATAAAGATTGTGAAACAGTAAAAGACGAAATTGATTCATTAAGTGACGAGATAAACTCGCTAAAAGATAAAGCGCTTTCCCAGTTTGTGGTAGGAAACCTGGACGAGGCGATGAAATTGTACACAAAACTATCAAATTTAGAGTTCAAAAAATTAGTGAAGCAGCACGATGTAACAGAAGATATGAAATTTGATGAAGAAAAACTTGCTGAGCTAAATAAAAGATTACAGTCTTCACAATTAAAACAGCAAGTTCACAATATGGATTTTGCCACATTTTTGGCTGAGTTCAAAGATACTTTTTTGTCTCTTGTTAGAGCAACTCTAGGAGATAACGAGTTTGTTAGGATCTCTAAAAATTTAGAATCTAAAAAAAATGAATCATTTCAACACCAGATTGCAATTAAATACTATACGGAATGGACTAAAAAAGAATCGTATCACATATCTCCAGATACACCTGTGACAAACAAAAAGAATTTTTCTAGGATACTTTCAAAATGTAAAAACAATATTTTGTGGGAAGATCGTTATATGGATAAAGATACAATTACATATCTACTTAGTGGAGCAGAAACTGCAATTAAAGAGATAAAGTTACTTTCTAGTATTTTTAGTGGCCAAATTGATAAAGATTTAAAAAACTATTTTGAAATTGTCAAAAAAGAAATGGGGTCATATAACATAGATTGCCAAATGAAGCTGATAACTTCAAAAGAGATACATGGTGGCGAACATGACAGATACATTCTAGGAACAAACATTGGTTATAATTTACCATCTGTAGGTCAGATAAAGAAAGATCAAAAATCAGATATCTTTCAAATTGATAGAGCAGAACTAGAAAAACGAAAAGATGATTTTTTCAAGTTATGGAATGATTCTGAATGTAAAGATATCATCAATGATTGGGATGAAATCTATAAGCAATTATTGGATGAAAATCTCAGCAAAACTATAGAAACAGAATGTTCAGAATGTCATGAGCCTACTATCATTTACAGAAATGTAATTAAAAAAGGTCAAAAACCTTTATGCAAAAAATGTTTGCGAAAACGTAAGAGATATTGAAGTTAGTTTTTTGTGTCCATTGCCTTATACACTAATTCATAGTCTTCAGTAGAAATTGGTTGACGGTTATTTGATGGATATCCACTTCCTCCTTTTAGAACCAAATTGATTAATCTCTTATCAGAACTTGGGAAGGCTTGTAATTTTGGTGCAATACCATAAACCTGAACGTGTCCAAGCACGAGTGGTTTTACCTTAATTTGAGATTGATATATCACATCATCCGTTTCGTCATGCCATACTGGAGAAGGAGCAGGATACCATTCACCATCGAATTCAAAAATTCCTTGAAATTCACCTGTACCTATAACATAAAAAATTACTTTATCGCCTGAAGATACTCTCTCACTAATTTTTTCTAGAGGTATTTTAGAAGCCCAAATCCTTTCTTTGTTTAGAATTTCCCAATTTTCTTGAGTTGTTGACCAAATCCATATTCTAGATTTTTTATATTTTCTACCAAAATCAGATGGCGTATCTATAACATCATGAAATCTTTGTAATGTTGCAGATTGGAAATAGCCATGTACAATATAGTGTTCTACACCAATTTTTGATTCTGTTCTAATCTCATCAAAGTGAGGGAAACGTCCATAGCCTTCTCTCATTACTTTGCGATCTTCGTCTAGTTTTACCAAAAAATCCTCCAACTCTGAATCAAGTATAGGTTCTTTGAGTAGGTTCAAGACCCTTTTATCAGTATTAGATACAATTTGCAGAAAATCATCAAAGCTGCCAAAGGCGTCTTCATAATCATCTATTCTATATTTACCATGTTCGTGAAGATCCTCTTTTGTTATAGCTCCATGTTTTATGTAAAATAAATCGTAATATTCGTAATACAAAATATCTTTAAGATATTGATCTGTTTCTAGTGATTCATTTTTTGAATCTAAGAATTTATCATAATTACCATACAGCCTTTCCATTAAATCTAACAATTCTTTTCTAGTGGATTCTTTGAATTGTCTTGTAGTAGGTATGTGGCCAAAAACACCCTTACAATTCTCATAATGGGAATCTAGTTTTTCTTTTATTTGTTTGTCAGTCAGATTTTCAGTAACTGTAACAGGTATAGTTCTTTTACTTTCCTCCGCTTCTAACTTTTCATAGCAAATGCGTTCAAAACCATTAAGATCTAATATTTTTTTAAAACTAATTTCACCAGATTGGTGAATAGTGATTAAGCCTCGTTTACTATATACGTCAAAAACTGGATGCCTGTAAAAGAAATCGGCAGATTTTCCTGGATTATGTTTTGCTAAAAAGATTCGAGCACTTCCAATATAACCACCAGTTTGATATCGTTGGCATCTAACAAAATAAAGACCTAACACCATTTGATAATTTCCTTGAAAGTTTTTTTGAGTTGACATGAATTCTATCCACTCATCTTGTTTTGATGTTTGTGCTACTTCAACTTCTATTTTCTTTGGGTACCAAGCTTTTCTGCATTTTTCACATTTATTTGGAATTTGACCGTGTTCATCCTTTGCTAATTGTTCTATGACTAAGCTGTCAGGAGCTTCAAATCCAAATACATCTTTGATATCTACAATGCCCGTGGCGGTAATTCCACACTTTAGACAGGAATGTTCAACGGTCTTAGGTTTTGTTTCTTCAACTGGTTCAGAAATAGAAGGTTCTTCTGCTGGTGTATCCCAATGAATTACTTCATCTTGTTCCTGAACATATTTTTCTTCTGGTAATAATCCAAGATCCAAGTTGGGAGATAATGGTTCCCAAAAAGGTTCAAAAGTTTGCCAACCCAAAGGAATGGCACCTCTCAAGAAACGTAGTTGGATCTGATCATCAGTATTGATCAGCCACATGTCTGATGTACCACCCATTCTTGTTCCTCGCATGCCTCTTCCAATCATTTGTGTAAATAGGACAGTACTTTTTGCAGGACGACCTACAAACACACAATCAATTTCTGGTACATCAAAACCTGTTGTTAGTATGTCTACATTACAGAGTACGCTAATTTCACCATTTTTGAATTGATTAATGATTTGAATTCTTCTTCCTATAGGAATTGTACTATCTAGATATGCTGCTTTAATGTCATATTTTGCTTTTAAAACGATTGCAATTGATCTTGCATGGTCTATATTACATGCAAAAAACAGTATTCTTTTTCTGTCATATTTTGAATGTAAATTATTTATCGTGTTTAAAATTGTATTATTTCTCTTATAATCCTCTGCGATTTCTCCTAAAGTTTTTTTCTGAATTTCTCCTTTTAAATTGGTGGCTTGTAATGTTTTCTCATCATAAATTGTTATATTTGCTCCCTGAATTTTCCCACTAAGAACTTTACAAAGAATATTCCTTTCTGTTAATGTTTTATAGAGCGCTTTTTGTTTTCCAAAATCATCCATTGGAATTTCGTCATCAAGTTTAATTACATGAATTTCTTTTTCGGCTTCATCAAAATTTCCATCAGTATTAGTTACCTTTAGTTTGATCGAATACGTTCCTTCCTTTGAAAAATTTTGGTATATTGTTTTTTCCGGCTTGACATTTGGCAAAGGTTCTTTTTCTTCCCCAACTAATTCAATTGACCAATCATAGTTTGCAATGATACCTTCATTGTCAAAGGAACGATCACCATTTATTCTAACAGGATCACCCAGGATTATATCGTTAGGACAATCTATAATGGCCGTTGGTTTTGGTTGACTAGAGTATGAATGAATAAATGGAACAAATGGCTCACCACCGTAACGTTTACGAAGTCTTTTTGTTTGAGCACCAAGTTCTTGATCATCGAATTGGTCTCTACCTGACCCACGAAATGGCGTTGCAGTTAGACCCACCAAAGCAATGTTGTGGTCATTTCTACCCTTACCACGGAAACTTAAACCCATAGCTCGTAAAAATGCAGTATAGCTGGCTGCCAATGATCTATGAGCCTCATCAATTATTATACAGGAAGTAATTTTTGCAAGCGGTTCAAGAGGAGAGTTTTCATCAAATTCTTGAAATTCATCGTTTGTTTTTTCATCATCAACTTGATCCACGCTTAGTTTTTTCTTTAATTTTGGAAGAATTTTGTAAAAGGAGGATATGGTTGCAACAATTACACCATTTTCAGGCAGTAGATCTTCAAATTCAATTCCCGCTGGAAGTTCACCTCCAGCTCCAAAAAACCTATGAATATTTAGGGCTGTTTTTCCTTTGGCATGATAAATCTGTTTGAAGGCATCAATTGCTTGTTCACACAATTCATGGCTATGTGCTAACCAAATAATGAATTTAGAATTTTTTTGTTGCTCTGGCGAGTCCTGCTTTCGACTATTTAGCCAATCAACCAAAGTTTCAACAACTAATCTTGTTTTACCAGCACCTGTAGGAATAGCTATGAGAGTCTTTTTTGTAAAATCCTCTTCAGTTAGCATTCTCATAATATGTTGTGAACCAGCAATTTGATAATCATGTAACGGCTTGATGTCTAGATTTGCTTCTACTGTCTCCATTTTTGCTCCCGGCTTTTCACCCGGCAACGATTCAACTACTGAAGTTGGAAGATCCAAAAATTTTGTTAATTCCAAACCCCACTTGTAATTCCATTTTGACGAAATTGA
>NZEI01000120.1 GCA_002690405.1 Gammaproteobacteria bacterium
CTGCAGATATCGAATGAGTTTGGCTTTACTGTCTTTCCGTGCCGCGAAACACCGCAAAGTACGTGGCACTTCGAGGTGGGTGGAACTTAGTTGCACAAGGAAGTTAAGCGTCTCCGAGTGGGCGTTGGAAAGTGCGTAGATACCGACTTTTGGTTGCGTTGCCCCGAGCATACCGAGAGCGAACTAGGTTAAGTTTTCCGGATAGACGAACTGTAAAACTCAAGCCTATGGTCAAGATTCATCCAGAAACGCTGTGGGATTCCCTTGGGACGACGGGACATTCAACCCTTTGCTGATCAATACCTGGTGACTTTGAGCCAAGTATCATCCCTGCGCACATCTGGCCCATCTCTCGGTGGGGCAACAGTACCGTTGAAAGTGAAGGTGTCAGGTGTTGGGCAATCTCTTGGTCATCGTAGCCCATGACGGCGACAGTTTCCCCAACCCTTTCGCCAAGTTCCTTCAAAGCTTCATAACAGCCAACGGCCATTAGGTCATTGGCGCAGAAAAATGCGTCGGGTCGGACTCCGCCCTGCATTAGTTGGAGGGTTGCAGCACGCCCCCCGCTTGGAAGGAAGTTGCCCTCTACAATAAGGGACGGATCCACGGGAATGCCTGCCGACCGCAACGCCCTTTCGTATCCCTCCATTCGCTGGTCCGACGCTTCCATCCAGGGTTCGCCGGAGATAAACGCGATATTGCGGTGGCCTGCATCGATCAATGCCTTCGTCGCCTTCTCTCCTCCCCGTCGTTCGGCGGGGACAACAGATGGGTACCGTTTTTCCGGATCGTAACAGTTCAGCAGAACTGACCTGTGCTTGGCCAGTCCGTCGGGTGGCGTTACGCTTCGGGTCAGAATCGAGCCGTAAATGACGCCTTCCACGCGGTCGGCCGACCATTTCCTTAGGACTTCAGCTTCATACAATTTGTCTGAGCCGGTCATGACGACTTCAACCAGCACGTTACTCTTCCAGGCTTCTTCCTGAACTCCTTCGATGGAGATTGAGGCGAAGGGACTAGTAGCAACCTCGTCGAACATAACACCAATAACCCTGAGGTCCGTAGACTTCGGTGGTCGACCAGCAGCACGGGGACGGTACCTGAGCGCCTTGACGGCATCTAGTACCCGCTTTCGCGTCTCTTCGCTGATCCGCATGTCTTCCAAACCATTCAGGACAAACGAAACCGTCGATTGAGAAACACCCGCCTTCACGGCGACATCTTTCATTGTGACCCGTCGAGGGGCGTCTTTTTCCACTTCTCTCATGTTCCAACTATACCACTTGCAGAATGCTAATAAATATTGCTAATTTTTATTAGCAACCAAAGAAACGTCCAAAACTGCTGCTGAAAGGGCATTGTTCTGGGAAAGCTTGGACCTAAACGGCAACGACTCAGTCAGGCGCAGGCAGCCTGGCTACTATTGATTCCATTTCTAGCCGTTTACACGGTGTTTCTGCTTTACCCTTTCTTCCAGGGCATTTGGATAAGCCTACACGACTGGAATCTGCTAGCTGTTGCCTTTAATCCAGACGCCAAAGAATTCGTTGGCATCCGTAACTACGAACGGGTCATTTGGGGCCGGAACATCACTTGGGGGATCGGGGCATCCCCTTTGGTCCAGGTATCTGGGCTGCTGGGAGTTGTACTTTCACTCTTTCTGGGTAGCACACGACGACTGTCTCGCACCACGGCTTGGGCCTTAGGCATCACATCGCTGCTGCTTTTGGTTCTACCTGGGTTTCACCCCAGTGAAGGTGGTCGTTGGTATGATCGGCGCTTCTGGCCAACGGTCGGGAATACCCTAGTCTTCGTTGGTCTGACCGTGCCCACCGTGACTATCACCGCTCTGATTCTAGCTGCGGCACTTAATCGGCAGAGCCGTTCAATGGCGGCAATGCGAACACTTTTCTTCCTCAGCCAGGTTTTGTCCGTCACGGTCGTTACCTTGATCTGGCAAATAATGTTTTCTCCACGTCAGGGCTTGATCGCAAACATCACCAACTTGTTTGGCGGATCGCCGATAGTTTGGTTAACGGACGAACGCTTTGCTATGGCGGCTATCGTCATCACGACGGTCTGGTGGTCGCTTGGGATCGTGATGATCCTTTTCTTGGCTGGCCTTCAGGACATCAGCCGCGATCTTTATGAGGCCGGGGCGCTAGATAATGCGACGGGCCTGAAAGCCTTCTGGTTCATCACGCTTCCCAACCTAAAGCGGACCATCACGCTCGTAATCGTTTTGCAGATTATCTTGCATTTCCAAGTGTTCGGACAGGCACATCTGATGACCAATGGTGGACCGAACGACACCACTCAGGTCCTGGTCCGCTATATCTACCAGACCGCTTTTCGCGATAGTGAACTAGGCCGTGCTTCGGTTATGGCCGTTTTTCTCTTTGTCACCATGGGTGGCTTTTCAATCCTCCAATTCGTCCTTGGGCGTGAGGGGGACTGATGCTTAACCGATCCCACTACTGGCTTATCATCGCCCTTGCCATCCCAGCTTTCATCTGGCTGGTGCCAACGATCTGGATGGTAAGCTTGAGCTTTCAGCCAAATGACGTGCTGGCAAGAACGACATCGACGACCGCACTGGGCCTGGTTCCGATCCCATTCACAGCAGACAATTACGCAGCCTTGTTCGCCTTTGGTCAGACGCCGACGTGGTTCCTGAACTCGGTGATCGTTGCGCTCGGTATGACACTTGGGGTCCTGGCAGTCTCGACTACAGCGGGCTATGCACTGGCCCGGCTTGAGTTTCCATTCAAGAGTACTCTAACGGTTCTTTGCTTGATTGGTCTGATGGTCCCCGAACAGGCGGTCTTCATTCCGCTCTACACGATGTTCGCCGACTTAGGGTGGCACAACAGTTACCAAGCCCTGATTCTGCCAAGAATGGCGGTGCCCATCGGGGTTTTCCTGATGCTGTCCTTCTTCAAGGCAATCCCCAAGGACATTGAGGAAGCTGCCCGCCTAGATGGAGTCGGTTGGCTCCAGATATTCTGGTACGTGATGCTGCCGCTGGCCCGCCCAGCGATGATGACGCTGGCGATTCTGACGTTTCTCTACGCCTGGAACGACTACCTCTGGCCGCTGGTTTCCACCCAGAAGCCGCAGTTTTTCACCATCACGCTAGGCCTCGCCAGCATTCAATCGAACTTTGCGCAATCGGAAGGGCTTGGCCGTGTTATGGCCTCCGGCGTCATCGCCTCGCTTCCTGTCGTGCTGCTTTTCCTAATCTTCCAAAGGTACGTGGTCCAAGCCATGACCGCCGGTGGAAGCAAGGGATAAAAAGGGGCGAGAGCCCACAACCGCAACTGGGAGAAAACTTATGAAACACCTACTGATCGGAGCAGCGATGGCTGCGACCATCGCTACGGGCGTCAGCGCCCAGGAAGTCTCACTTGGCCGCTTTTTCGGGGCCTGTGAAGACGCAGGAACGGATACAAAGGCATCCGTCGGCGAAGCTTGCATAATCCAGTCCATAATCAACGCGGCCAGCGCAGAGATTGATGGCGTAACCGTCAACACTCTGCCCACCGACTGGGGCAATTTCTACGACCAGATCAAAGCATCCTATGCTGGGGGGACACCGCCGGACATCCACGTCATGCACCGCCACCGCATCCCAGAATTCGCTGGGCTCGGTGCCATCGCTGACATCAGCGGTGATCTGGCCGCTGCTGGGATCGACACCGGTGATTGGGCTCCTGCTGCACTGGACGCGGTTAGCTTCAACGGCGGAATCTACGGGGTTCCACTCGATTTCCACGCCAACCTTTGGCACGTGAACATGGACATCATGGAAGCCGCTGGTCTGGTTGAGGACGGAAAGCCTGTTCTACCATCGTCCCCAGGTGAGCTTCTGGCCCATGCCCAGAAGGTGAAGGACGCGACTGGACAGTATTATCTGGCAGCAGACTTCGCCCAGTTTCCTATCGGTGTTCGTCTAGTTCTGGCCCTAATGTGGCAGCAGAATGCAAACATCTTCACTGATGACGGCACAGCGACAATTAATAGCGCTGCCGCGAAGAACGCAGTTACGGCGATGACCCAACTTTTTGAAGCTGGGCTGGCCAACCCACAACTAAATTACGCCGACAGCCAGCAGGCGTTCTTGAACGGCGAAGCAGCGGTCCTCGTCAACGGGACATGGGTTGTGGACTTCTACACAGCAGAAGCTGCTAAGGCCGAAGTCGGTCTCAACAAATACTATGTGGCTGACTTCCCAACGCTATTTGAGACCGGTGCAACCTGGGCCGACAGCCACATGTGGGCAATCCCCTCAACGCTGTCGGGCGACAAGAAGACCGCTGCAATGAAGGTTTTGGCGTTCATCAATGACCATAACATTGACTGGGCACGGACCGGGCATATGGCTGTGCGTTCAAGCGTTCTGGAAAGCGCCGAATACGCCAACCTCCCGCATCGTTCAGAGTATGCAGGCACTGCCGCCATCGCCAAGGATACGCCCGCCAGCAAACGCTATGGTGCGATCCAGGATGTATTGAATCGGGAGCTTCAGGCAATCTGGCTGACCGGCAAGTCGGTTGACGACGCTCTGGCCGATGCTGAAGGCGAAGTTCAGGACCTTCTGGACCGTTAACAACAGTCGGGCCCGGTGAATCTTGCCGGGCCCTCTCATCCAGTTATTTGACCCGGAGATTTCCGTTGAGCCGATGGTCTGAAGATCAAGCAAATACCTGGTGGGCAAAGCAGCCATGGGTATGTGGGTTTAACTACCTGCCCTCGACGGCAGTCAATTTCCTTGAGATGTGGCACCCCGATACATTCCACCGGAAGATCATTGCACGCGAACTGGAGTGGGCGTCCCAGATTGGATTCAATGCTGTGAGGTTCAATCTTCATTACCTTGTTTGGAAAAACGACCGGGAAGGATTGATTGACCGGCTGTCGTGGCTAATCCAGACAGCGGGTAACTTCGGTATCAGTTCAGTTCCTTGCCTGTTTGATGACTGCGGTTTTGGGGGTTCCGAACCAGAGTACGGTCACCAGCCAGAGCCCTTACAAGGGGTTCACAATAGCCGGGCAGTAGCCAGTCCCGGCCGGGCAATGTTGTTTGACCAATCTGAATGGGACGGCTTTCAAGCGTATGTCCAAGATGTCATCGCATCCTTTCGGACCGACGAGAATGTTCTTTTCTGGGATCTCTACAATGAACCAGGCAACCGGATGATCTTCACAGAAGGCAGCTTCAAGACTTACGAACCGGATACTAGCGAAGTCAGTCTTGCTCTGCTCATGGACTGCTTCGACTGGGCTCGCTTACAGGACCCCACGCAGCCCCTTTCTGTCGCCGTATGGATGACTGCTGTGCCAGGAAGTGGTGACGATCATTATGCATCCGAGATTGAAAAATTCGCCCTAAATCTGTCCGACGTGGTGACGTTCCACTCCTACCAGGGGAAGGAGACCCTGAAAAATGTGATCGCCAAGCTGGAGCAACGCAATCGGCCTGTGCTATGCACAGAGTGGATGGCCCGTCCCATTGGCAGCACCATTTTGGACCTGCTTCCATCATTCGCCAGCCAGAATGTCGGCTGTTTCCAGTGGGGACTCGTCAAGGGACGCACCCAAACAAACTTGCCTTGGCCTTCAGATCTTGTTGAGGCAAATGGTGGGCGAGCAGATCGATCGGTCTGGTTCCATGATCTGATTGATGATCGAGGTGTTCCTTACGATCCGTCCGAAGTGTCCTTGATCGGATCACTCACATCGGCAACCAATCAACAAAGGACAACCTGATTTAGTTGAAGTAGTGCTTTCCAACATCATCTAGAAGCACGGTGAAACACTGGTCATCCAAGGCGTCGATCTGACCATCACCGAAAGGGAGTTCTGAGTATTCGTTGGCCATCGGGTTGCGAAAAATCAACGCTGATCTGATTGATCCCCGGTCTAGTGGAAAACGACCTCGATCCAGATCTCGCAACCATCCCCAGTAACCCCCGGTCCGGCGTCCACGAGGCGGGAGCCGCGAAGCTTGAACCGCGAGACGCTGTCCACGATCCACGGCTCAAGGTCCGTGGACCACGGACCTATGTGCCTGGACCCTGGCCCTCGGACCGTGGTCCAAGGCTGTTATCCAGACTGTTATCCAAAATAGGGCGTTGGCTGACAGGTGCTGATCAGCTAAGATACTGAATAGATTGAAAGTCAGCTCTTAAATGGCCCCTGAGTAGGGCGTCGAACCCATCTCCTGGGCACCATTATCCCCAAGATTCGTGGTTCAAGGTCCTGATTTTCAAGCATCGTGGTTGTCTGTCCACGGTGCACGAACCACGATCCTTTCCATCCATCTGGCTTTGACCTCGAGACCATAGCCGCTGCCATATTTCTGGCCCACGCCGGCGGTGGCCCAACCGCCGATGGCATCAGCAATATCTGACGGGCATTCAACCCGGCGTAACCTGTCTCGGAGGCTATGCCGGAAGCTGTGAACCACACAGCCGTCAGGGACGCGTGGCTTCAGCCATTTGTTGATAGCTGCGCTGGCAGAGTTTGCGTTGCAGCCTGAACCGTCCGTGTATCTAGGGAAGGCGAAGTCCTGCTGGTTCTCAACAATGCGCCTCGCTGCCCAAAGCGACATGCCAGCCAGCGGGATGTCGCGCTCACTTCCCTTGGTCTTGAGTGACCGCCACGGGTGTTTGCGAAGGGCAATGTTGGGAATGTCGGCATTGAGCTTAATGTCCGATACCAGCAGTCCTGCAGCTTCAGCCAGGCGCATACCTGTGTCACTGATCAGCGCCACCAGCCACCTGACATCGTCATCCAGTTCAACACACTCCTTCTGGATGGCCACATGGTTGTCATCGGGCATTGGCAATCGGGTAGATGCCTTCTCATCATCTGGGATGAAGACATTGGCAAACACATTTGGACAGGCGAGGCCATACTCTCTGATGGCAAGGTTGGTGATGGCTTTGACTGTGCCAAACACACGGCGCACTGATGCCGCTGTCATGCCCTTGCCGATCAGATGGTCACGGAAGCGCGCCGCATCCGCAGCCGACAGTGATGACAGTTCCTCTGCGGCGGTGGCTTCTGTCAGGTAGCCCAATGCACGCTCTGCCCCTTGGAAGAAGGTCTTGCTTCGGCCAGTGCCCTTCAATCGGAGATAGCTATCGAGCGCATCCTGGATGGAGACAGACACACTACTTCGGTCTGCCTCAACATCCTGAACCAATGAAAGCCCAAGCTCCCTTGTGTGGAAGACTTCCAGACGAATGCTGTCCCAGTATCGCTCCAACCTGTCAGACAGAGCAGCAGCAGATCGCTGCGCCTTGGGCAGCGATCTAGTATGCAGCGAGACGATCACCCGATCCTTGTTGAACCGAGAGCGCACATCAGCAGGGACACGGCGGGAGAAGTAGAAGATGCCATTACGGCGGATAAGATAGGCGTGATTTTGGATCACAGTTTGGCTCACACTTCCTGACGTCAAACATCAAAATGCTTGAAAATCAGGACCTTGAACCACGAATCTTGGGGATAATGGTGCCCAGGAGAAGACTCGAACTTCCACGGCCTAATGGCCACTGGCACCTGAAGCCAGCGCGTCTACCAATTCCGCCACCTGGGCGTGCCATGAGCAGTGCTCAAAACGGACGCCGGATTCTCGGACATGAGAATAGCTACAACCGC
>NZEI01000121.1 GCA_002690405.1 Gammaproteobacteria bacterium
GGGACTACTGGCCAGAAAGCCGCTACGGTGAGCGCGTCAGCATATTGGGCAATCAGCGCCCTCAGGCCTAAGGGCGGTCGAGCGGTCTTGTACTGTCTTGAAGAGCCGTAGCCGAAGCGGCCGCCTCTGCGGATTCGAGCGCTGCATCGCTGTGCTCAGACTCTGTCTCGCTGGATGCTAATGGGGCGGTAGTTTTCGATTCTAGAGGCGCTTGCGCCTGATCCGAGACAACGCCGACTGCGGTCGTATCTGGATCTATTGGATCAGCTGAAGGCTCCTGCAATGCCGGAGTAGCTGCATAATCCAGCAATGTCGGCACGCCTGCTTCACCACAGAGCGCATTCGCACTTTTCGCCAGTTGTCTGTGCAGATCCTCATAGCTGCGGTTGAGGGCACGAAACTTTTCCGCTGTATCGGTGAATTCTTCGGTAACTCGCTGCTTGTAATCAGCGAGTTCCGTCTCCGTAGCAGCAAGTGCTTGTTCAAGTTCAACGATACGTGCATGGCCCAAAATACCTGAGCGCAACAAGTAATAGCCCAAAAATGCCCCGGCAATGAAAGCCAGCATTATGATCAGCAGCATACTCACTGTTTCCAAATCAACTACTCCAATGGGTGTTATTTGGTTGGTCAAATGATCCGCGGCCAACCCTTACGAAAAGTTTAACATCGGCAGCAAAAATTCGATGCAAAGACCGAACGAAACTGCAAGAATCGCGCTCTTTTTTTTGCCGCTGATACGTTACCGACATGGTACAAACTGAACAAACATCATTGGTTGCGTTGCTAAGACCTGTCGCCGTGCTGGGTTGGCCCATGGTGCTGACTCAGCTCTTTATCATGGGCACAGGTTTCATCGACACTGCTATGGCTGGCCACTACGGCGCAGTTGATCTGGCAGGCGTTGCTTTAGGCGGAAACTTTATGTGGCCGCTGTTCTTTCTTGCCACAGGCATCAGCATGGCCTTGATGCCGATCACCTCGCAATTGCATGGTGCCAACCGGGTGGCGGAAGTCGGCCACCAACTGCGGCAAAGCTTGTGGCTGTGTCTGATAAACAGCATCTTCTTGATCGTCGCGCTGCAGTACGCAACCCATATTTTTCTCTATGCGGGAATCGACGCCCACACCGCGCAGATCGCCGGCGATTACCTATATGGCCTCTCCTGGGGCATTCCACCGGTCATATTTTATATTTCGTTTCGCTACGTGCTTGAAGGCTTGGGCCATACACGGCCGCCAATGATTATCGCAGCCAGCATCTTACCGCTTAATGCCCTGCTGAATTACGTATTGATTTACGGCAAGTTCGGTTTTCCAGAACTTGGCGGTGTTGGCTGCGGCTACGCAACGGCAATGGTTTTTTGGATCGAATTGGCCTTTATGTTGCTGTTTTTACGCAAACCCTATTTCCGGGCAACTCAATTCTTCGCGATTTTCGAGGGTCCTCGACTGCAAACCATGGGGAAAATTTTTAAGTTGGGACTGCCCATTGCCCTGACGGTTTTTCTGGAAATGGCATTATTTGGCGCGATCGGTGTGTTCATTGCCAAAATTGGCGTAACCGAAATGGCAGCTCACTCCATAGCCGGCAACCTCAACTGGATGACTTATGTCATACCCATGGCAATGGGTAATGCTGCGAGCATTCGAATCGGCTTTCTAATTGGCAGTGACGATCTGCACACAGCACGCGCGACCGCTTGGGCGATGCTGAAGTTCGCGATCGTTTATGCCCTTGGAATCAGTGTTCTTTTGGTCGCATTGCGCTATCAACTGGTGAGCGTATATACCACTGACGTTGCTGTGACTGCAGTTGCTGTGGTGCTGTTGCTGTTTATCGCCGTATATCAGATCGTCGACGACACCCAAGTTGTGTTGGTAAGTGCCTTGCGCGGCTATAAAGACACTACTGTGCCAATGGTTATCAGCTTAATCAGTTACTGGCTGTTGGCGCTGCCCTTGGGTTATGCATTGGCTGAGGGTCTACTGGGCAATTCTCCTCTAGGTGTATACGGCTACTGGACCGGGCTGACTCTGGCACTGGCAGTGGTTGCTGTCGGCGCCGCCCTGCGTCTGCGCTATATCAGTAACGACTTCCAGCGAATTCGTCATTTGAGCAAAGCTGATGCGGAAGTTGTCCCCATAGACTAATAATGCGGGCGCATGGACAACCTAACTGCCCGATACTATGCTCCAAACCAAGGGTTTAGATGGAGAGAGGCAATGGATTTACGTCTGACTGTCCGCACTACTGTCGCGCTGATGCTCGCGCTTTTTATGACCAACGGCCATGCTGATATCAAACGCACGGCGGCCGGTCATCCTGATCTGACCGGCACCTATAATGTGGCGACGCTTACGCCACTGCAGCGCCCTAAGCGCTACGGTGACAAACTAACGATAACCCCAGAAGAAGCCCAAGCAATCGCTGAGTATTGGGCGAGTAACCTCGCCAAAGACTCCACACCCTCTGACCCAGACCGCGAGGCACCACCAGAGGGCGGTGCGGAAATCTATGTTCCGGAATTCAGCGGTGCTGCCGGCAAGGTGGGGGGCTACAACGCGTTTTACGTCGATATCGGCGAAAGCAATTTCAAACTTGATGGTGAATACCGAACGTCGATCATCACCCAGCCTGCCAATGGCCGTATGCCGAGTCTATCGCCCAAGGGCATAAAGGCTGCCCAAGCCCTGCAAGCCTTCTACCATGAAAATACCGGCACCGCCTGGTGGATCGATCTGCCTCAGGGACCCTACGACGATCCTGAGTTACGACCCTTGGCAGAACGCTGCATACTCGGTTTCGGATCCACATCCGGACCGCCAGCGCTGCCGGTGATGTACAACAACTTCAAACGTGTGGTGCAGACCGACGATCACGTGGTGATTATTAACGAAATGAATCACGACGCGCGGGTGATCCCTCTAAAAGGTCAAGCGAGCTCAGCACCAGGTTGGTTGGGGTCCTCTGTGGGACGCTGGGAAGGCGACACTCTCGTGATCGAAACCCAGAATTTCCATGCGGAGCCAGGGCTTACCATGGCGAGTCAGGAACTAAAGGTTACTGAGCGCATTTCCCGTATCGACGACAATACCCTACGCTACGCCTTTACCGTTGAAGATCCGAATTGGAACGAGCCTTGGGGCGGCGAATACCCTTGGCCTGCCACCGATGAGAAGATGTACGAATATGCGTGCCATGAGGGCAATTATGCCCTTGGCGGGATTTTACGCGGTGCACGCTTGCTGGAACGCGAAGCCATCGCACAAGACGCGGCCAACAACCCCGCCGGCCCAGCGGAGTAGTTACTGAAAGATCTTGAGGATGCTGGAGAAATCTTTGTCCTCTGCATCCTCTGCGGATTCTTGAAGCTGCCGAAAGAGCGCATGGGCTTGATCACCCATGGGAGTTTTGGAACCTGAAATGTTGCTGGCGTTAGCCGCCAACCCTAGGTCTTTGAGCATGAGCCTTACTAAAAAACCACCTGCATAATCGTTGCTGGCTGGCACCTCCGGCATGACACCTGGGTAAGGGTTATATTTCTCAAGGGACCAATTGCCACCTGAACTTTTACGCATAATCTCCGACAACACCGCCGGATCGAGACCGTTATTAACGCCCATCTGTAACGCTTCTGCAGTCCCGGCCATATGCACTGCGAGCAACATATTGTTGCAAATTTTAGCGGTCTGGCCGGCCCCGGCATCGCCAGCACGAAAGATATTCGCACCCATAGCACCCAGCACCGATTGAGCTGCCGCAAAAGCTTGCTCTGTGCCGCCGCACATGAACGCTAACGTGCCGGCCTTGGCTGCTCCCACACCACCCGATACCGGCGCATCTATGCACCGCAGGCCCAATCTGTCTGCACACTGATGAAGGCGCAAGCTGGTCGACGCTGCAACAGTTGAGCAGTCGATTAACAGTGCGCCCGAGGGCATTTCTTCCAATAAGCGCTGTTCATCGATCAACAAATTTTCGACGATTTCACCATTAGGCAACATGGTGATAACCACATCGGCTGCAGCCACCGCCGCAACCGCACTGACAGCGGCCGTACAACCGACATCTACCGCTTTTTGCAGTGCCTCTGTGGATACATCAAAAGCCTGAACACGGAACCCCTTCGCACATAAGTTGGCCACCATGGGGCCACCCATATTGCCCAAGCCGATGAAGGCGACGCTTTGCTCACTACTGCTCACTGCTATTCCCCTCGGTATTGCTTTGCCATTGAGGCGGCCGTTTCTCTATAAACGCACTGACGCCTTCAAACTGGTTTGCGTCCTGCCACAGCTGAATAAAACGCTCGCGTTCCAGCGCATAACCCTCGCTTAGGGTCTGGTCGCGCGCAGCCATAATTAGCTCCTTACATGATTCCACTGCACTAGGACTTTGTTTCTGTACTGGCGCTGCAAGCTCCAGACAATGCTGCAATGCACCACCAGATTCCACCACCTCGGATACCAATCCAATGGTTAGGGCCTGTTGTGCCGACAGTCGCTCACCCAGCAATACCATGCGTTTGGCCCACTGCTCACCCACTAACCAAGCCAGTTGTTGCGTGCCGAGACCACAGGGCAAAAGGCCAACGGCACATTCCGGCAGCGCTAGCTGAGCATGTTGCTCGGCAATACGAATATCGCATGCAAGCGCCACTTCGAGACCACCGCCCATGGCATAGCCGTTGATAGCCGCAATGCTCACTCCCTGATAGGCGCTCAATACCTGAAATGCTTCGCCAAAAGCCGTGGAAAAATCCGTAGCCTGAGCCACATCACGATGATGGAAGCGCTGCAGGTCAGCGCCGGCAGAAAAGAACTTGTCGCCAGCACCGGTCAAAACAAGGGCGCGATTGACGGGATTCGTATTTAACTCTAGGACAATTTGCTGCAACTGTTGCAGGCTCTCCGGCGTCCACGTATGCGCTGGTGGATTATTAAATGTCAGCACACTGACGTATTCACGGTGCTCTACAATTAATGCATCACTCATTTTAAATTCTCCGTACCATTGGGCTGTAACAAACGACGGGCGATAATGACCCGCATAACTTCGTTCGTGCCCTCCAAAATTTGATGCACTCGAGCATCACGAAAAAACCGCTCAATTGGAAAATCGCGCAGGTATCCATAGCCACCATGCAACTGCATGGCTTCGTTACACACCTTAAACCCGGTATCCGTGGCAAAACGTTTCGCCATCGCACAGTAGGCGGTTTTCTCGGGGTGATCTGAATCTAAGGCCCAGGCAGCTTTATAGACCATTTGCCGAGCGGCAACGAGTTCCGTAGCCATGTCCGCCAAGCGAAATTGCAGCGCTTGAAAGTCGGCCAGTACCTGGCCGAATTGCTTCCGCTCGGAGAGATAGCGTTGAGTCATGTCCAGGGTCGCCTGAGCTGCACCTAGGGAGCATGCCGCTATATTGATACGGCCGCCCTCTAAACCCTGCATCGCAATCGAGAACCCCTGGCCTTCCCCACCCAGTAGATGATGCTTAGGAATCCGAACATTCTCGAAGCTGATGGCGCGGGTGGGTTGGCTATTCCAGCCCATTTTGGCTTCATTTTTGCCAAAGCTCAGGCCGGGTGTATCGCCGGGTACAGCAAAGGCGCTGATCCCCCCGGGGCCATCATTCCCCGTACGCGCCATGACTACTAGGATATCGGTATCGCCAGCACCACTAATAAATGCCTTTGCACCGTTCAATACATAGTCCTCTCCATCACGCCGAGCCGAGGTGACTATGGACGCTGCGTCTGACCCTGCATTAGCCTCGGTCAAACAATAGGAAGCCAATTTGGTACCGGCAGCTAAGGGTCCGGCCCAATCAAGACGCACTTGTTCGCTACCCCAAGTCGCTATCATCCACCCGGCCATGTTGTGAATGGACAAATACGCGGCAGTGGATGTACAGCCTTGGGCAAGCTCTTCTAGGATCAGCGCAGCATCGGTGCGGGAGAGGCCGATACCGCCGACTTCTGCAGGACAATAAAGCCCGCAAAATCCCAGATCCCCAGCCGCACGTATTGTCGCGACCGGGAAGATTTTCTGCTCATCCCAATTCGCCGCATTTGGCGCCAATTGGTCTCGAGCGAATTCTCTAGCTACATCAACAAAGGCTATTTGTTGTTCGCTTAAAGCAAAATCCATGTC
This sequence comes from Gammaproteobacteria bacterium, assembly GCA_002690405.1. Taxonomy (GTDB): domain Bacteria; phylum Pseudomonadota; class Gammaproteobacteria; order Pseudomonadales; family Azotimanducaceae; genus UBA4421. The sequence goes on from NZEI01000121.1 coordinate 6,160, forward strand.
TCTCCCTTTTCGTTCTGCATTGCCTTTGTATCGCCGGCAATGCGCTTTGTGGTTGTTTATTTGACCCTAGCTTAACCCCTGTGGGCCATCTAACTAAGGTTGAAATTATTTGGATTTCAGCATTGCAACTGATCGATCTGCCGACGCTGCCGTCTTTGCTCCCCCATGCGCGCGAGCGACACCGTAGTTTGTTGTTACACCAAGGGGAAGTTGCTTTATCGGGTATCCGCCACCGTCCGTCGGGCTTGATAACCCTATCTTTTCTGCGACTGCTATTTAGGTACCTCGTTGCACAAAGGTGTAAGGAAAAATTAGTGTGCTTGGCCGCTTTCAACGCGCTACCAAAAAAGGCGATTTATTTGACTGTCTTTTCACCACAGCTGTGTCATTGTCGCCGTGCTTTTGGTCCACCGTTCGCATTAACTGCGCGATACCGGTTATCGCGACGGGCCCAACTGCACCTGCGATCTTGCTATTCTCGACCATAGAGGGTGCACTTTTTAGGTGATTTTGGCCGCATAAAAATGTAAATAGTTTAGACGCTGAATGGATAAACCGAGGCGTCGCGCTAATTAGACAAGCTCTTGCTGAGCTTATAAGGAGCAATATGACGAGTACATTTCATCTCGCAATACCTGCTGGCGACCTTGCAGAAACAAAGCGCTTCTACTGCGATGTTTTAGGCTGTACCGAGGGCAACCAAGAGGCCGGGCGCTGGGTTGATATCAATTTTTGGGGCAACGAGCTGACATTGCATCAGAGCGAGGAGCAACTGCCTGGCGTGCGACA
>NZEI01000118.1 GCA_002690405.1 Gammaproteobacteria bacterium
CTGAGATGGCGTTTCGGCATAGTACTCCGAGCATGTAATGTCGATTGTATCGCCGCCGCATCCAAGCAGTGCAGCGACTGCGAGCGTTGCAGCGAACCAAGCGCGTGGTCCATGGTTTGTTCGTTTTGGCATAAAAACTCCCCAAAAGTCATGCAGTTGCACGAAACTCTAATTTCCTAGGCTGAATCGCCCCCGAAATTAGAAAATCCGCTTTGCTATTAATAGAGTAATTTTTGCACTAAAATAGTGCGGTAAAAATTCGCCTATATAATTTAAACAAAAATTTTATAGGTAAAAATTGGTGATATATTTAAAGCCGGAATGCCATGTGACTGCGGAGGGCCGTTTAACTTCAAAGGGTGTTGATGAATTAAAGAGATGGACGAGGAAAAAATATCTGACCTAGATCTCAGACTTGCCAAGCTGCTTACCGTGGTCCTAGAGAGCGAAGACGAACTTTTCGCATTCTTCGCGGGATCGCGTTATAGCTTGTTGTTGCTCATGCGGGTGCTATTGATCTGCGAGGAGCACTCTTCGCTGTCGAAAGAAGAATGCTTGCGGATTGGGCGAGACATGCGGTCGCGTACCCATCGTCAGAATTTTATCGATGAAGCCATTCGGCGCGGATTCTTTGCCAAAGAGCCTTCGGCATCGGACGCGCGCCAAGTGATGATTTATCCCACCGACAAGACTAGGCAACTGTTCAAGGAGTGGGCTGCTGCCTACCACCAAGTCCGTCGATCTACCTTCGGTGGCGACTAAAGGTTAAGCCGCATCCTGCTTGGCTTCAGACGGTGCTGCCCCTATCGGCCTAAGTTCCAGTTCAGCAAACAGCAGCGCACCGTCTTCTAGCGGTGCCTTACGAATGATTTTCTTGTCCAAGGCGTAGTTCTGGGTATTGCGCCATGGGTCTTTGTCGCCCTGTCTGGGCAACAGGTCCATCGTGCGTTGCATATAACCGGCCGAGAAGTCTTCGATCCAGGGTCGCAAAGGCATATCTGCATCTTCTTCCCTCAATCGGGGTGTGCACTGGCGGACGCCAAGCCGATCCATGTGATTTATCACGCGGCATGCATATTCGGCGGTCAGATCCGCGCGCAGAGTCCAAGACGCATTAATGTAGCCAAACGTTTGGATGAGGTTGGGTATCTCAGCATACATCATGCCCTTGTAGGACACGGTGTCTGCAAAATTGACCGGTCGCCCGTCTACTGAGAATGCGCTACCGCCCATTACTTGCATGTTCAGACCCGTGGCCGTAACGATGATGTCAGCTTCAAGCTCCTCTCCCGAAGCAAGCCTCAGACCGCGTTCAGTGAAGGTCTCGATGTGGTCGGTGATGACCTGAGTTTTGCCCTTTTTGATAGATTTGAACAAATCGCCATTGGGAATAAGACATAATCTTTGATCCCACGGGTTGTATTTGGGCGTGAAGTGTTTGTCCACATCATAATCAGGTCCAAGCGCGTCGCTGACCAAATCCACCAGGGCTTTCTTCATTTTTTGCGGTTCTTTCCGCATGCGCTGATACATAAAATGCTGCAGTTGCGTATTTTTGAAACGCGTTAATGCGTATGCCACCGAATCGGGCAGTAGCTTGCGCATGGCATTGGCGATTTTGTCTTGATCTGGTCGAGCTACTACGTAGGTTGGGGAGCGTTGCAGCATCGTTACACTTGCGGCGTCATCAGCCATGGCCGGGACTAGGGTCATCGCTGTAGCACCGCTGCCAATAACCACCACTTTTTTATTGCTGTAGTCTAGATCTTTAGGCCAATGCTGCGGATGGATAACGGTACCTTGGAAGGCTTCTCGGCCTTTGAAATCTGGTGTGTAGGGAGTGTCGTAGTTGTAGTAGCCGCTGCACATCATTAAAAAATTACATCTGAATTTCTGGGTTTCGCCCTGGTGTTCTGCGGTAACAGTCCATGCACTGTCGCTGCTCGACCAATTCGCGCTCAGCACTTTGTGCTCATGTTGAATATGGTCGCTAAGCCCATGTTCCGCGATGGTCTCGGTCAAGTAGTCTTTTATCGAGGGACCGTCAGCGATGGACTTGGCAGCGGTCCAGGGTTTGAAGTTAAAGCCGAGGGTATGCATGTCGCTGTCGGAGCGAATCCCCGGATATTGAAATAAATCCCAAGTACCCCCGCTCTGCCCACGAGATTCGAGGATCGTGAAGGTTTTCTCAGGACACTCTGACTGCAGATGGCAGGCAGCTCCAATACCGGAGATTCCCGCACCTACAATAACGACATCAAAATTCTGCATAGCTTTCTCCGCTCCCACGATGAAGTGAGTAAGGTACTTATGTGATCCGAAAATGTACCACAAGCGCTGGAATCTGGTTACCGCATTGGTGTTTTGGCGTCCCACTGCGCGTCTGGTCACCATTAGGCCGCTGCCAGATGTCGTAAGTGCTAATGCACGTTGCGACTTGTTCGTAATGCAATAATATAACGCGAGGGAGGAGGCGTTCATGGATTATGCGAGAGTCGGTCGTTACACCGTCTGGTTATGGGTGTTTGCGGTGGTCTGGAGTACCCTGGCGCGTGCTGAGGCCATCCATATTGCCGTAACCAGCGATGGTGTTGTTGAGGGGCTAGAAGAACGGGGCATCGCGGTCTTTCGCGGGATTCCTTACGCCCAACCTCCTGTTGGTCCCTTGCGCTGGCAGCCACCGCGTCCTGCGTCTGCTTACCCGGAACCTCTGCAAGCGCACACCTACGGGCCGCGTTGCATGCAACGTACTTCGGGTGATCGTCCGCCCTCCGTCAGTGAAGATTGTTTGACGTTGAATGTCTGGTCGAAGCAACTGCAACCCGCCAAGCAGCCAGTGATGGTTTGGATTCATGGGGGTGGTTTTCGCAGTGGTTCGGGCGAAATCCCCGGTGAGGTTATGGCGCGGCACGGGGTTGTTGTGGTGTCCTTTAATTATCGATTGGGCCCCATTGGCTTTTTTGCGCACCCAGCCTTGGGGGCTAGTGCAGCGAGTTTTGGCTTGTTGGATATGATCGCGGCGCTGGAATGGGTGCAAGGGAATATCCATCAGTTTGGTGGTGATCCCGATAATGTCACTATATTTGGGGTCTCAGCGGGCGGTATGGCGGTCAATATGCTTATGGTCAGCCCGCTTGCCGATGGGCTTTTTCATAAAGCGATCGCTCAAAGCGGCTATGCAACTTGGGCGCTACCGCGATCTAAGAATGCCGCAGCGCTGCCAACTTTAGGCATGGACCTGCAACCCATGCCAAGTGCGGAACAATTATCAGAGCGCGTTGCCGCAGTGGTTGATCCCACTGCTATAACTGAGGCGCAATTGCGCGCTCTGGATGGCTCGGCGCTAATTTACGCATTGTCGGGATTCCAACTGCCCATTGTCGATGGTGTCGGTTTGGTGGGCGAGCCGGCGGTGCTTGCAAGGCAGGGGAAACAGCATGATGTGCCGTTAATTATGGGAGGCAGCAGTTTCGAGGGAACGGTACAACCCGCATCGGGCATCACATTGGACGACTTCAGACGCTTTCACGAACACGATTGGATTACTGCGCGCCAGCTTTATGCCGAGGATTTTGGGGTCAGCGAAGAGTTCGGCTTGAAAAAAATGTTTGGCGACAATCGTTACGTGCTCGCCGCCCGCACGATGGTGCGTAGTATGAGCAAAAGAGATAGCTCCGCTTGGGCGTACTATGTAGATTTCGTACCAACAAGCAGAGCTGAAGAATGGCCAGGCACGCCTCACGGTGTTGACGGCTATTACCTCTGGCGTGGCGAGGCCGCGGGCGATCCCCAGATGGCTGCTCTATCCAGACGTTTGCAAGGCTATTGGAGCAATTTTGCCCGCAGTGGCAATCCCAACGGGCCATCGTTATTGGGCTGGCCTGCCTATCAGGCGAGTCGCGATCAGTGGTTGGTATTCGATGACGAGGATCAGGTGCGTGCTGGCGTGATCGCCGCAAAGTTGGACTACCTAGAGGCGCACTTTATGCAGCGAACCAGCGCCAGCAGGTAAGGCCCCCGCTGGCAAAACCCCAGTCTATTAGGCGATTCCCTCAGCGAGTATTTCCGGCACCTCGATGTACTTAGCGCGTAAATATTCGCCCAATGATTTAGCTTGTTTATCGATGCGATGGTTTGAGGCCGCGCCTGTGCCCAGAACGCCCTTGATATAAAAGTTCATCGCCAGCAGGTTCGGCATGTCGTAGCGTTCAACTTCAAAAGCTCCGAAGTCGGGCACTAGACGCTTGAACTCTTCGACGGTCAGGTATTCGTATAAAAAACTGTACGCTTCGTCCGTCACAGCCCATACACCGACGTTGGCATTACCACCTTTATCACCCGAGCGGGTGCCGAATAGTCGGCCAAACGGAATACGACGAGTTGGGCCAGCAGGCGCGGGCTGAATATTTGCGGGATTCTGCTGATAGTAAATATCTTCCAGGCCTAAGCGCTGAGTGGGCAGTACTTCGATCGACTTGCCGCCGATGTGCACATGTTCAGTAATTTTCTGACTGTCGATCAAGGCAGGCCAATGGTAAATCGCCGGGCCGCCGCTGAATCCTGCTGCACCGCGGCCGGTATTTCCAGGTATGCCGGCAAGTCCCAGCTCAGTTACTTTGGCCGCAAACATGCGCCCGAACTTGTCGGGGTCGGAGTGAGTAATGGTTACCCGTAGCGCAGCGTGTGCAACTTCATTGCTGTCAGGGTCATCGTGATCGCTGCGAATTAATTGCACATCAACATCGTCGAATTGCTCGCGACCGCCGAGATTGTGGAAGATTGCATCCAAGTAGCGCTCGGCTTTTTCTTCGATGTCCAGCCCCGTGAGCAGAGTCTCCATAGATTGTTTGTACGGTCCGCGAGTATTGAAGCAAACCTTGTGGGTAGGGGGCGGCGTACTACCGCGGCAGCCGCTGACATAAACTCGGTCTGCGCCTGCTTGGGCGATCTGCAAAGTATCGAAGTGCGCGATCACATCAGGGTTGTAATAGGCGGGGGTGGAAATTTCATACAGCAACTGAGCCTTTACTGTGCCCTCGGAAATCAAGCCACCGGTGCCTGGGTGTTTGGTGATGGTGAAGCTGCCGTCGGCCTCAATCTCAGCAATCGGATAGCCAACATCGCGGAAGCTTGGCACTTCTTCAAAGAATGCGTAGTTGCCGCCGCAACATTGAGCGCCACATTCTATGATGTGTCCGGCCGTTAGCGCCCCGGCCAGTGCGTCATAGTCGTCGCGTTGCCAGTTAAATTTCCAAGCGGCCGGGCCAATAACCACAGCAGCATCCGTTACCCTTGGACAAATAACAATATCGGCGCCTTGGTCTAGCGCCTCCTTAATGCCCCAGCCGCCCAGATAAGCATTCGACGTCAGAGCCTGTTGAGTGCTGTCGCACAAATCAACTTGGGTATCTAAATTTGTGAATTTTTCGCCATCGGCCTGCAAGGCCTCAAGGTCTGGTAATAAGTTGTCGCCGTCTATGTAGGCCACTTTGGCGTCGACGCCGAGTTCAGCAAGAATCTTTTCAACTTCGTCTGCCATGCCCTTAGGGTTTAGGCCGCCAGCATTCGTAACGATCTTTATGTTGCGCGCTTTGCAGTCCGCTGCGACCTCTTTGAGTTGCTTTAAGAACGTACCTACGTAGCCCATGTTCTCGCCGCGGGATTGCTGCTGGTTGTACAGAATCGACATCGTTAACTCGGCAAGGTAGTCGCCTGTGAGCACGTCAATTGGACCGCCGTCGATCATTTCTCGCGCGGCAGCTAATCGGTCACCGTAAAAGCCACTGCAATTCCCTATGCGTATTACCTCGGTCATGATCCCCTCCGACTCCACTTATGCCTGATTTTAGTTTTGCACCCAGGATGGTTTGCGTTTTTCGCGGAATGAAGCCATGCCCTCAGCGCCCTCCTCAGAGCGAAACATTCTTGCACTCCACTCAGCCGTTTCTTTAAACCCGTCGGCGAGGGACAACTGAGGTACGCGGCGTACTAGCTTCTTACATTCTTGGACCGCTATTGGGCCGCCCATATTGATCATGTCGATTTCTTCTTGCACCGCGGCATGCAGATCGTCTCCACTCACTGCTCGGTGGGCTAATCCCATGGCCACGGCCTGCGGTCCGTCAAAGCGCTCGCCGGTCAAAAATAATTTCATGCCATGGTGAGTACCAAGCTTGGGCAGGCATACTACGGAGATGATTGCGGGAATAACGCCAATCCGTACTTCGCTAAAGCTGAATTGCACATCTTCTCGAGTCACAACGATGTCGGAGGCGCCAACCAGACCAAGGCCTCCGGCAAAAGCAGCGCCGTTGACAGCGGCGATCACTGGCTTAGGGCTATCTATGATCGTGGTGAGCACGTCTGCATAGGGGACTGCGCGGTCTGATCCTTCGGACAATTGGCCAGGAGGACTTTTTAGATCTGCGCCGGCACAAAAGGCCGGGCCGTTTCCGGTAATGACAATACTGCGCACGCCGTCGTCAGCATTAGCCGCCATTAAGTGGTCGTATAATTCGGTCACCAATACAGACGACAGCGCATTGCGATTTTCGGGTCGATTGAGGGTGATCCACGCAGCGCCTTGCTTAACTTCGTACAGTGTTGCTTCGGTTGTTGGCATAGGTAGGTTCCTTACTCTTCGGCCATAGAGACCAATAACTGGCCGTTATCGACCTGATCGCCAACAGATACATGCACTGCATCGATCACGCCATTGCGCGGAGCGGTAATGCGGTGTTCCATCTTCATGGCTTCCATAATGAGCAGCAAATCGCCCTTGGCGACTGATGCGCCGGCGGCGACCTCGGTTGCTAAGACCGAACCGGGCATGGGAGCGGTAAGGCCGCCCGTGTTGCCGTCGAGACTGGTGTCTGGAAAGCGTGGCTGTTGCTGTAACACCAGATCGCCAGCGTTACTGTGTACTAGCCAATCGTTCCCATGGGCTTGAACTGTGAATTGCAGGCGTCTTCCATTGTCGTCTAAATCGACAGTCCCGGAACCGCATTCATAAGCCTCAATCAGATGCTCCTCTTCGTCGCAGATCAGGCGAAAGCGGCCATCTCGGTGCAGTCGGTACGCCAACTCAATGTCATCGTCGCCGCAGCGAAAGTTCAACTGCTCCATTGGCATAGTCGAGTTACGCCAGCCACTGGGCAGGCTGCGTAGAACCTTTGCTTTATTGCGGCGCTGAGCCTGAGATTCCATAGCCACGGCAATAGCCGCTTCGATCAGTTCTTGGCGGGCAATGTCCCGTGTGCGCGCAGGTTCTACGCGCTCAATAAAGTCGGTAGTTGTATCACCGGCAAGAAACTCCCCGGTACGCAGTGTTGCCACCAAAAAATCTCGATTGGTGCGCAGTCCTTGGATCTCGGTGGTCTCAAGCACCCGTGCTAGGCGACCGGCCGCTTCTCGGCGGCTAGGTGCGTGGACGATGACTTTGGCAATCATCGGATCAAATTGGGTGCTGATTTCGCTGCCTGTTTCCACTCCTGAGTCGAAGCGTGCCTTACCAACTGTTGACGGTGTCCAAGCTAGAACGGGTCCCGGCGCCGGCAAAAACCCCTTGGCTGGGTCTTCGGCGTACAAGCGTGCCTCGATGGCATGACCGTTAATGCTGAGATCGTCTTGAGTGAAAGACAGTGTTTCACCCTCGGCCACGCGAATTTGCTCGCGGACTAGATCTTTACCAATGATTTCTTCTGTTATTGGGTGCTCTACCTGTAGCCGAGCGTTTACTTCGAGAAAGTAAAAGTCTTCGCCACTGAGCAGAAATTCCACTGTGCCAGCAGATGAATAGCCTAACTTTTTTGCCGCAGCGATAGCTGCATCACCCATGCGCGAGCGAATTGCGTCGGTAACAGCGGGTGAGGGGGCCTCTTCGATAATTTTTTGATGGCGGCGTTGAATAGAGCATTCACGTTCATAGCAGTGGACTAAATTGCCGTGGGTGTCGCCGAGGATCTGGATCTCCACATGTCGGGACACAGCCAGCCATTTCTCCAAGAATACGGTGTCGTCGCCGAATGAACTGCCGGCTTCGCGTTTTGCGCCCTCTACTGCGCCGAGTAGGTCTGCCTCTTGTTCCACGACTCGCATGCCGCGGCCACCGCCACCTGCGGAGGCTTTTACTAAAACGGGATAGCCAATTTCTTTGGCCGCCGCAGCGATGTCGGTGTCAGCGGAAATCTCAATACCTGGCAGTGTGGGAACACCGGCTTCGTCCATAAGTCGCTTGGCGGACAATTTATCTCCCATCAAGCCAATTACTTCTGGGGTGGGTCCAAGCCATTTGATGCCTGCATCGATAACCGCCTGTGCAAAGGCTTCGTTTTCCGACAAAAATCCGTACCCGGGATGAATGGCATCGGCACCGCTGCGTGCGCAAGCCGCCAGCACTTTATCTACGTCCAGATAAGTTTCTGCGGTTGTGCGGCCGTCTAACGCAACAGCGCTGTCGGCTTCCTTTACAAAGGGTGCTTGGGCATCGCCATCGGCGTAGATCGCTACGGTGCTGATACCCATATCGTGAGCCGTACGAATGATGCGTCGCGCTATCTCCCCGCGGTTGGCAATCAGTAAGCGTGTGATTGGTGTGATTACATGCGCCATGTGCCGTACTCCTTGGTGCCCTTAACGCTGTTGTTGTGGCAAGCTGACAGGGACATCGCGATAACATTGCGCGTATCTCTAGGGTCGATCATGCCGTCATCAGAGACCCTTGAGGTGGCGTACAAGCCTTTGGATCGCTCCTCGGCCCAGTGTTCAGCAAATGCAGCCCGTTGGGCGTCCGCTTCCTCATCGAATTCAATGCCGCGTCGTGCCGCCGCGCCGCGTCCAACAATGGTCATAACGCCCGCCATGACTGACGGACCCATCACAGCTATTTTTGAAAATGGCCATATGTAAGTGAATTTGGTGCCAAATGCGCGTCCGCTCATACCATAGTTGCCGGCACCATAGGATGCACCAACGATAATGGTGATATGCGGTACTGTGGAGTTCGACACGGCGTTGACCATCTTCGAGCCATTCTTGGTGATCCCGCCCTGCTCAAAATCAGTGCCGACGATAAAGCCGGTGATGTTGTGCAGAAATAAGATGGGCACATCGATCTGGTTACATAGCTGAATAAACTGTGCGGCCTTCTCGGCTGCTTCAGAAAATAAAGCGCCATTGTTGCCGACGATGCCGACCGGAAATCCTTGTACGGATGCCCAGCCGCATACGACGGTTGGGCCGTACAGAGGTTTGAATTCCTCAAATTTTGAGCCATCGACCACGCGCATGATGACTTCACGGATATCTAGCGGGGTTTTCAGGTCTTGTGACACTAATCCCAGCATGTCCTCTGGATCGTGCACCGGTTCATCAAATTCTGGATTGGGTTCAGGTCCGAGTTTGCGCCAGTTCAAATGTGAGACGACTTCTCGACATAGGCGAATGCCGTCCATTTCGTCTTGCGCCAGATAGTCACCTAAACCCGAAATTTGCGTATGCATGTCGGCGCCACCGAGATCCTCGGCGTTGGCATCCTCGCCGGTAGCCATTTTTACCAATGGTGGGCCGCCTAATGACACCATGGCCTGATTTTTGACCATGATGTTGTAGTCACTCATACCCGGTTGATAGGCACCACCGGCTGTTGCTGCGCCAAACACCACAGAAATGGTTGGAATGCGCAGTTTCGATAGTTCGGAAATTTCATAAAACAGTCGGCCGGATTCGGCAAAGTGGCCAAGTTCCCGGCGAATTGACGCTTCAGCTGCTTTATTCGGATCACCGCCATCGCTTTCCTCGCCTCTTAGGTCGGCTCCGGCGCTCTCAACGAATTGCACGTAAGGCATGCGGTTTTCGCGAGCGATCTCCAGGCCACGCATGAGCTTCTTGGAGTTGAACGCATTGAACGCGCCAGCACGCACCGAGGGATCGTGGCCGAGAATCACGCATTCAACACCTTCGATTACGCCAATACCAACTACGAATCCAGAACCGATGTCGAAAGAAGAGCGCCAAGCCGCAAGGGGGCTAATCTCTAAGAATGGCGAGTCGCGGTCCAGCACGTGGGCAATGCGTTCGCGTATGGGCATTTTGCCGCGGGTGCGCAGGCGCGCCACCGCCTCTTCGCCGCCGCCCTCGGCAGCCTGATCATAGAGTGCCTGCAGCTCATCAAGTGTTGCCACCATGTCGGCTTTATTTTGTTGAAAAACGCTGTCCTTGAGGTCCAGCTTCGAGTTCAAAACAGGCATTAAGTCCTCCCCCCCGAGAGCAATATTTACAGCTTGAATGATCAAACTTGCGATTAACCGTCCGCCAAAAGTAGCAGAAAAAAAAGCCGGCCAGAAGGTTTTTAAAATGTTTTTTTGTGCTAACTTGAAGAATGACTTGGCGCCAGTTGAGCCGATAATTTACAGGTAATCAACGGCGTTGCTCGGTTTTTTGGGGGGCATGTGAATCTAGAAGTTGGGTTGCAACAAGCAAAGAGTGAGCGTGCCAGAATGGCTATATGCGATGCGACAATCGCGTCCCTCGCAGAGGTGGGCTATGCCGAAACATCGCTCAAGCGTGTGGCTGCGATGGCTGATTTTTCGAAAGGTGCGGTACAGCACCATTTCCATACCAAGGAAGATTTGATCGCGGCGACCGTAGACACGCTTTTGTTGCGCACCGTGCAAGCGCGCGCGACCCAGCCGCAGACTGTAGAAGATGCACTGCTCGAAGCGTGGCAGCGTTTTATTAATACGCCGGCATATCGTGCGCTTATGGAGGTGCTGAATGCGGCGCGAACAGACTCGGCATTGCGGCAGCGTATTGCGTCAGACCTTGTTGATTGGGGGCAAAAGCTCGACCAACAGTCATTAGCTCGGTACCGATCGGTAAGTGGCGATGCTGAAGAGGTAGTGATGTTGCTCAATATGACCCGTAGTTTTATGCGGGGCTTGCTGATTCAAGAACAATATGGCGTGACTTCTGCGACTACTGCTGACTATGTGCGTAAATGGATTGAATTGATCGCGCCGCTAATGGAGTTGAAGGAATAATAGCTAGGTCGAAGCTGAAAGCGCCAAGGGCAGATGGGAAATCAGTAAATCAGCGCCCGGCATAAAGAGACAAAAAGTCAAAACGCGTCGAGAAAATTAAGGCAAACAAAGATAACAAGGGGAAGATCATGTCCGTGACCAAGGCAGAACTAAAAGAGTTCGAGCAGCAGGCCGATCACTGGTTTGCAGAAAACAAACCGGCGACACCGGATTTCATTCTGCCGGAAACCTTTATGGAGGTCGGCACTGACCAGCAGTTTGAATATTTGCGCGACTGGCAGAATAAAGTCTACGAGGCCGGCTATGTGGGTATGGCGTGGCCGGAAGAATACGGTGGTGGCGGGGTGGACCAAGCCTTTCAGGATATTGCCACGCGCACAATGGCCAAGCATCGGGTGCCGTTCTTGCCCAACACCATTGGTTTGAATTGGGCGGGACCGCTGATTCTGTATATGGGCACGGAAGCAGAAAAACAGAAATACATCAAAGGCATTCTCAGCGCCGAAGATATTTGGTGTCAGGGGTTTTCCGAACCTGACCACGGTTCGGATTTGGGTAGTGCGCAATGCCGTGCGGTCAAAGACGGTGACGAATACGTTATTAATGGCTCCAAGATATGGACCAGCCTCGGTAGTTATGCCAAATACATGATTCTGCTGGCCCGCACCGCCACGGGCGGACCAAATAAGTATGCTGGCCTGAGTTTTTTCCTCGCGCCAATGGACGCTCAGGGCGTTGAACCGCGTCCGATCAAGAAGCTGACGGGCGAATATGGGTTTTGCCAGACGTTCTTTAATGATGCGCGTATTCCTGCGTCGAGTCTTATGGGTAAGGAGGGCGAGGGTTGGAAAGTTGCCATGACCACGCTGACTTTTGAGCGCGGTGCTGTAGGTGGTCAAGCCGGTGGTTTATCGATGATGGACCTCAGTATTAACGACATTGTGGAGCTGGCACGGCGCGCCAAGCGCAATGGACGCCCGGCCATCGAGGATCCGCATGTGCGCGGGCAGTTGGTTGATTTAATTACCGAGTCTCGCAGTAACGCGCTAATGGCTACACGTTCTAACGTGCCAGCCTTGGCCAGTGACTGGCCTACTGCGGTCAGTATGTCCGGTAAGTTGCGTTCGAGTGAACTGAAACGTCGTATGTGCCAGTTCGCGATATCGTTACAGGGCGCCAATGGCGCTCGCTATGTCAGCAGCGAGGCGGTTGATGGCGGTATGTGGCAGCGTTCTTATCTGAACGCTTTTTCCGGAACCATTGGCGGCGGCACAAGTCAGATTCAACACAACATTATTGGCGAGCGCGTGCTCGGCCTGCCGAAGTAGGGGGGCATATGGCAACAATAGAATTTAGCGAAGAGCAAAGCATGCTGCTGGAGACAGCAGCAGATTTTTGTCGTACTCATTCGCCCATCGATGCGGTACGAAAACAAATAGCACAAGAACACAGCACCACAGCAGAACTTTGGCAGGCTATGGCCGAGTTGGGCTGGCTTGGGGTAACGATTCCAGAACAGTATGGTGGCTTGGGTATGAATCTGGCTGACGCCGTACCCATTGTTGAAAGCATGGGCCGGCACTTGATGGGGTCACCCTTTGTAGCGACCACGCTGGCCGCCCAAGCCCTAATTACCAGCGGTACTGAGCAACAAAAGAGTCAGTGGCTGGGCGAAATCGCCGCTGGTGCGCCTGCCTCTGTTGCACTGACCGAGGAGGACGGCAATTGGCGACTGCAAGAAATTGCTGCAACCGCTACCGCAAGTGGAGATGCTCTAACTCTGACCGGGACTAAGTGCTTTGTGCTGGATGCGCCTCAGGCTAAGGTCATGGTGGTGTCGGTTATGCTCGACGGCGCAGCGCGTTTGGTCTTGATTCAGGCAGATCAAATACCGCCAGGGGCGCTGACACGTGAGGTGGTAATCGATGAAACTCGGCGTAGTTATACGTTGCAGCTCGATGGAATCTCAGTACCGCAAAGGCAACTTCTGGATGGGGCAGATTTTGCCGCTCTGGAACAAGCAGCCATGCTATTGCTGGTGGCCGAGATGTCCGGTGGCTTAGCAGGCGTACTGCATGTGATTATCGATTATCTCACCACGCGCAAGCAATTTGATGAGTACATTGGCAGTTACCAATCGCTAAAACATCCGTCGGTGCAAATACTTCTGTCATTAGAAGCGTGTCGTTCGCACCTATACCACGCCGCCACGGTAATGGCCGCCGGTGATACAAACGCTGCTGAGGAAGCCGTGCGTATGGCTAAGGCTCAGGGCAGTGAGGCCTTTGCTTTTGCCGGAGACCGGGCTGTGCAATTTCATGGTGGTTTTGGTTTCACCTATGAATGCGATGCCCAGTTGTATTTGCGCCGTGCCCTTTGGTGTCAGTATCAGTTTGGCGATACCGCATATCATCGTGAATTGTTAGCGCCACTATTACTTGATGAAGCGGTGTAGCGGCCAGCAGTGATCATGAACGTGCGCAGTAATCTGCGCAGCAACAAGAGAGAAAATTAATGAAGCTATACCACTGCAGAGATGCGCGGTCTTTACGGGCCTTGTGGGCGTTGGAAGAAATGCAACTCGATTACGAACTCATCAATATGGAGTTCCCGCCTCGGGCTACTTATCCCGGTTACCTGGATCTTAATCCTCTGGGCACGGTACCCACCTTTATTGATGGCGATGTGACCATGACCGAGTCGTCTGGTATCTGCCAATATCTTGTCGATAAATATGGCCCCTCGCCGTTGGGTATACGGGTCGATGAGCCTGGCTATGGCGAGTACTTAAATTGGTTATATCGCAGTGATGCCACCCTAACTTTTCCGCAAACCCTAGTGCTGCGATACACCCGTTTGGAGCCAGAAGAGCGGCGTATTCCTCAGGTGGTAGAGGATTATTCAATTTGGTATCTATCGCGCTTGCGGTCGGTAGAAATGGCATTAGAGGGTAAAGAATTTTTAGTAGGCGATAAGTTCACCATGGCGGATATTGCTGTGCATTATGCGCTGTTTCTAGGTCGCTCCCTTGGTCTTGATGAGCGCTATAAGCCGAATTGCCAGCGTTACCTAGCGAGCATGATGGAGCGCGATGGCTTTAAACGCGCCCAAGAAAAGCAGCAGTAATAAATCCAAGTCTCTGGAGAACGGCCAATGAAGATCAATACTGGAATTCCGGCCCATGACCTCAATGCGGTGGGAGCGGCAGCCCAAGCAGCGGAAGCGAATGGTTTCAGTGGCATATCCACCCAGGAAAATCGGCAAGATGCTTTTATGCCGTTGGCTGTGGCCGCGGCACATACCTCGACCTTGGAGCTACGCACCAGTATCGCCATTGCCTTTGCGCGCAGCCCGATGGTGGCGGCGAATATGTCGTGGGATTTGCAGCGAGCTTCCAACGGCAATTTTACGCTCGGGCTAGGCAGCCAAGTTAAGGGCCATAATATCCGGCGCTTCAGCGTACCTTGGAGTGCGCCGGCGCCGCGTATGCGGGAATACGTGCAGGCCGTTCGTGCAATTTGGGATTGTTGGAAAAACGGCACCCAGTTGGATTATCAAGGCGAGCATTATCAATTCAGTTTGATGACGCCTAATTTTACTCCAGAGCCGTTACATAGCGATGTGCCGAAAATCCAAATTGCGGCGGTCGGGCCGGCGATGATGAAAGTGGCCGCCGAAGAGTGCGATGGTGTGATGCTGCACGCCTTTTGTACGCGCAAATATTTAGACGCGGTGGTGCTGCCTAAACTTGAAGCGGGATTGGACGCCAAAGGTAAGAACCGCCATGACTTCGAAATCTCTGGTGGTGGATTTGTGGTCACAGGCGAAGACGACGAGGCCGTAAATAAAATGTTTGAGTGGGTGCGTATGCGGGTTGGTTTTTATGGCTCGACCCCGTCGTATTGGCCTGTTTTTGAAGCCCACGGTTGGCAGGATCTTGGGCACAAGCTCAATGACATGTCGAAAAAAGGTCAATGGCAGGAGATGACCGAGGAAATCCCCGACGACGTGGTTCACCAATTTTGCGCGGTAGGTCGATACAGCGAAATTCGAGACGCTGTGCAAAGCCGATTCTCCGGGCCGATCAATGTTATATCGCTACCTGCCGACGCGCCGCCAGATCTTGTACGGGAGCTGCGGGAGCTTGCCTAATCAATAAGCCGGATCGTCGAGGTTTATGAGGGGTTGCTGATACCGATTGTCTTTTTCGCTTTTGCGCAGTTAAAAGAACGGTACCCAACTTAGTCCGTAGAGGAGCAATGCCGTTAAGCAGACAGCGGTGAGTTTCCCCAGTTGTATGGCGTCTTCAAGTCGCCTATTGCGTCTCATGTATTAACCACCGATAGATTAACCGGGCGTGTAAAGGCGAGTCCCGCATCGCTGAGATGTTGAACATAGAGTAGAGCGGAGCGACAAAAGGTTTTTGTTAGCGGCGATATAATTACCTCGCCGATGATCTTCTCAGCCTTATCGGTGGTCCCGCGCTCTAGGGCGGCAAAGCAACGCAGTAAAATGTCCTCGTCCGCAACAACGAACATATTCGATGGACAGCAACCTATTTCGACTTTTCTAATCGCGGATACTGCGAGCAGAGCCATACATTCATCGAATAACGGTAATGCAGGGCCGCACCTGAAGTCGTTAAAGAACCGTCCCAGTGCATGTTCGATGGGCATTCTTTGCTTTGCTGCCGAGGACCACACGCGGATTGCGAAGATCGAAAACTGACCTGCAGCAGCCAGTGTTTCAATTTCTACGGCATTTGCCTGTGCGGATGGTTTATCGGAACTGACCTCGTGCATGGGAAAACCTAATTAGGTATTGAATTCAACGTAAATCTAAATGAGAATGATTATCAATACAATAGCGAGGGGCAAGTTATGGGTTATTTCTCAATGGGGGCACTGTGGCGATGAATAAGCTTGGACGAGCCGAATATGACGCATGGGCAGTTGAACTGGCCATGGAAACTCTAGAGCGTCGAATCGAGCCGATTGTCAGCGAAGCGCCTTTGTCGGCGCAAACACGCTTCAACAACGCTTTGCTTAATCTGGCGGTGAACCGGATAGTCGCTGTAGAGGGAGGGAAATTCACTGCCGGAATCTTATGGCGTTTAGCCGATGCGATTGCTAATGGTGCGAAGCCTACCCCGGGGGCGCCTGTTGATTTGACGGTGCTTAATAGCTAGCGCTAATGCTTTGGCGGTAGCGAAAGCCGTTGTGCGCACGGTGCCGCCTATTCCTCAAACCAGCTTGGACTCCTAAAGCTCGGTTAAATCTTCGTTTACAGATTGTCTCTGTAGTCGAGTTCGATGTTTGCATCTATTACCTCGGCTAACGCTTCATCGGCTCCTGACCGCTCAACGTACTGACGACCAAACGAAACCCGAGCTTTATCAGGCCAGGTATCGGGCTGCCAAAGGTGAGATCGAATCAGCGCCTTGCCGCAGTGGAAGAAACACTCGCGCACATGTACGCGGGTAATCAGTACTGCAGGGTGATTCTGATTCGACATTGCTTTTTGCAACTGCTCGTCCACAACTAGCTCGGCTGATCCATTCACGCGCAAAGTTTCGCGGGTATTGGGGACGATAAATATCAATCCGACTGCTGGATTCTGCAAAATATTAAGATGGCCATCGACTAATCGATTACCGCGCCGATCCGGGATCAGTAGGTTGTTGTGCTCGTCTATTTGCACAAACCCTGGTGCATCGCCCTTTGGTGAAACATCCATTGCTCCGGCATCTGAGGCGGTTGCGAGAAGTAAGAGCGGCGAATTACCGATAAATTCGATCGCATCTTTTGTGAGACCGGTAGATTTTTTTTGTTCGGTAGCTGGATTCGGGTGTCCGACAACTTCGCGAAGCTGGTCTACGGTTTCTATTTTCATTGGGCTCTTATCCTTATCTTAGCTAAGCGTTGCTACTCGAATAGCCGAGCTTTGACTTTGTTCAGTGTGAGCGAAATAAACTTGATTTCAATATGGTAATGATAATCATTCTCATGTAAGGTGGTCTGCAAGTTTCGGCACGGACTGTATAAATGGATAAAGATCTCCAGGCGGTCGCTGGTTGGATGCAGGAAATCGAGGAAAAAATGCAGGAAATTGATCTTGAGTTAAATCTCCGCACGATTACCAATTTCAACAACGCTCTACTCAACATAGCAGTGAACCGATTTGTTGCTATCGAAGGCAGTCAGGGGAGCGCGACCATCTTGTGGCGGATCGCTGATGCGCTGAGTAACGGAGGTTATGGAAACGAGCCCCTAGAAATAAACCAGTTAGACGGATAGGGCTGAAGGAGTTCTCAAGGGTATGAGTTATTTAGCACGCACTTACAGCGCAATAGGTTGGCCCGCAGTTGTATTCTCTGCCATCTTGCTGGTGCAGTCTGCTACGGCTGCAGCTGCTGGTAAGCAAGTGCAGTCCACTTCTGAGTCATCAAGGCCGCTCGCGGTAAAGATTTCCCAGTTGATCAACGACCCATATTCCTATGTCGACAAAGCCGTCACCATCGTGGGCGCGGTGGGCGATGTATGTCCCGCCAGAGGCTGCTGGGCAGATGTTATGGATAACGATGGCGGTTCGGTGCGTTTTAAGGTGCCGGATGGTGAGTTGGTGTTCACAGCGGCAATGGCCGGCGATCAGCTTACTGCCACTGGTGTCTTCAGGGCCCATCACCTTACGGAAAAACAGGCTATCGGATGGTTAACCCATCTTGCGGCCGAGCGCGGC